>CAJFMX010000001.1 GCA_904393115.1 uncultured Clostridia bacterium
TGGCAGCCCGGTGGGCTGGCAGAGCCGCGCCCCGGCCTCGTCCGCAGACGAGGTCGAGTCCCCTTAGCTCCACCAAGGCAAAGCACGCGGTATGTTTGGACCGCGCGCTTTTCTTTTTTGCCGCGGTCACCGGGGACTCGAACGGGCGCGAGAGTGAATGGCAGCCCAGTGGACTGCCAGAGCCGCGCCCCGGCCTCGTCCGCAGACGAGGTCGAGTGCCCTTAGCTCCACCAGAGAGAAGCGCACGGTTCTCTTTTCGCGCCAGGCCGCGCGGCTTTGCCTGGATTTAACAAAAATCCTCCTTGACGCGCCGAAGGAAACGTGGTATCCTCATATGCGTGCTCGGGGCTATAGTACAGTTGGCTAGTACGCAACACTGGCAGTGTTGAGGTCAGGGGTTCGAGTCCCCTTAGCTCCACCAAAGATTTGGAGCGCCGCGTGCGGACGCGCCCCTCCCGCAGCCGAAGAGGCGGACCGGGGAGGGGCTCGAACGGGCGCGGGGGTGAATGGCAGCCCGGTGGGCTGCCAGAGCCGCGCCCCGGCCTCGCCCGGGGGCGAGGTCGAGTCCCCTTAGCTCCACCATTTGGACCGCTAGCTCAGTTGGTAGAGCACCTGACTCTTAATCAGGGTGTCCAGGGTTCGAGTCCCTGGCGGTCCACCAGAAGGCCGCAGAATCCGAAATTTGGATTCTGCGGCACTTTTTTGCGGACGGATTTTTACAAAAATAAACTCTGCCGGGGTTTGACGAGGCCGCTGTTTTGCGCTATCATAGCGTTGACATGACGCGCGGCGCGCATGACCGCGCAGGTGAGGAGATAGCTCTATGGTCGTGGTTCTGATTCCATCCTATAAGCCGGACGAAAAGCTCCTGACGCTCCTGAACGTGCTCAGCGCGCAGGACAAGTACGCGGGCCTCCTCGTGGTGGACGACGGCGGAGGAGAGACGTACCGCCCGATTTTCGAGCGCGCAAAGGAAATCCCCGGGGTGACGGTGGTCAGCCACGCGGTCAACCAGGGCAAGGGGCGCGCGCTGAAGACCGGCATCAACGCCGCCATGAATCTCTACCCCGGAGCGGACATCGTGACCGCGGACGCCGACGGCCAGCACACGCCCGAGGACATCGCCCGCGTCGCCGACGCCCTGGAGCAGGCCGACGGCGCGACCATCGTCCTGGGCAAGCGCGTCTTTGGCAAGGGCACGCCGGTCAAGTCCTTCCTGGGCAACACCATCACGCGCTGGGTCTTCGCCCTTTCCACCGGAACGCGCGTCTACGACACGCAGACGGGCCTTCGCGGCCTGCCCAGCGCGCTCCTGCCGGACATGCTCCACATCCCCGGCGAGCGGTATGAGTACGAGATGAACGTGCTCCTGCAGGCCCCGCGCGAGGGCGCGGCCTTCTTAGAAATCGAGATCCGCACCGTATACGAGAACAACAACGCCGGCAGCCACTTCCACCCCGTGCGAGACGCGCTGCTCGTCTTTACGCGCATCCTCTCCTTTGCGGCCTCGTCGCTGATCTGCTTTGGCGTGGACTACGGCGCGTATGCCGTGTTCATGGAGATCCGGGGCCTTCGGCCGGAGTTTGCCTACGTCGGCGCGCGCATCGTTTCATCCCTGCTCAACTTCGCCATCAACCGCAACCTCGTCTTCCGCGCGCACAAGGGATCGGTATGGAAGCAGTTCCTCGGCTATTACGCGCTGGTGATACTGGTGATGACGCTGGGATACTTTGGCGTGCGGCTGGGCACGGACCTGTTCAACTGGAACAGCTATCTGGTCAAGATCCTGGTCGATTCGCTCCTGAGCATCGTCTCCTTCATGGGCCAGCGGCTCATGGTCTTTAAGCCCGCGCGGCACCGCGCCATCAAGCGCGCAGCCGGCGGGAGCGACGGCGCGCAGAAGCCGTAAACAAATCTCGAAGGAGGAATCCACATGATTGCAAAGCACGATGCGGAGTTCGCCCTCTCCCGCGCCATGCGCACGGGCGCGGACTTTGCCGAGCTCTTTGTCGAGGATGTGGAGTCCGGGACGATCAAGCTCCTGGACAGCCGCATCGAGGGCGCGAACCGCGCCCGCACCCGGGGCGCGGGCATCCGCGTCTTCCGCGGGGTGGAGACGGCCTATGCCTATACCAACGACCTGACGGCCAAGGGCCTTGCCGCCGCGGCCGAGGCCGCAGCCGCCGCCCTGGGCACGGCGGGGGAGGCCCCGCGCATCTCGCTGGTGCGGGGCGTGGCCCCGAACCGCCACCCGATCCTGCGGCTGCCCGCGGACGTGCCCGGCAAGCGGCGCGCAGAGCTCCTGCGCAGCGCGGACGCCGCCGCGCGCGCCCTTTCCCCGGAAATCCGCCAGGTCAGCGCCGGCATCACCGACGAATACCAGCGCGTGCTCATCGCCAACACCGAGGGCCTGCTCGTGCAGGACGAGCGCGCGCACACGCGCCTGGTCTGCACGGCGGTCGCCTCGTCCGAGACGGAGAACCAGTACGGAACCGAGAGCCCCGGCGCGCAGGCCGGCTTCGAGTTCCTGGAGGGGCTGGACGTCGCCTACCTCGGCCGCAAGGCCGCAAAGTCCGCCCTGACCATGCTCCACGCCCGGCCCTGCCCGGCCGGCGCCATGCCCGTGGTCATCGAGAACGGCTTTGGCGGCGTCATCTTCCACGAGGCCTGCGGGCACTCCCTGGAGGCCACGAGCGTGGGCCTGGACAGCTCCGTGTTCTGCGGCAAGCTCGGCCAGAAGATCGCGGCCGACTGCGTGAACGCCGTGGACGATGGTACCATCCCCAACGCCTGGGGCAGCCTGAACCTCGACGACGAGGGCACGCCCGCCCAGCGCAATGTGCTCATCGAGAACGGCGTGCTCAAGGGCTACCTGGTCGACCGGCTCGGCTCCCGCCGCATGGGCATGGCCAGGACCGGCTCCGCCCGCCGGCAGGACTACACCTTCGCCCCGACCTCCCGCATGACCAATACCTTCATCTGCGCGGGAGAGGACGACGGGGACGAGATGATCGCCACCATGGGCGACGGCCTCTACGCCGCCAAGATGGGCGGCGGCTCCGTCAACCCCGTCACCGGCGAGTTCAACTTCACCGTGGCCGAGGGGTACCTCGTGCGGGACGGCAAGATCGTCGAGCCCGTGCGCGGCGCCAGCCTCATCGGCAAGGGCTCGGAGATCCTGTTCCACATCGACCGCGTGGGCAAGAACCTGGCCCGCGCGCAGGGAGTGTGCGGTTCGCTCTCCGGCGGCGTGCCCGTGGACGTGGGCCAGCCGCGCATCCGCGTTTCCAGCATCACCGTCGGCGGACGGGAGAGGGGGTAAGCACCATGGCGGACTATGCAAAGTATGAACCGATTCTGGAAATGGCCAAGGCCGCGGGCTTTTCGCGCGCGGAGGTCTTTGTCTGCACGTCGGAGGCCTTCTCCGTCAGCGCCCACAAGGGCAAGGCCGAGGACCTGCGCGTGGAGCGCCGCTCCGGCGTCGCCCTGCGCGGCCTGCTCGGCGGCCAGATGGGCTACGCCGCGACCGAGGCCGAGGGCGAGGCGGCCTATGCGGAGCTCGTGCGCGCTGCGGCGGAGAACGCCGCGCTGCTCGAGTCCCAGGACGAGCAGTTCCTCTACGACGGGGACGAGAAGCTCGCCTGGGTGAGCGCCGTGGACGGGAGCCTCCTTGCCGTCTCCCCGGAGCGCAAGATCGCCCTGGCCCTGGAGATGGAGCGCCTGTGCAAGGCGGAGGACCCGCGCATCGCCAGCGGCACCACCTGCGAGGTGGGGACGACGACCTCCGCGTGCCTGCTGCTCAACACCGAGGGCCTGCGCCGCGAGTTTGCCCGCGGCGCGGCCTACGCCGTGGCGGACGCGGTGCTCGCCGACGGGGACCGGCAGTACGAAGAGGTCGCCTACCGCTTTTCCCGGAAGTTCGAGGACCTGGACCCCGCCGTCATCGCGCGCGAGGCCGTCCAGATGGCCGCCGCGGACGTCGGCTCCGCGTCCATGCCCTCGGGCGCCATGCCCGTCGTCTTCTCGCCCGAGGCCGCGCGCACGCTGCTCTCCACCTTTGCGGAGGTATTCTCCGCGGAGGAGTGCCAGCGCGGGTTCTCGCTCCTTGCGGGCAAGGAGGGGGAGAAGATCGCCGCGCCCTGCGTCACGATCTGGGACGATCCCTCCGACGGCCTGGGCCTTGCCGGCCGGCCGTTTGACGGCGAGGGCGTGCCCACGCAGAAGAAGGCCGTGATCCAGGACGGCGTGCTCACCACGCTCCTGTACAACCTCAAGACCGCGCACAAGGCGGGCAAGACCTCCACCGGCAACGCCTCGCGTCCGTCCCACCTCTCCACGGTCGGCACCGCGCCCACGAACTTCTACATCGCCCCCGGCGGCTTTGCGCCGGAGGAGCTCTACGCCAAGGCCGGCGACGGCGTGCGCATCGACGAGCTCCAGGGCGCGCACGCGGGCGCCAACCCCATCTCCGGCGACTTCTCCCTGTCGGCAAAGGGGGTGCGCATCCGCGGCGGCAAGCTCGCCGAGCCCGTGACGCAGATCACGGTCTCCGGCAACTTCTACCGGATGCTCGAGAGCGTCCAGGCCGTGGGCAAGGACCTGAAGTTCGGCGTGCCGGGCGCGTCCGCCTTTGGCACGCCCTCCCTGCTGGTCGAGCGCCTGGACATCGCTGGAAAGGACGAGTGACGTGATCGCCATCCAGTTCCTCTACCCGGATGAGCCGTCCCGCGACTGGTGGGTGCGGTTGGTCCGCCTCTTTGCACGGCCCGGCGACGCGGTCGAGCTCCAGTGCTGGCGGGAGGAGGAAGCGGCGTGCGCCCTTGCCGGGAGCCTTTTGCCGGAGGAGAGCGCGCCTTCCTGGCCGTACGGGCGCATCTTTCGCGGGTGCGCGGGGGAGGCGGCGCTCGAGGCCATCCTGGCTGCGCCGGGCGGGGAGGACGGGCCGACCCCGTTCTTCACCGCGACGTTTGGCGGCGCGCTGTGCAGCGCCCACTGGGGACAGGAGATCTACATCCTGGAGCCCGCGCAGGACGGGGCCGCGCAGGCGGCGCTCCTGGCCGAGATCCCGGAGGGCCACGCCTCCATCGGCGAGTGCTGACGGGCGCTAGATTTTACGCATTTGCACTTTACAAGCGGGAAAAACTCCGCTATAATACAGGAAATTGCGATGAAGAGGGCGCGCGGGACTCCATGGGCGCGCAAAAGCGAGCGGGGGAGGGTGAAAGCCCCGCGGCGCGCGGAGCCCTTCGCCATCGCCTCGGAGCACCCTCCCCGATACTGTAGGGCAGGGCGGGCTTCTCCCGATACAGGGAAGCGGCATGGTTTGTGCCGGACAGAGCGGGCGGGGGTTTCCTCGCCAACTCGGGTGGTAACGCGGAAAATGACTCCGTCCCGAAGAAATTCGGGGCGGAGTTTCTCTTTTTTATGACGCAAGGAGGAATGACGCTCATGTACGACAAGGTATCCACGTCTTTGAACTTCGTCGAGCGCGAGAAGGAGATCCTGGAGTTCTGGCGCGCGCACGGCATCGTGGAAAAGACGTTCACCGAGCGCGAGGGCGCGCCGGTCTTCACGTTCTTCGACGGCCCGCCCACGGCCAACGGCCGGCCCCACATCGGCCACGTGGAGACGCGCGCCATCAAGGACCTGATCCCGCGCTACAAGACCATGAAGGGCTACCAGGTCTTCCGCAAGGCCGGCTGGGACACCCACGGCCTGCCCGTGGAGCTGGAGGTCGAAAAGGCCCTGGGCATCAACGGCAAGCCCCAGATCGAGCAGTACGGCATCGAGCCCTTCATCAAGAAGTGCAAGGAATCCGTCTGGAAGTACAAGACCGAGTGGGAGCAGATGAGCGACCGCGTCGGCTACTGGGCGGACATGCAGCATCCCTACGTCACCTACGACGACAACTACATCGAGTCCGTCTGGTGGTCGCTGAAGACCATCGCGGACAAGGGCCTGCTCTACAAGGGCCACAAGGTCGTGCCCTACTGCCCGCGCTGCGGCACGGCGCTGTCCTCCCACGAGGTCGCCCAGGGCTATAAGGACGTCACCGAGACGAGCGTCTACGTCAAGTTCCGCGTCCGCGGTCAGGAGAACACCTTCCTTCTGGCCTGGACCACCACGCCCTGGACCCTGCCCTCCAACGTCGCGCTGGTCGTAAACGAGCACGAGGACTACGTCTACGCCGAAAAGGACGGCGAGACCTACATCCTGGCCAAGGCCCTGTGCGAGAAGGTCGTGGGCGAGGGGGCGAAGGTGCTGCGGACCGTCAAGGGCGCCGAGCTCATCGGCACGGAGTACGAGCCGCTCTACCCCTTTGCCGGCAAGACCCGCGAGCGCGGCTGGTACGTCGTGGCGGACGACTACGTCACCCTCACCGACGGCACGGGCATCGTCCACACCGCGCCGGCCTTCGGCGAGGACGACGCGCGCGTGGGCCGCGAAAACGGCCTGCCCTTTGTGCAGCTGGTCAACACCCAAGGCCGCTTTGTCGACGCCGTCACCCCCTGGGCCGGGATGTTCGTCAAAGACGCCGATCCCCTCATCATCGAGGACCTCAAGGCCAGCGGCAAGCTCTTTGCCGCCGCGCCGTACACGCACTCCTACCCCTTCTGCTGGCGCTGCGACACGCCCCTGCTCTACTACGCCCGCGCCTCCTGGTTCATCAAGATGACCGCCGTGCGCGACAAGCTCGTGGAGAACAACCGCCGCGTCAACTGGTTCCCGGACAACATCCAGGAAGGCCGCATGGGCAACTTCCTGGAGAACGTCATCGACTGGGGCCTCTCGCGCGAGCGCTACTGGGGCACGCCGCTGCCGGTCTGGGTCTGCGACGACTGCGGCCACACCCACGTCATCGGCTCCAAGGCGGAATTGCGCGAACGGGGCGACAACGTGCCCGAGGACATCGAGCTGCACAAGCCCTATGTGGACAAGATCACCCTTACGTGCGAGAAGTGCGGCGGCACCATGCACCGCGTGCCCGAGGTCATCGACTGCTGGTACGACAGCGGCTCCATGCCCTTTGCCCAGTGGCACTACCCCTTTGAGAACAAGGAGATCTTCGAGAAGAACTTCCCGGCCCAGTTCATCTCCGAGGCCGTGGACCAGACCCGCGGCTGGTTCTACACGCTGCTGGCCATCTCCACCCTGCTCTTTGACCGCAACCCGTTTGAGAACTGCGTGGTGCTGGGCCTTGTGCAGGACAAGAACGGCATCAAGATGAGCAAGCACCTGGGCAACGTCATCTCGCCCTGGGACGTGCTGGATAAGCAGGGCGCGGACGCCGTGCGCTGGTACTTCTACGCCTCGGCCGCGCCGTGGCTGCCCTCCCGCTTCTCCCACGAGGCGGTCAGCGAGCTGCAGCGCAAGTACATGGGCACGCTCTGGAATACCTACGCCTTCTTCGTGCTCTACGCCAACATCGACAACTTCGACCCCAAGAACTATCCCCAGGCTGCGCCGCGCACGGTCATGGACCGCTGGGTCCTCTCCAAGCTCAACACGCTCGTCAAGACCGTGGACGAGGACCTGGATTCCTACAAGATCACCGAGGCGGCCCGCGCCCTGTCCGACTTTGTGGACGAGCTCTCCAACTGGTACGTGCGCCGCGGCCGCGACCGCTACTGGGGCAGCGGCATGACGGAGGACAAGCTCGCCGCCTACCAGACGCTCTACACGGTCCTTGTGACCCTGGCCAAGCTCACCGCGCCCTTTACGCCCTTCCTTGCGGAGTCCATCTACCAGAACCTCGTGCGCAAGGTGGACGAGAGCCAGCCGGAGTCCGTGCACCTGTGCGCCTTCCCCGCGGCGGACGAGAGCCTCATCGACAGCGCGCTGGAGGACGAGATGGAGCTCGTGCTCAAGGCCGTCAACCTCGGCCGCGCCGCGCGCAACGCCGCAAACCTCAAGATCCGCCAGCCCCTTGCCGCCATGTACGTCAAGAGCGAGGCCTCCCTGCCGGAGGAGATGGCGGCCCTTGTCGCGGACGAGCTGAACGTCAAGTCCATCCGCTTCGTCACGGACGCGCGCCACTTCACCACCTACCAGATCAAGCCGCAGATGCGCACCCTCGGCCCGCGCTACGGCAAGCTGCTGGGCAAGATCGGCCAGCACCTGGCCGCGGCCGACGGCAACGCGGTCGTCGACGTCCTGGACGCCGGAAAGAACTACGAGTTCGACCTCGAGGGCACGCACGTGTCCCTGGCGCGGGAGGACATGCTCATCGCGCCTGCGCAGAAGCCCGGCTACGTCGCCCAGAGCGAGGGCGATTTCACCGTCGTGCTCGACGCCAACCTCACGGACGAGCTGCGGCAGGAGGGCTACCTGCGCGAGGTCATCTCCAAGGTGCAGACCATGCGCAAGGAGGCCGGCTTTGAGGTCACCGACCGCATCCGCGTCTACGCCAAGGGGAGCCCGGTGATCGAGAACGTCGTTTCCGCGAGCGCCGGGGCGCTCTGCGAGGGCGTGCTCGCCGTCGCGGCGCTCGTCGCCGACGCGCCGGAGGGCGCCTACGCAAAGGCGTGGGACCTCAACGGCGAAAAGGCGACCCTCGCCGTAGAGAAGGCGACCCTCGCCCCGGAAAAGGCGGAGGCATGATCCTGCGCGGCATCTCCGCGGCAGATCCGGCCTTTGGCATGCTGCGGGAGGCGGACTGGGCGATGTTCAACCTGCTCCTGCTCCTGCGGGACTGCCCGGGCGCGCGGATGCAGACGGACGGCCGGACCTGCCTGCTCGCGCAGTCCGGGCCCGGGTTCCCGCTCTGGATCTACCTGGCAAAGGCGCCGGAGGGGGACCTCGCGCGCGAGCTGCGCGGCCTGCTGCTCGAGCGCCTGCGGGAGGAGAGCGGCCTGCACGTCAACGCGCAGCCGGACCGGGCGGGCGCCCTGCTGGCGGATGCGGCGCGCGCGGCCGGCGCGCAGCTGCGCGTGCACATGCCCTTGATCGCCTACACCTGCCCGCGCATCCAGGAGGGGCCGCGCGTCGGGAGGCTGGCGCGGCCCCGCGCGGGATGCGCGCAGGCCGTCGCGGACCTTGCGCAGGTCTTTGCCGAGGACGGCGAGGGCCAGGCGCTCCCGCGCGAGGAGACCCTGCGCTGGGCCGCGCAGCGGGAGGCGGACCCGGACTGCTTCCTCTGGGAGGTGGAAGGGGAGGTTGTGGCCCTGGGCCGCGTCGCGCACCGCGGCTCGTGCCCGGCCGGGCGCTTTGCGCGCATCAACGCGGTCGTCACCGCCCGCGCGCACCGCTGCCGCGGCCACGCCCGGATGCTCGTGCGCGAGATCAGCCGGGAGTGTCTAGAGCAGGGATGGACGCCCATGCTCTACACGGACGCGCGCAGCCCCGCCTCCAACCGCAGCTATGCGGGCGCGGGGTTTGTCCGGCAGGGGGAGATCGCGGAGTACGCCTTTGCGGGCGAAGAAGCATAGAGGGGTCGGCGGGCCGCGCGCCCGCCGCCCTTTTCGCCCCTTTACAGATCCACAACACGAAGGGAGGACGAACCATGTACATCGCAGACGGCTGGGAGGACTACGAGGTCCTGGACACGGGCGAGGGCGAAAAGCTCGAGCGCTGGGGCAAGATCCTGCTGCGCCGGCCGGACCCGCAGGTCATCTGGCCCGCGGAGGACGCGGCGCTCTGGAAGAAGGCCGACGCGCACTACCACCGCAGCGCCCAGGGCGGCGGCGCGTGGGAGCGCATGCGCGACTTCCCCGAGCAGTGGACCATCCGCTATCGGGACCTGACGTTCCGCGTGCGGCCCACGGGCTTTAAGCACACGGGCCTCTTCCCGGAGCAGGCCGTCAACTGGGATTGGATGCGCGGCCTCATCGCGGGGGCCGGGCGGCCGGTGCGCGTGCTCAACCTCTTCGCCTACACGGGCGGGGCCACGGCCGCGTGCCTGGCCGCCGGGGCCGAGGTCTGCCACGTGGACGCGGCCAAGGGCATGGTCCAGTGGGCCAAGGAGAACGCCCAGCTCTCGGGCCTGGGCAGCAAGCCCGCGCGCTACATCGTGGACGACGCGCTCAAGTTCGTCCTGCGCGAGCAGCGGCGCGGCCGCACCTACGAGGGCATCCTCATGGACCCGCCCTCCTACGGCCGCGGGCCGGACGGCCAGGTCTGGAAGCTGGAGAACGAGGTCTATTCCCTGGTGGCCGAGTGCGCCAAGCTCCTGAGCCCGGAGCCGCTCTTCTTCCTCATCAACGGCTACACGACGGGCCTGCAGCCCGCGGTGCTGCGCAACCTGCTGCAAAAGACGGTCGTGCGCGCGCGCGGCGGCCGCGCCGAGGCGGACGAGGTCGGCCTGCCCGTGACCCGGGGCGGGGTCGTGCTGCCCTGCGGCGCCTCCGGAAGGTGGGAGGCGCGATGACCGAGGCCCAGGTTGCCGCCTGCGTCCTCTACGAGGACAACCACCTGCTCGTCGTGTGCAAGCCGCCAAACGTCCCCGTGCAGGCCGACGCCTCGGGGGACGAGGACCTGCTCACCGCGCTCAAGGCGTATCTCAAGCGCAAGTACGGCAAGCCCGGCGAGGTCTACCTCGGCCTTGTGCACCGGCTCGACCGGCCCGTGGGCGGGGCGATGGTCTTTGCGCGCACCTCCAAGGCCGCTGCGCGCCTGACCGATCAGGTGCGCACGCGCCAGATGGGCCGGACCTACCTCGCCGTCGTGCGCGGGGACCCGCCGGGCTCGGGGGCGCTGCGCGACTTCCTCCTCAAGGACGAGCGGACCAATACCTCCCGCGCGGTCCCCGAGGGCACGCCCGGCGCGAAAGAGGCGCGCCTGACCTATCGCGTCCTGGCCCGGCGGGAGGGGCTCGCCCTGTGCGAAATTCACTTGCAGACCGGGCGCTCCCACCAGATCCGCGTCCAGTTCTCGCACAGCGGCTGGCCCCTGTGGGGCGACGCGCGCTACGGCGGGGGCAGGCCCGGCGAGCAGATCGCCCTCTGGGGCTGCGCGCTGGACCTCGTGCACCCGACAAAAAAAGAAGCCATGCACTTTTCCTGCCCGCCGCCCGAGGTTCCGCCCTTTTCCCGCTTTCCGGAGGCGCGCCGCGCAGGAACCGAAGGCGCGCCCGGCTCGTTCCAATAGAGCGGGGGATTTTGGAAACATCCCCTCTGGAACCGTAGATCGGAGAGAGACAAGGGAGGCGGAACATGGGAAAGGCAAGACGGCTGCTGTGCGGGGCGCTGGCCCTGCTCCTTGCGCTGACGCTGTGCGCGTGCCGCACCGTGCGCCTGGAGAACGGGGAGACCTTCGTCATCACCCGCCAGGCGCACGGCGCAGGGGGCGGCGGCGAGGCGGAGCCGGAGCAGACCGCCGCGCCCGAGGCCACGCCGGGGGCGCAGACCGTGCAGACCGTGCAGGCGGACATGCACTACTACGTCGCCCAGCAGAGCGAGGAGATCCAGTCCCTGTTCTGGCTGGTCTACGAGGGCGTGACGAACTTCGCGGAGCGCATCGAGCTGCCGCAGGGCACGACCCGCGAGCAGGTCGAGGCCGTGGACGAGCTGCTCTACGTCGACTGCCCGGAGCTGATCCACTTTTCCCACCTCTCTTCCTATACCTTTGTGCAGTCCGCGCCGGACGTGATCCTGGAGGTGGCCGTGACCTATGTGCTCACCCCGGAGGAAAAGGCCCAGGCCGACCAGGCGCTCGAGGAAGTCCTTTCGCGCCTGGAGCAGGAGACCCAGGGCATGAGCGACTACGAAACCGAGCTCTGCGTCCACGACGCGCTGGTGAACGGCTGCACGTACGACAGCGCGTCCGACCACACGGGCTCGGCCTACGGCGCGTGGGTGCTCGGCCGCGCGCGGTGCCAGGGCTACGCGAACGCCATGATGTTGGCGCTCCGGCGCCTGGGCATCCCGTGCATCTACCTCTTCGGCGAGGCGACCAGCGAGAGCGGAACCGAGTCCCACGCGTGGAACGGCGTGTGCATCGAGGGGGACTGGGTGCTCCTGGACGCCACCTGGGACGACCCGGTCGGGGAGCGGGAGACGCTCTCCCACGCCTATTTCAACCTCGACGCCGCCCTGATGAACGGGAGCCACGAGCCCTCGCCGGACTTCGGCCTTGCGGGCATGCCGGACTTTGCGACGCTGGACTGGAACTACTGCGTGCAGGCGGGCACCTTTGTCCCGGAGGGGGAGGACGCCAAGGCCCTGCTGGCCGGCTGGCTGGCCGAGGCCCTCTCCCGCGGGGAGACGGCGCTCAGCGTCCAGTTCGCCACGCTTGCGCAGTGCCGGGACGCCGTGGACAACCTGCAGGCCATCCTGCAGGTCGCCGCGGACGAGGCCGGCGTCTATCCCTCCGGCTCGGCCTACACGGTGGATGAAAAGGTCCACGCGCTGGAGATCTTCTCCATCGCCTACGCATAAGGAGGATACATATGAAGAGCGAAACCTTGGTCCTGAGCGGCGCGCGCGTGCTGCGCGAGGGGAGCTTTTTGGATGCGGACGTCCAGATCCGGGACGGCCGCATTTCCGCGGTCGGCGAGGACCTGGAGGGCGACGTGCTGCGCGTCTGCGGCGACCTTGTGCCCGGCTTCCTCGACGAGCACATCCACGGCATCGCCGGGCACGACACCATGCGCGGCGCGCACGACGTGCTGGAGATGTCCCGCGCCCTGGCGCGCCACGGCGTGACCACGTTCCTGCCCACCACCATGAACGCCGGCCCGGAGGAGACGAACGCGGCGCTGCGGGGCGTAAAGGCGGCCATGCAGGCCGGCGCGCCCGGCGCGGACATCGCGGGCGCGCACATGGAGGGCCCGTTCCTCGGGGCGGCCTATCCCGGCGCGCAGAAGGCCGGCGCAAACCTCGCGCCCACGCGGGAGAACTACGCCCGCCTGACCGAGGGCACGCAGGACGTCGTGCGCCTGCTCACCCTGGCCCCGGAAAACCCCGGCGCGCGGGACCTGATCGCCGCGCTCGCCGCGTGCGGCGTCGCGGTCAGCGCCGGCCACACGGACGCCAAATACGAGCAGATCCGCGAGGCGATGGAGAGCGGCCTTACGCAGATGACGCACCTGTACAACTGCATGAGCCCGCTGCACCACCGCGCGCCCGGCGCGGTCGGCGCGGCGCTGACGCTGGAGGGCCTCTCCAGCCAGGTCATCGCCGACGGCATCCACCTGCACCCGGCGGCGGTCAAGCTCGCCGTGCGCGCGTGCAGCCGCGTGCTGCTCATCACCGACGCCATGGAGGCCGCGGACATGCCCGACGGCGACTACGACCTGGGCGGGCAGAAGGTCTTCGTGCGCGGGGGTGCGGCGCGCCTTGCGGCCGGGAACCTGGCGGGCTCGACGCTCACGCTCGAGCGCGGCGTGCGCAACGCCATGCGCTTTGCGGGCATCTCGCTCGAGCAGGCCGCGGTCATGGCCTCGGCAAACGTCGCCGATGCGCTGGGCCTTGCGGACCGCGGGCGCATCCGCCCGGGCCTGCGCGCGGACCTGTGCCTGCTGGATGCGGCGGGGGAGGTGCGCATGACCCTGGTCGCGGGAAAGATCGTCTACGAAAGGTGAGGGATGGGAATCATGGAGTGGGCGCAGAGCCTGGTCGCGGGCTTCCGACAGCTCAGCCAAGGGACGCTTTGCGCGCTGTACGCGCTGTTCGGCTTTTTGCAGATCCTGGTGCCGCCCTTCCCGGGGGACATTCTGCTCTTCCTGGGCGGGGGGTTCAAGCAGGCGGAGCCGGTCTCCCGCGCGGCGCCCATGCTCGCCTCCTACTGGGCGGGCACGACCCTGGGCAGCCTGGGCGCGTTTGAGGTGGGCCGGCGCTTCGGCGCGCGCGTGCTCCGGGCGGGCCCGGTGCAGCGGCTCTTCCCGGAGCGGGCGCAGACCAGCGTCACCCGGTGGCTGGGCAGCTACGGCGCGGTGACGATCTTCGCGGCAAAGTTCGTCACCGGCATGAACGTGCCCATGCTCGTGCTCAGCGGCGCGCTGGGCTACGACCGCAGGAAGTGCACGTTCATGATCGTGCTGACCACCGTCGTGCACAACGCGATCTTCTTCTTCCTCGGGCGCGCGGCGGGCAAGAACCTGTCCGTGATCGCCGGGTGGTTTGGGCGGTACCGGCTGGCGCTGGTGCTGGCGGTGGCGTTCCTGCTGGGGGCGCTGCTGCTCGGCCCGCGCCTGCTGCGCCGCGCCTCCCGGGAGGAGGAAAAATAGCGCGTGCCCTTTACAGATGGGGGAATTTGCGGTATAATACAATGTCGGGTTGTGTCCCGGGCGAAATCAGGAACGGAGGCGAGTCCATGCGTCAACTGGACAGGTTGTGGAAATATCAGGCGGCGGACAAGAAGGTGGCGGACTACGAAACGGAGATCCGTCAGTTCCCGCTGCGCCAGCAGCTCCTGAAGCTGCGCAACATCGTCGCGGACCAGCAGACGGTCGTGCGCGGCATGGAGAACGACGCCAACAAGGCCCTGGCTCGCCTGGAGGAGCTCACCGCCCAGCGCGAAAAGGCCGAAGCGGCGCTGGAGGAGATCAAGAAGAGCCTTGCGGACAACGCCTTTGAGACCGCCGCGCAGGTGCACCGCGCCATCGCCCAGATGGCCGACGCCGAGGGCAAGCTCAAGAGCGCCGAGAAGGAACTCAGCAAGATGGTCAGCCACTCCCAGATGATGGAGAACCGCTACAAGGAAGTGCGCACCAAGGCCGCCAAGGCCCGCGACGAGTACACGCGCCTGAAGGCGGGCTACGACAAGGAGTTCGAGAAGCAGACCGCGCGCCTGGAGGAGCTCAAGCAGGAGCGCGCCGACGCCGCCCAGGGCATCGACGAGGCCTATATGGAGCGGTATAAGGCCATCCGCAGCCAGCGCTTCCCGGTCCTGGCGAGCCTGCGCAACGACCAGTGCT
Organism: uncultured Clostridia bacterium; assembly: GCA_904393115.1. Lineage (GTDB taxonomy): Bacteria > Bacillota > Clostridia > Christensenellales > UBA1750 > Spyradocola > Spyradocola merdavium. Next base: position 14,855 of record CAJFMX010000001.1, read on the forward strand.
CGGGGTGCAACATGTCGCTCCCCTCGGCCGTGGCCAAGCAGCTCCAGGGCAGCGACGAGATCGTCGAGTGCGAAAACTGCGGGCGCATCCTCTACATCCCGGATGCGGCGCAGGAGGCGGAATAAATCGCGTTTTTCCCTTTTTTCGGAAGGATGAGTATGCCGGGTGATCGCGCACGAGAGAAACGTGTGAGGAAAGTCCGAGCATCGCAGGGCAAGGGTGCCGGATAACGTCCGGCGGAGGCGACTCCAGGGATAGTGCAACAGAGAGATACCGCGAAGGCGCGCCATGCGCGCCCGCAAGGATGGAAAGGCGAGGTAAGAGCTCACCAGCGGCTTGGCGACTTGCCGGCTATGTAAACCCCACCCGATGCAAGATTGATTGTGGAACACATGTGGCGGCCCGTCACGTTCCCGGGTAATCGCTGGAGCTGTCCGGCAACGGGCAGACTAGATAGATGGTCACCCAAGACAGAACTCGGCTTACAGACATGCTCATCCGGTCCGAAAAGATGCGGCCCGCAGGACGAAAACCGTCCTGCGGGCCGCTTTGCGCTCCGCGGCGCGCAGTTTTACGCGTCTTCCAGGATCATGGCCAGGGGCGTGCAGCGCCCGGCGTTGCACGCGCTCTCGGACACGCTGCACGCGGCAAGGCCCACGCGCGCGTCCATCAGCGCCCGCAGCACGATGCAGTCCCCCGCCCTGGAGGCGGGCGCCTCGACGCGGATGCGGCCGTCGGGCAGGATGCGCGTGTTCATGAACAGGTTCACCGGCTGCAGGATCGGGTGGTTCGTCCCCAGCGCGCCGTTGAGGTTGTCCAGGCAGTTGGGATGCCCCTCGCCGTCGTGGTAGAAGAAGTCGAACATCTCCTTCCGGCACGAGGGATGGATCAGGTCGTTTTGCCCCGCGTCGTCCCGCAGCAGGAGAAACATGGGGCGGTAGAGGTTGGTGTAGATCGTGTCGCCCACGCGCAGGGCGAGGGATTCGTTGCAGTCGATGGTCACGCCCGGGGAGAGGAACTCCCCCGGGTTCCCCGCGGCCTGCGCGAAAAAATCGCCCACCTGGCCGCCGCACAGGTCCACGACGGTCAGCTTCTGCCCGGCGCGGACGTCGATGGCGGCCCCGGTGCAGGCCTCCACGCGGATTTCCTGACGCATGAGAATCTTGCCTCCTTAGGGCTGGCCCGGGAACAGCAGGCTGGCCAGGTGGCGCCCATCCGCGCCGCCCTGGAGCAGCCCCTCCAGGCAGGAATGGCAGTAGCAGACCACGGGGTCCACCGAATACTGCCGGCAGTGCTCGCGCATGCGGGCGGCCTGCTCTTCCGGCGAGTGGGGCTGAAAGAGGCCCTGGGCCTGCTCGACGTAGTGCTTGGGGGCGAGCTTGGCGTTCTTGGCCGGCTGCGGCCGGCGTCCTGCTCGGCGCGGCGGTCCCGCGTCCGCCAGCAGTCCTGAAGGGTCACGCGCATCCCGCGGTAGTCGGGGAAGGCGAACGCGTCGTCCTGGTCGATGACCTCCCACAGGGAGCGCGCCGTCGCGCCCGCCATTCCTCGACGATGTTCAGGCAGTTGGGGCAGAGGGAGATGACGGAATCCCCGGACCCAAAGACCTCGGATACCGGGAGCTGCTTCCACGCGTCCCGAACGCAGCCGTCCGCGATGCGGTTTTCGTGGAACGTCACCCGATAGTTCGGGATGCAGCAGCGCAGGACCTGCACGCCCGGCTTTGCGCGCATGTAGTCCTGAATCCGCAGGCTCGTCCGCGGGAACTGCGCGGTGAACAGGCAGCTTGCGATGTAGTAGACCGCCGCCGGCTTACTCGCGCTCGCGCTCCGCGCCCAGGAACACCACGGCCAGCGTCCCCGGCCCCGCGTGCGCGCAGATGGTCGGGCCCACCATCTCGATCCGGCAGGTTGCGCCGGGCACGAGCTCCTGGATCTGCGCCTGCAGCGCGCGGGCGTCGTCCATGCAGTCGGCCTGCAGGATGGAGATGACCTGGTTCTGCGGGTCGACGATCTCCTTTTGCAGGTTCAGCGCGAGCTGGTGCACCGCGCGGCGGCGGCCCTTCTGCTTGTCCACGGAGATCAGCTTTCCGGAGCGCGTCACGGTGAGCATGGGCTTGATGTTCAGCAGCGTGCCCACCGCCGCGGTGGTCTTGGAGATGCGGCCGCCGCGCTTGAGGTAGACCAGGTCGTCCACCGTGAACCAGTAGCGCACGTTGTACTTGTGCGCCTCCACCCACTGCGCGGTTTCCTCCAGCGTCGCGCCGGAGTCGCGCAGCTTTGCGGCCTCCATGGCCAAATACGCCTCGCCCATGGAGACGTTGCGCGAGTTGACGACCACGAGCTTGCGCTCGGGGTAGGCGGCGCTGAGCTCCTGCTGGGCCAGCACCGCGTTGTTGTAGGTGCCCGAGAGCTCGGAGGAGAAGCAGATGAAGAGGATGTCCTGCCCCGCCTGGAGGTAGGGCTCGAAGGATTCGATGTACTTCTCCTTGGTCAGCAGCGAGGTCGTGGGCGTCTTGCCGGCGCGCATGGCCGCGTAGAAGTTCGGGATGACGTCTCCGCGGCCGAGGTCCGAGACCTCGTCGCTGCCGTCCAGGGAATAGGGCATGTAGATGATCTTTAGATCGTGCGCGGCAACCTCCCCAAAGGGAATGTCGGAGTTGGAGTCGGTGAAGAGAATGAAAGACATGATGGCCTCCTTTACGGGATGAAAAGATGAAATAATGCGGAATGATGCCGAGGTTCGTCCCTATTATTCCATATTTGCGCGCCCGCGTCAACGCCCGGGGGCCGAAAAAGAAAAAGAGGGCAAAAACCGCGCGGGCGATCTTTCCATTCCCCCGGGCTTGTGCTACAATAGGGATGGATTGTAACCGCTTTCATCAGAACGCGAAAATAGGCAAAAGGGGGAAGAACTTCCATGAACGACATCTGGACCATCGAATCCGACCGCCTGCGCCTGCAGGTCGTGCGCCCCGGCAGCGAGATCTACGGCAGAACCCGCTTCAACTGGAACGGCTTTGTCAACCGCATCACGCTCGACGGCGAGATCGAGTTTGCCGAGCCCGAGCAGCGCGACCCGAACCGCGGAACCAGCTACGGCGCGGGCCTGTGCTCCGAGTACCAGCACCCGGAGGCCCTGGCCTCGGCGAACCTTGGCGAGGAGTATCCGCGCCTGGGCAACGGCTACCTGACCAAGACCCGACCGGAGTTTAACTTCATGGTCAACGAGCCCTGCCGCCCCTTCCCCACGATTTGGGACGTGGCAAAGGACGAGATCCACTTCACCACGGACATCGCCCTGTGCCAGGGCTTTGCCGCGCGGGAGGAGAGATGGGTCCGCGTCCAGGGCAACCAGGTGCAGATCCGCACCAAGCTCTGCAACCTGGGCAAGCGCGCCATCGTCGCGCAGGAGTACAACCACAACTTCCTCTCCCTGGGCGGGGAGCCCGTGACGCCGGCTTACGCCCTGCACGTGCCCGGCTTTGCCAACCTCGCCGGCGGCCGCTTCATGGGCGATAACCTCTACGGCAGCGACGAGAAGCAGGAGCTGCGCCTGCACCGCAACCCGGAGGGCCCCTACATGACCTTCCTGGACACCCCGAAGGAGGACTTTGCGCCCTTCTCCTTCCGCATGACCAGCGACAACTCCACCCTCTCCGTAACGGAGGAGGACAGCTTCACCCCCGCGCGCGCCGTGGTCTGGGGCGTGGAGCACTGCATGTGCTGCGAGGTGTTCGTGCAGCTCGACGTCGCGCCCGGCGAGGAGCAGGAGTGGACCCGCACCTGGACCTTCGATCGCTGAGGCGGGGAAGGAAAGGACCATGCTCCAAAGAGCGCAGATCGACAGCCTGCTCCCGCGCGGGGGCGGGGACTATGACGTATTCGTCGCGGGCGCGGGCCCCGCGGGGTTCGGCGCGGCGCTGGCCGCCTCGACCCTGGGCGCGCGCACGCTGCTCGTGGAGGCGCGCGGCTTTCCCGGCGGGATCGCCGCGACCTCCCTGTGGATGCCCATCAACCGCCTGAAGAAGGAGGGCGGCTCGCGCGGCGGCGTGCATGAAAAGCTCGTGCGCCGCCTGGAGTCCTTCGGCCCGGACGCCTGCCGCGAGGGAAAGGTCACCTGGACCGACGGCGACGGCCTGCACGTCCACCCCGACTACCTGAAGGAGGCCATGTTCTCCCTGCTGGAGGAGGCCGGCTGCGCCTACCGCCTCGACTCGCCCGTCGTCGGCGCGCGGACCGAGGGCGGCTGCGTGCGCGAGGCGATCGTCGCCACCCCGGGGGAGCCGCAGCGCTTCACCGCCCGCGTCTTCATCGACTGCACGGGCGACGGCGCGCTCAGCTACCACGCCGGCGCAAAGGTCGAGGTCGGCCGCCCGGGCGACGGGCGCACCATGCCCATCACCCTGGGCTTTGCCCTGGGCAACGTGGACGAGGAGGCGCTCTTTGCCTTCTACGACCAGAAGAACACGGAGATGAGCTTGTCCGCGGCCATCCAGAAGGGGCGCGAGATGGGCCTGAACATGTCCGGCTGGTTCTCCTTTGACCGCACGACCATCCCCGGGGTCGTCTCCGTCAACAACGGCGGCGTCGAGGGGCCGGACGGGCGCCTCAACGCCCTGGACCCCGCGGACCGCACCTTTGCCCAGCGCGCAGGGCTGCGCATCGCGCTGGACTTTGTCAAGCTCGCGCGGGCGCTGCCCATCCCCGGCCTTGCGCACTGCTCGCTCCTGGAGACGGGCGCGGCCATCGGCGTGCGGGAGACGCGGCGCGTGCTCTGCGACTACGTCGTGACCCTCGAGGACGCAAAGAACTGCGCCCGCTTCCCGGACGTGGTGGCCCGCAGATACGGCGCGGTGGACCAGGCCGGCCTCGCCGACGGCGAGGGCGAGCGGCCGACCATGCAGTCGGGCTATGACTTTCCCTACCGCGCGCTGCTGGCGCAGGGGCTCGAGGGGCTGCTCGTCGCCGGCCGGTGCGGGTCCTACACGCACATGGGCCTTGCCGCGGGCAAGAGCATGGGCAACATGATGGCCATCGGCCAGGCGGCGGGCGCCGCCGCAGCCCGGGCCTGCACCCTGTCCGTCGCGCCGCGCGCCCTGCCCTATGCAGAGGTCCGCGCCGCGCTGGACGCCCTGGGCGCGCGCCTTTAAAAAAAGAGAGACAGGAGGGTGTTTTCCATGCCCATTGTGGATATGCCGGTCCGGGAGCTGGAGGCGTACATGGGCTCCAGCCCGAGACCCCGCGACTTTGACGAATACTGGGCGCGCGCGCTTGCCGCGCTGGACGCGCAGAACCTGCAGGTCGAGTTTGTGCCCGCGGCCTTCCAGGCGCCGGGCGCGGAGTGCTTTGACCTCTACTTCACGGGCGTGGGCGGCTCGCGCGTGCACGCCAAGTTCCTAAAGCCCGCAGGCGTTGCGGGAAAGGTCCCCGCGGTCCTGCAGTTCCACGGCTACTCCGGCAGCGCGGGGGACTGGACGGGCAAGCTCGGGTACGTGCTTGCGGGCTTCTGCGTCGCGGCGCTGGACTGCCGCGGCCAGGGCGGCACCTCGGAGGACCTGACCGCCTACCGCGGCCCCACAAAGGACGGCCTCATCATCCGCGGCCTGGACGACCCCGATCCGGATCAGCTCCACTTCCGCGGCGTGTTCCTGGACACGGCGGCGCTGGCCCGCATCGTCATGGGCCTGCCGTACGTCGACGCGGACCGCGTGGGCGCCATGGGCGGGTCCCAGGGCGGCGGGCTCACGCTCGCCTGCGCCGCGCTGGAGCCGCGCATCAACCGCCTGGCCCCGGTCTACCCCTTCCTGTCGGACTACAAGCGCGTGTGGGACATGGACCTGGACCAGCGCGCCTACGCGGAGCTGCGCGACTTCTTCCGCCGCCACGATCCCCGGCACGAGCGGGAGGACGCGATCTTTGACAAGCTCGGCTACATCGACGTGAGCAACCTCGCCCCGCGCATCCGCGGCAAGGTGCTCATGGCCACCGGGCTCCTGGACGAGGTCTGCCCGCCGTCCACGCAGTACGCGGCCTATAACCGCATCCCCGGGCAGAAGGAGCACGTCCTCTATCCGGACTTCGGCCACGAGGGCCTGCCGGACTTTGACGACATCACCTTCCGCTTCATGATGGAAATGAAGGAGGGCTAGGCATGGCGGAATTCATCCTCACCGGCTTTGGCGACGAGATCGACGCCGCCCTGGACGTCCAGATGGACGTCATGGAGAAGCTGGACATCCACTACATCGAAACCCGCGGCATCGACGGCAAGAACATCGCGGACTATGCGCCCGCCGAGGCCAAGGCCGTCTTTGCCCGCATGCATGCGCGGGGCTTTGGCGTCTCCGCCCTGGGCTCGCCCATCGGCAAGATCAGCATCCGCGACCCCTTCCTGCCGCACCTGGATTCGTTCCGGAACCTTCTGGACGTGGCGCACGCCATGCAGACCCAATACATCCGCATCTTCTCCTTCTTCCTGCCGGAGTGCGAGCCGGCGGAGACCTTCCGCGACGAGGCCCTGGAGCGCCTGGGCCGCCTGGTGGAGGCCGCGCGCGGCAGCGGCGTCCAGCTCCTGCACGAGAACGAGAAGCACATCTACGGCGACGTGCCCGAGCGCTGCCTGGAGATCCTCAAGGCCTTCCCCGGGGAGATCCTGGCGACGTACGACCCCTCCAACTTCGTGCAGTGCGGCGTGAAGAACCGCGAGGCGTTCGAGATGCTGCGGCCCTACGTGCGCTACCTGCACGTCAAGGACTCCGTCTACACGGGCAAGGCGGCCGTGGCCGACAAGGGCTTTGACACCGTCACCGACGCGCACCGCCCGGCGGGCCTGGGCGACGGCGAGCTGCCCTGGATCCTCGGCGAGCTCAAGAAGATGGACTACCGCGGCTTTGCCTCCATCGAGCCGCACCTGTCCGGCGGGGACTTCGTCCCCGGCACCGGCGCGGACAAGTTCGCCGCCGCCGCAAACGCCCTCAAGGGGCTCTTGGCCCAGATCTAAAATTCACTGTTTCGGGAGGAAGTCATGCCCAAGTACGGCCCTTACGACAAGAACGACGACCACACCTATGCCCTGGGGGTCTTTCCCTCCATGGAGCTGCTCAAGTCCCGGCCCGAGAGCGTGCGCTGCCTGCTGGTCGACCCCGCGGGCTACCGCAACGCCGGGGTCGCAAAGCTCATCGAGGCCTGCCGCGCGCGGCGCATCCCGGTCGAGGAGGCCCCGCGCGCCGTCGAGCGCATCTCCGGCAAGGAGAACGCCTGGTGCGTGACGGTCCTTGGCAAGTATGCCTGCCGCCTGGACCCCCTGCGCAGCCACGTCGTGCTGCACAACCCCTCGGACGTGGGCAACGTCGGCACGATCCTGCGCAGCGCCCTGGGCTTTGGCTTCCGGGACGTGGCCATCATCCGGCCGGGCGTGGACCCGTTTGACCCGCGGGTGCTGCGCGCCTCCATGGGCGCGGCCTTCCACCTGAACCTCGTGCGGCTGGAGAGCTTTGACGAGTACCGGAGCCTTGCGGGGGAGCGGGAATACTACCTCTTCCGCCTGCGCAACGCAAAGCCCCTCGCAGACCAGGGGCGGACGGCGGGCGCGCCCTTCACCCTCGTCTTCGGCAACGAGGCCGCGGGCCTGCCCAAGGACCTGGAGGACTTTGGCAACGGCGTCATCATCCCCCACAGCGATAAGATCGACAGCCTGAACCTCGCCGTCGCCGCGGGCATCGGCCTGTACGCCTTTTCCGCCGGCGCGCGCCAGGGGGCATAAAAAAGCAAAACCCAGAACCAAGAGAGAAGGGGAGCTGTATGAAGAAGTTTCGCACCGCCGTCATCGGCTGCGGCGGCATCTCGCAGGTGCACCTGACGGCCCTGTCCAAGATGGAGAACGTGGAGCTCGTCTCCGTCGCCGACGTCAAGGAGGACCGCGCCAAGGCCAAGGCCGAGGCCTTCCACTGCGCCTGGACCACGGACTGGTCCGAGTACGTCCGCGACCCGAGCATCGAGGTCGTCCACCTGTGCACGCCGCACTACCTGCACGCGCCCATGGCCATCGCGCTGCTGGACGCGGGCAAGCGCGTGCTCACGGAAAAGCCCATCGCCAGCGAGGTCAAGGACGCCGAGGCCATGATCGCCCACGCGGACGGCCGCCTGGGCGTCGTCTTCCAGAACCGCTACAACGAGGCCTCGCAGATCATAAAGTCGGCCGTCGAGCAGGGGACGTACGGCAAGCTGCTGTCCCTGCGCGCGGCGGTCAACTGGCACCGCACCCCCGAGTATTACACGGAGAGCGGCTGGCGCGGCCGCTTCGCCACGGAGGGCGGCGGCGTGCTCATCAACCAGTCCATCCACACGCTGGACCTGCTGCTGTACTTTGCGGGCAAGCCCGTTTCGGTGCGGGGCAAGGTCTCCACCGACGTGCTCTACGACTACATCGAGGTCGAGGACACCGCCCACGGCCTCATCCACTTCGAAAACGGCCTCATGGCCAACTTCTACTGCACGACGACCTTTGGCATCGACCGGCCGGTCGAGATCGAGCTCGTCTTTGAGAAGGGCATCCTCAAGACCGACGCCGAAACCCTCTACGAGACCGTGGACGGGGAGACGCGCACGCTCTGCCGCTCCGCGGCCTCGGGCGAAAAGGCCTACTGGGGCACCAGCCACGAGATCCTCATCCGCGACTTCTACAAGGCCGCCGAGGAGAACAAGCCCTTCTGGATCGACGGCGAGTCCGCCATCCCCGTGCTGCGCCTGCTCAAGGCGGTCTACGCTTCCTCTGCGCAGGACGGCAAGGAGATCCGGCTCTAAGACATCGGACAAAAAAGAAAATCGGGAGGTATAAGGACCCATGCAGGACTTCATCTATTGCGCGCCCACGCGCGTCATCTTTGGCAAGGACACGGAACTGCAGGTCGGCAAGATCCTCAAGGAGGCGGGCGCAACCCGCGTCCTCCTGCAGTACGGCGGCGGCTCCATCAAGAAGAGCGGCCTGTACGACCGCGTGGTCCAGGCGGTGCGCGAGGCGGGGATCGAGCTCTACGAGATCGGCGGCGTGCAGCCCAACCCGCACCTCTCCCTCGTGCGCGAGGCCATCGCCCTGGCGCGGGAGAAGAAGGTGGACTACCTTCTGGCCGTCGGCGGCGGCTCCGCCATCGACTCCACAAAGGCCACGGCCGTCGGCGTGCCCTACGAGGGCGATGTCTGGGACTTCTACTGCGGCAAGGCGACGCCCAAGACCGCCCTGCCCCTGGGCGTGATCCTCACCATCCCCGCCGCCGGCTCCGAGGGCAGCAACTCCTCCGTCATCACCAACGAGGACGGCTGGATCAAGCGCGGCCTCGGCTGCGACCTGACGCGCGCGGCCTTTGCCATCTACAACCCGGAGCTGACCTACACGCTCCCCGCCTACCAGACCGCGGCCGGCGCCAGCGATATCATGGCCCACATCATGGAGCGCTACTTCACCAACGAGCCCGATGTGGACATGACCGACCGCCTCTGCGAGAGCGTGCTCAAGACCATCCTCAAGCAGGCGCCCGTTTGCGTGCAGGACCCGACCAACTACGCCGCCCGCGCGGAGATGATGTGGGCCTCCACCGTCGCGCACAACGACTTCCTCACCTGCTTCCGCGTGGGGGATTGGGCCAGCCACCAGCTCGCCCACGAGCTCAGCGGCCTGTACGACTCCACGCACGGCGCGGCCCTGGCCGTGGTCTTCCCCGCGTGGATGACCTACGTCTACAAGCACGACGTCCAGCGCTTCTGCCGCTTCGCCGTGGAGGTCATGGGCGTGGAGATGGACTTCTTCCACCCGGAGGAGACCGCGCTTAAGGGCATCGCGGCCCTGCGCAGCTTCTTCCGCTCCATCGGCATGCCCACGACCCTCAAGGAGCTCGGCGTGCCCGAGAACGAGCTGGACCTGCTCGCCTCCAAGGTCAAGCGCGGGCCGGACGGCACCACCGGCAAGTTCGTTCCGCTGACCGAGGCGGACTGCCGCGCGATCTACGAGCTCATGAAGTAAGGCGCATCCGCTCCCCGCTTCCGATCGGGGAGCCCTGGCCCCTGGCGGGGAGTTCTCTTCCCGCCGGGGGCTTTTTCGCCCCGCGGGCCCGGCGCTGCGCGAGCAGCCCGCGCGCCATGGTGACCGGCTCAAAGAGGAGCAGCAGCAGCTCGCGCCGGTCCATGCCCGCAAAGTGCAGCAGCAGCTTGAGCCGCGTCAGCGCGCACAGCACCGCCGAGCCGTAGAGGATCACGACGTAGCCCATCATCCCGAGCCGCGGCAGCAGCAGGAGGATGCCCAGAATCCGCAGCGCGGAGTCCACCGTCTCGATGACGAGCGTCGCGCCCTGGCGGCCCAGCCCCTTGAGCATCGAGTCGCAGATGCTCTCGACGTAGAGCAGCGGCAGCAGCGGCGTCAGCAGCGTCAGGAGCCCGCCCGCGGCCGCGTTGTCGTAGAGCAGCTCCATCAGCTCCTGGCCAAAGGCCAGGAACAGCGCGCAGAACCCCACCGCCATGTACAGCGCCGCCGCGAGCGTCTTGCGCGTCAGCGCGCGGACGCGCTCTGCACGGCCCCGCGCGCTCTCCCGCGCGATCTCCGGCAGCAGCAGCGTCCCCACCGCCGCGGGGAAGGCCGCGGGGAACAGCAGGATCGGCAGCACCATCCCGGACAGCAGGCCGTATTGCGCCAGCGCGTGCGAGGCGCTCGCGCCCGAGAGCTTGAGCAGCACCGGGATCAGCAGGTTTTCCGCGGTCTGCATCCCGCACTGCAGGAGCGCGCCCAGCCAGATCGGCAAAACCCCGCCCATCACCTCGCGCAGCGGCAGGGACTCGCCTGCCGGCTCCCGGCTGCGCGCGTAAAACAGCGCGCACATCGAGAGCGACACGGCCTCGGCTGCCGTCGCCCCGAAGAGGATCGCCGCGCAGGCCTGGGAGAGCTCCGTGATTTCCAGGGAAAACAGCAGGAAGAGCACCAGCCCCACCCGCACCACCTGCTCCGTCATCTGCGCGACCGTCGGCCGCGCCACGTCCCCCCGGGAGAGGAAGTAGCCGCGCAGCGCGGCCGAAATGCCCATCATCGGCAGCGAAGGCGCGATCCACTTCAGCGCCATCGCCGCGCGCCCGTCGCCGAGCAGCCTGGACGCGATGCCGTCCGCCGCTAGCAGGAGCGCGGCGCCCAGCGCCGTGCCCAGCGCCCCCGCGTACAGGCAGGCCGACCGCACCGCCGAGCGCGCGGCGCGCGGCCGCTCCGCGCAGAGGCGGCTCACCGTGATCGTCAGCCCCGCGCAGGCCAGCATGGAGAACAGGCCGTACACCGTCATGATGAGCTGGTACAGCCCCATGCCCTCCATCCCGATGCGCTCCGAGAGCACGATGCGGTAGATCATCCCGATCCCCCGGAGGAAAAAGGAGGACATCGTCAGCAGCAAAACGCCCTGGATCGCCTTGTTCCGGTTCATGGCAACACCTTCCTTGCGCCATGTATATGCCGCCGCGCCGGAAAAACAGCACGTTTGCCCCTGTATGTCCGGACATACCCCCAGAATCCATAACGCTGGGTTTTCATTCAAGACCACTTCGTTAAAAAATTGCGTTTTTGGGATTTCGGGCTTGACATTTTTTGCTGGGCTTGCTATTATAATACCGTTCTGTGAAACGGTCTTTATTGAGCCACCCCCCACTGCCCCGCCAACTTGCAATCGGCAAGCGGCGGGGACCTTTTTTTGTGCAAGAAGTTTCAAAGGATGGAACGGCGTTTTATGAAATGGGAACGGGCGTGAAAACCTGCCCCTTGCAGGAAGGGGAAAAAGGGGCTATACTAACCCTGACGCCCGGGCCGCCCCCTGCGGGCCGGCTGCGCGGCGCAGACAGAGACGACCAAAGGGGGAAACTCTCAATGGATTTCTTTTCCGCAACGACGTTCGGCTTCATGGCGCCCAAGGGGTTCACGAAGAACCCGGAGAGCCTGGATTCCCTGCGCAGGATGTTTGCGGGCACGGGCAGCGACACGCTGCTCCTGCCGGTGGCGGCCCTGCAGGACCACGCCTATTCCACCAAGATCGACTGGACCACGGACGACGTCATGAGCGAGGAGGACGTCCGCGCGTGCGTCGCGGTCGCGCGGGAGCTGGGCAAGAAGGTCATCCTCAAGGCCATGGTCAACTGCCGGGACGGCTATTGGCGCGCCTACATCAATTTCTTTGACACCTACGTCCCCTGCGAGCCGCAGTGGGAGGATTGGTTCCGCTCCTATACGGACTTCAACGTCTACCTGGCGCGCATCGCGCAGGACGTGGGCGCCGAGCTCTACTGCGCCGGGTGCGAGATGGTCGGCACCGACCGCAAGGCGGACCTGTGGCGCGGCCTCATCGCCGAGGTGCGCAAGGTCTACTCCGGCCTTGTGACCTACAACTGCGACAAGTACCAGGAGCACAACGTCACCTGGTGGGACTGCCTGGACGTCATCTCCTCCAGCGGCTACTACCCGATCAACGACCTGGACAACCAGTTTGCGCGCATCCACGACGTGGCGGAGAAGTTCCAGAAGCCCTTCCTCTTCATGGAGTGCGGATGCCCCTGCCGCCAGGGCAGCGAGTTCATCCCCAACGACTGGACCCACGGCGGCGACCTGGACATCGGCGTGCAGACCCGCTGGTACCGCGCCTTCCTCGAGGCCCTGGACAAGAACCCCTGGATTCAGGGCGTGGGCTGGTGGGACTGGAGCGCAAACCTCTATCCCGCCGACAAGGCCATGGAGAACAGCGGCTACGGCGTCTACGCCAAGCCCGCCGAAAAGCTCCTGCTCGACTGGAACCGCAAGCACGGTCGCGCGTAAGCGCAGCCCTTTGCGTGTCGACAAAGTCGACACGCTTCGAAGAAATGCAACTTGCATTTCTTCGAGAAACATTTGGCGCGCCGCGCGCTGCGCGCACAACGCGCCAAATACCGGAAAGCGGGCCGAAGGCCCGCTTCCTCGCGGCGTACACGCCGCCGCTGCGGGATTGCAAAGGAAGGGGCATCAGGCCCCTTCCTACATCTCTGAGAACAGCAGGAAAGGATTTCTACGGCCCGGAGGGCGTCCGCGCATCTTTTGCGCGGACGCCCTTTTTTCGGCGCGAAGGCATGGATGCGGGAGGGACGTGCATAGGATGGACTGCGTAAGTGAAACGTTGCAAGGAGGCGCAGTCGGTCATGAAACAATGCAAGGTCATCGCTCTGATGCTGCTGGCGCTCGCGCTGCTCGCGGGCTGCTCCAGCCCAGACCCCATCGACCTGGAGGAGCCCATCGAACAGGTCCCCACCGCCGCGGAGCTGCAGGCCTCGCTGGAGGACGGGGGCTCGACGCGGGAGGTCACCCTGTACTACAAGGACCTGATGGGCTACCTCGTCCCCGTCAACTGTGAGATCCCCTGGGAGGAAGGCATCGCCAAGGCGACGCTCAAGCAGATGGTCTCCTCCGAAGAAAACGACCTGCAGGCCGCGCGCCTGGGGCTGCTGACGGCCCTGCCCGAGGGGCTGGAGGTGGACATGGACATCATCGGCCAGCTGGCCAAGGTCTCGCTGTCCTCGGCGTGCATGGCCTGCGCGGACGCGGAGGAGGAGAACGCCATGGTCAGCGCCATCGTCAGCGCCCTGACGGAGTTTGACTCCATCTCCGAGGTGCAGCTCCTGGTCGAGGGCGAGGAGGTCGACGCGCTGCCCTTTGGCACGAACATCAGCGCTCCGCTCACGCGGGAGGACCTGAACGTCGAGTCCGTCTCCGCGGACACGGATCTGACCGGCTCCGGCACGGTCCAGGTGTTCTTTGAGAGCGAGGCCAGCGGGTGCATGGTGCCCGTGACGCGCACGGTCTTCTCCAATGAGGACATCGATACCGCCGTGCTCGAGCTCCTCAAGGGCCCCCGCGAGGACTCCGGCCTTGCCGGCTGCATCCCCAAGGGCGTGGGCCTCATCTCCGTAAAGCAGCAGGACGGCGTGGTCACCATCAACATGACGGAGGAGTTTAAGCAGGTCCTGGAGCAGGCGGACGGCGGCGCGGCCGCGGTCAAGGCCCTGGTGCTCACCTGCTCCCAGTTCCCGGACGTGACCGAGGTCAAGCTCCAGGTCGAGGGCGAGGACTTCGTGCTCGACACCGAGACCCTCGCGGTGACGACGGTCGTCAACACCGAGCAGGAGGCGCTCATGGCCAGCGCCATCGGCTGAGCGCCCGCGCGCACGCGGCCCCCGCCAAACCGGGCAGGGGCCGCTTTTCTTTCCTGCGCGCCTGTGCTATAATGGGAAAAACGCCACACGGGGGAGAGACGAAGATGAAGCTGCTCATCGCCAGCAACAATGCCCACAAGATCCGCGAGATCAAGGAGATCCTCGGCGACCTGTTCGACGAAATCCTGTCCCTGCGCGAGGCCGGCGTTTCCGCCGACCCGGAGGAGACGGGCGAGACCTTTGAGGAGAACGCGCGCATCAAGGCCGAGGCGATCCTGCAGCTGACGGGCTGCGCGGCCCTGGCGGACGACTCCGGCCTGGAGGTCGACGCCCTGGGCGGCGCGCCCGGCGTGCACTCGGCCCGCTACTGCGGCCGCCACGGCGACGACGACGCCAACAACGCCCTGCTCCTCCGCAACCTCGCCGGCGTCCCCGCGCCGCGCACGGCGCGCTTTGTCAGCGCGGTGGCCCTGGCGCGCCCGGGGCAGCCCACGCGCATCTGCCGCGGAACCTGCGAGGGCACGGTCGGCTTTGCGCCGCGCGGGAACAACGGCTTTGGCTACGATCCCTATTTCACCCCGCTCGGCATGGACAAGACCTTCGCGGAGCTGCCCGCCGAGGTCAAAAACGGCATGTCCCACCGCGCCCACGCGCTCGCGGCCCTGCGCCGTTCCCTGGAAGAGGAGGGCTGAGCCATGCGCTTCCTCGTCCTGTCCGACACGCACGGCGACCGGACGCAGATGGTGCGCGCGCTGGACTACCTGGAGGCCCTGCGCGCGGACGCGCTGCTCCACCTGGGGGATTACGCCGCGGACGCGGACTTCCTCGCGCGAGAGCTGCGCATCCCCGCGCGCGCCGTCTCCGGCAACTGCGACGCGTTCCGATCCATGCGCCCGACGGAGGAGGCCTTCGAGTGCGAGGGCGTGCGCGTCCTCCTGACGCACGGCCACCGCTACGGCGTCAAGGAGGATCTGCAGCGCCTGACCTACGCCGCGCTCGAGCAGGCGTGCGCCGTCGCGCTCTTCGGGCACACGCACGAGCCCTTCCTCGCCCGGGAGCAGGGGGTGCTCCTGCTCAACCCCGGCTCCCTCTGCCAGCCGCGGCTTGGCGCGGGGGCGGGCCTTGCGCTGCTGACGGTGGAGAAGGGGGAGGCAAAGGGCGTGCTCCTGCCCTATGCGCTCCGCAGGTGAGGAATGGAATTTTCCGGCGACTTTTTTGGGAAAACCCTTGACAGGGGCAGAAGAAATCGCTATAATCTATATTCGTCAGCGGGTGTGCCGCCCAAGGAAGGTATGCGCCTGTAGCTCAGCTGGATAGAGCAACGGCCTTCTAAGCCGTGGGTCAGGGGTTCGAATCCCTTCAGGCGCGCCATTCATGACAACCTTGCGGCATTGGCAGCATATGGTGGATATAGCTCAGTTGGTTAGAGTGCCAGGTTGTGGCCCTGGAGGTCGTGGGTTCGAATCCCACTATTCACCCCATTTTTTTCAAAGATCCCAAGCGGCGGCGGCAACAGCGGCGGCAGGTGCACGTAGGCGGCGCAGGTTCACGTTGGGGTGTAGCCAAGCGGTAAGGCACGGGACTTTGACTCCCGCATTCGTAGGTTCGAGCCCTGCCACCCCAGCCAATGTATGATCCATTAGCTCAGTTGGCAGAGCACTTGACTTTTAATCAAGGTGTCCGGAGTTCGAATCTCCGATGGATCACCACTTGATTCTTCGTGATGCGGGCGTGGCGGAATGGCAGACGCGCTAGACTTAGGATCTAGTGCCCAATGGCGTGGGAGTTCAAGTCTCTTCGCCCGCACCAATTCACCCCCATATTCATGCGGTAGTAGCTCAGTGGTAGAGTGCCACCTTGCCAAGGTGGATGTCGCGGGTCCGAATCCCGTCTACCGCTCCACTTTTTCCTTACAAAATGGAGCAGAATTTCTCCGAATTACGCGGTAGTAGCTCAGTGGTAGAGTGCCACCTTGCCAAGGTGGATGTCGCGGGTCCGAATCCCGTCTACCGCTCCATTTTTTTCTGCGGGTGTAGCTCAACGGTAGAGTCCCAGCCTTCCAAGCTGGTTGCGTGGGTTCGATTCCCATCACCCGCTCCATTTTCCCGCATGGACCGCTAGCTCAGTTGGTAGAGCACCTGACTCTTAATCAGGGTGTCCAGGGTTCGAGTCCCTGGCGGTCCACCACGTCCCTGCCGAACAAGGTCCGGCAGGGTTTTTTTGTACCCGGCGACGAACAAGGAGGCGCACATGATTCTCTCTGCGGAACACATCGCCAAGGCGTATCTGGGCAAGGTCCTGCTGCAGGACGCCTCGCTCTTCGTGGAAAAGGGCGACCGCATCGGCATACTCGGCCAGAACGGCGCGGGCAAGAGCACGCTGCTCAAGATGCTCGCCGGGCTGGAAAAACCGGACGCGGGCAAGATCACCCGCGGCGCGGGCGCGCGCATCTCGTACCTGCCGCAGAACCCGGAGTTTCCCAAGGGCGCGACGGTCGTGGAGGCCGTGTTCTCCGGCGTCTCGCCCAAGGAGCAGGAGCTGCGCGCCTATGAGGCCATGCGGATCCTGACGCGCCTGGGGTTTGCGGACGAGAACGCGCCCGCGGACACCCTCTCCGGCGGGCAGAAGAAAAAGCTCGCCCTGGCCGCGGCGCTGATCCGCCCCTGCGAGGCCCTGCTGCTGGACGAGCCGACCAACCACCTGGACACCGAGACCGCCGAGTGGCTGGAAAAGCAGCTCGCCGCCTTCTCCGGCGCGCTCCTGCTCGTCACGCACGACCGCTACTTCCTCGAGCGCGTGGCCAACCAGATCGTCGAGCTCGAGGGCGGCGCGCTCTATACCCACCCGGCGAACTATTCCGCGTACCTCGAGCGCAAGGCCGAGCGCGAGGACATGGCCCGCGCCTCGGAGCGCAAGCGCCAGGCCATCCTGAAAAAGGAGCTCGCCTGGATGCAGCGCGGCGCCCGGGCCCGGAGCACCAAGGCCAAGGGCCGCATTGAGCGCTTTGAGCAGCTCTCCGCCGCGGAGGGCCCAAAGGAGCGCGAGGAGGTCCGGCTGCACGCCGCCTCTTCCCGCCTCGGCCGCAAGATCATCGAGATCGAGGGCCTCACAAAGGGCTTTGACGGCCGCACGCTCCTGCGCGACTTCTCCTATGTGCTCCTGCGGGACGACCGCGTCGGCATCGTCGGCCCGAACGGCTGCGGAAAGTCCACGCTGCTCCACCTGATCGAGGGCAGCCTGGCGCCGGACGCGGGCACGATCGTACGCGGGGACACGGTCCGGCTCGGCTGCTTTTCCCAGGACAACGCCGCCCTGCCGCCGGACGCGCGCGCCATCGACGTGGTCAAGGACGTGGCCCTTACGGTCGAGACGGACGAGGGCCGGCTCACCGCCACGCAGATGATGGAGCGCTTCCTCTTCCATGCGGACTTGCAGTACACGCCCGTCGCACGCCTCTCCGGCGGGGAAAAGCGGCGGTTGCAGCTGCTGACCGTGCTCATGGGCGCGCCGAACGTGCTCCTGCTGGACGAGCCCACGAACGACCTGGACGTGCAGACGCTGACGATCCTGGAGGACTATCTGGACGGCTTTGCCGGCGCGGTCGTCGCCGTCTCCCACGACCGCTACTTCCTGGACCGCATCGCCCAGCGCATCTTCGCCTACGAGGGGGAGGGCCGCATCCGCCAGTACCCCGGCGGGTACAGCGACTACGCCCGCCTGCGCGAGGAGGATGCGCGCGCGCAGGAGAAGCCTGCGCCGAAGAAGGCCGAGTCCCCGCGCGAGAAGCGGGAGAAGAAGGCCAAGTTCACCTTCCGCGAGCAGAAGGAGTTCGAGACCATCGACGCGGACGTCGAGCGCGCGGAGGCCGCCGTGCGCGGCATCGAGGCGCAGATGGAGGCCGCCCAGGCGGACTACGTCGAGCTGCAGCGCCTGACGCAGGAGCGGGAGCAGGCCCAGGCCGCGCTCGACGCGCTGACGGAGCGCTGGGTCTACCTCCACGACCTGTACGAGCGCATGGAGGCCGAGCAGCGCAATGGATGAGCGGGAGGTCTTAAAGCGCTACTTCGGCTACGACGCCTTCCGGCCCGGGCAGGGGGAGGTCGTCCGCGCGCTCCTGGAAGGGCGGGACGCGCTCTGCGTCATGCCCACCGGCGCGGGCAAGTCCCTGTGCTACCAGGTGCCGGCCCTGTTGCTGAGCGGGGTGACGCTGGTCGTCTCGCCCCTGATTTCGCTGATGAAGGACCAGGTGGCCGCCCTCAACCAGGCGGGCGTGCGCGCCGCATACCTGAATTCCTCGCTGACGCCCAGGCAGTTTGCCCTGGCGCTGGAGAATGCGCGCCAGGGCCTCTACCGGGTGATCTACGTCGCGCCCGAGCGCCTGGAGACGCCCGCCTTCCGGGACCTGTGCCGGGAGATCGCGGTGCCGCTGGTCGCCGTGGACGAGGCGCACTGCGTCTCCCAGTGGGGGCAGGACTTTCGGCCGAGCTACCTGCGCATCCGCGACTTTGTCGAGAGCCTGCCCGCGCGCCCGGCCCTCGGCGCTTTTACGGCCACCGCCACGCCCGAGGTCCGGGACGACATCCGCGATCTGCTGGGCCTGCAGGACCCGTTCTGCGTCGCCACGGGCTTTGACCGGCCGAACCTGCGCTTTGCCGTGGAGAACGTGCCCCAGCGCGAAAAGACGAACGCTCTGCTGCGCCTGCTCCGGGAGCAGAAGGGGAGGAGCGGCATCGTCTATTGCCTGGCGCGGCGGACTGTGGAGGAGGTCTGCGAGGCGCTGCGTGCGCGCGGCATCGCGGCGACGCGCTACCACGCGGGCCTGTCCGATGCCGAGCGCCGCCAGAATCAGGACGACTTCCTGTACGACCGGGCGGAGGTGATGGTCGCCACGAACGCCTTCGGCATGGGCATCGACAAGTCCAACGTCGCCTTCGTCATCCACTACAACATGCCCAAGAACCTGGAGTCCTACTATCAGGAGGCGGGGCGCGCGGGCCGGGACGGGTCGAACGCGGTCTGCACCCTGCTCTACAGCGGGCAGGACGTCAGGCTCAACGCCTTCCTGATCGAGAAGGAGGAGGAGAACCCGCTGCTCACCGAGGAGCAGGCCCGCGCCGTGCGCGAGGGCATGCGCGAAGGGCTGCGCCGCATGGCCCGCTACTGCACCACCGGGGACTGCCTGCGCGGCTACATCCTGCGCTATTTCGGGGAAAAGGCGGGGGAGCGCTGCGGGAACTGCTCCAACTGCGACGAGGAGAACCAAAGGACCGTGGATGCCAGCGAGGATGCGCGCGCCGCGATCCGGTGCGTACAGGAGCTGGGGGAGCGCTACGGCCGAACCCTCGTGCAGGAGGTTCTGCGCGGGAGCGGCGCTGCGCGCGTGCAGGCCCTGGGATTGCAGCACTGCGCGAGCTTTGGCGCGCTGCGCGGCCGCGCCCTGCCGGCGGTGCGCGCGCTGCTGGACGCGCTCCTGGACAAGGAGGCGCTGGTGAGTAGCGGCGGCGAATACCCCGTGCTCCGGCTCGGCCCCCGCGCGCAGGAGATCCTCGACGGCGCGCCCGTGCGCCTGCGCGGGCGGGACGAGGCGCAGCAGGAGGATGCGCCGCACCGGCGGCGCGATGCCCAGCGGGCGCCGGGCGGCGAAGCCGTGGACGAGGCGCTGCTGGCCGAGCTGAAGGCCCTGCGCAACCGCCTGGCCGCCGAGGCGCATGTCCCGGCGTACGTGGTCTTTTCCGACGCCACGCTGCGGGACATGTGCGCAAAGCGCCCCGCGACCCCGGAAGAATTCCTCGAGGTTTCGGGCGTGGGCGAGTACAAGCTCCGGCGATACGGCAAGGAGTTCCTGCGCGTCCTGCGCCGCTGAAGCCACGCCCCACCCCGTCTGCCCTCGACGCAGAGAAACGAGCAGCCCCTCCCCCAAAATGGGGGAAGGGCTGCTCGTTTCTCCGGCCCCCCAGAGCGCGCGGGCCTGCCAAGGCAGACCCGCGCGCTCTGTGCGGCCGGGGCGTCTGCTCAACCGGAGACGAAGGCGGCCAGCAGCTTGAGCGTGTTGTCCAGGCCGGAGACGTGCGTGCGCTCGTAGCCGTGGGAGGCAAAGACCCCCGGGCCGATCAGCGCGTGGCGGAAGTTATGGCCGGAGAACAGGGAGGCGTCCGCGTCCGAGGCGTACATGGGGTAGACGTCCACCGCATACTTCAGGTTGTTGTCCTTGGCCAGCTCGATCAGGCGGCCGGTCATCTCGTAGTTGTAGGGCCCGCGGCTGTCCTTGGCGCAGATGGAGACCATCGTCTCGTCGCAGGTGAGGTCGTCGCCCACGCAGCCCATGTCCACGGAGAGGATGTCCTCGACGTCCTCGGGCAGGCCCGCGCAGCAGCCGTGGCCCACCTCCTCGTGCACGGTGAAGACCAGGTAGATCTTGCGCGAGAGCGTGAGGTCCGAGGAGGCTGCCATCTTCGCCAGGGCCAGCAGCACGGAGGCGGAGGCCTTGTCGTCCAGGTGGCGGCTCTTGATGTAGCCCGAGGGCGTGTGCACCGCGCGCGGGTCCAGGGAGATGAAGTCGCCCACCTCGATGCCCAGGGTGCGCACTTCGTCCTTGGAGGAGACGTTCTCGTCCAGCACGACCTCCAGCGTCGTGTCCCCGCGCGTGACGGCCGGGATGTCCTTGTAGACGTGGGAGGCGGGCGTGGTCAGGTAAAAGGTGCCCGTGTAGGTCCGGCCGTCCCGCGTGTGGACGACGCAGGTCTCGTTTTCGAGGTTGTTGTCCGGGTATCCGCCGATCTGCGTATAGCGCAGGCGGCCGTTGGGCTTGATGGAGCGCACCATCGCGCCGAGCGTGTCCACGTGCGCCGCGACGACCAGGGGATGGCCCTGCCCGCCGATGCAGCAGACCACGTTGCCCTTGTGCGTCGTATACGGCGCAAAACCGTAGCCGGACAGCACGTCCATCAGGTACGCCGATGCGATGTGCGTAAAGCCGGAGGGGCTGGGGATGTTGACCAGTTTCATCAGGTGGTCGACGGCCACCGTCGTATAGGGATGCATGTTCATCGCTCTTTCTTCCTTCCGCAAACATAGATTCCCCATAAGAGGGAAAAACCCGAAGTTCCTCTATGGAGATTCGGGTTTTCAACGGGGTTTTCCTTCTTTTTGGGGCGAATTTTTCGCTCAGACCACAAAGACGTAGATCAGGACGTAGAAGCACGCGGAGCCGAGCAGGATGAAGACGTGGAAGAGCTCGTGAAAGCCGAAATACCGGCTGCGGATCGGCGGAAACTTGAGCGCGTAGAACACGCCGCCCACCGTGTACACCGCGCCGCCGCCGAAGAGCCAGCCCAGCGCCGCCGGGGGCAGCCGGTGCGTCAGCGGCCAGAGAGCGATCAGCGCGGCCCAGCCCATGGCGATGTAAAACACGGTGTAGAGCCAGCGCGGCGCGTCCATCCAGAAGATCTTGAGGAAGAGTCCGGCCAGCGCGCAGCCCCACACGATGCCGAACAGCACCCAGCCCCACGCGCCGCGCAGCGTCAGAAGGCACAGCGGCGTGTACGTCCCCGCGATGAGCAGGAAGATCAGGATGTGGTCGATGCGGCGGAGGACGTTGTGCACGCGCTCGGAGACGTAGAACAGATGGTAGGCGGTGCTGGCCGCGTAGAGCCCGATCATCGTCGCACCGAAGACGGCGTAGCTCACGACGTGCCAAGGGGAGAGCGCCGCGCCCTTGAGGAGAAGCGCCACCGTTCCCACGATGGCCAGCACACAGCCCAGCGCATGCAGCCCGGCGCTGACCAGGTCCTTTTCTCGGTTAAACGTCATGACGATCACCTCTACATCTAGTTTTTGATATTATATAATGCGAAGAGGAAAATTGCAATAGCGAATTTTGAAAAAAGAGGGCGAGCCCTGGAGCGCACCTCCGGAGCTCGCGGCGGGTACAAAAAAAGGGCAGGGGAGCGGTTGCTCGCCCTGCCCGGTGCGTCAAAAGCCTTATTCGGGGATCAGCACGCCGTAGTTCCCGTCCTGACGGGTGTAGACCAGGCAGATCTGATCCGAGGTCTTGTCGCGGAAGAGGAAGAAGGTGTGGCCCAGCATCTCCATCTGGGAGATGGCCTCGTCCACGTCCATGGCGTCCACGCGGAAGCGCTTGGTGCGCACCACCTGGGGAACGGCCTCCTCCTCGGGAAGGAAGACCTCGATGGGGTCCGCGTCGCGCTTCATGCGCTTGGCCAGGCGCGTGCGGTGCTTGCGGATCTGGCCTTCGAGCTTGCTGAGAACGCTGTCGATGGAGACGTACATGTCGCCTGTGGTCTCCTCGGCGCGGAGGATCTCGCCCGGCAGCGGGATCGTGATCTCACAGGTGAAGCGGTGGCGCTCCATGCTCAAACGGACCTGCGCTTCGATCTCGTCGCCAAAATAGCGATCCAGCTTGCCCACCTTCTTGTTGACGTAGTTCGCAACGGAGGGCGAGAGGGTCATCATGTTGCGCACGGTGATGTTGATCCGCATAAATCCAACCTCCTTTATCGCCCGCGGGGCGTAGTTTCTGTCCCCTCGCGGGTACAGTTCAGAGGTTCGACACCCATGCGCGTTTCTCCTGCAAGAAATATGAAGAAATTTTTACGTCATTTTAACGAATAAATCGTGACCTCGTCGTTGGCGTAGACCACCGGCAGGTCCGCGAACAGCGAGGGGTCCGCGCCCATGGAGAGCTCGTGCCAGGAGAGGACCACGTGCGTGACGCCGTACTTGCCGGCGAGCGATTCCAGCGCGCCCTCCTGCGTGTACATGGCGCGCACGTCCGCGGCGCGGTCCGTGTCGTAGACGCCGTGGAAGTAGAGGAACGTCGGCGACCCCTGGACGATGGTCTGTCCCGCCAGGGAGGCGAAGGGGTTGTTGTGCTCGTCCGCCGTGAGCAGCACGGCGTCGTCCGGCAGGTTTTCGCGCGCGAACTGCGCCGCCTCCACCATGCCGTCCGAGAAGAGCTCGTAGTCCGAGACCACCTCCCGCGCGAGCGTCAGCGCGCCGGAGACCGTCCCGGCAAAGACCACCGCCGCGCCCATGAGCGCCCGGCCCCGCATGCCCCGCAGCTTGTGGTACATCGTGCTAAGGAACGAGGCGACAAGGCTGCAGCTGATCATGTGCACCACGAAGAGCAGCTTGTTGTTGTCGTAGTTGTTGGGCTGGAAGACGATGAACTCGCACACCACCCACAGCGGCAGCGCGCAGAGCCAGAAGCCCCGCAGCCGCTTCTCCGAGAGCAGCGCAAAGGGCAGCAGCAGGAAGACCACGCCGATGTTCTTGATGTAGAACCACAGGTAGGGGTCCTCCTGGTTGACCCAGTTGAAGGAGAGGTGCAGAAAGCCCGCGTTGTCCGCCTGCGCGAAGGTGAACTTCCACAGCTGCGGAAGCGCGAGAACCGCGGCCAGCAGCGCGTAGGGCACGAACTTCTTCCAGAGCCGGGCGTCCAGGAAGAGCTGGCGCACGAACACGCCGGCGGACAGGACGAACAGCGCCAGGAACGAGTGCGTGTGCAGGAGCGGCAACCCGCCCGCGAGAACCCCGAGGTACGGGGCGTACTTCCACTCGCCCGCAAAGGCCATGCGGTAGAGCAGGTACAGGCAGGGCAGCAGGATGGACCAACCAAAGAGCGTCGCGCGCTGGGGGATCAGCAGGTCCGCGATGGGGTTGACCCAGAGCACGTTCTCGTTGGCGTTGTTGGTGGGCGTTTCGTAGTAGGCCGTGAAGATCCGCGTAAAATTGGAAGGATCGCTGCGCGCGCCGTCCAGGAAGTACCACAGCGCGATGCCGCCGCCCAGGAAGAACAGGACAAAGGCCAGGCAGGCGCGCTTTTCGCTCTGCAAAAAGCGGCGCATCCACACAAAGTACCAGGAAAACACCGCGTACAGCGCCAAGACCATGGGCAGGATGTAGGCAAAGCGCAGGTCCGCCCCCAGCAGAAGATAGGTCGAGGAGATGCTGTCGCACAGGAAGGGATAGCCCATCTGCACGCCCGCTTCGATCGGGTAGAGCGGCGGGAAGACGCCGTTGCGCGCGATGGAGGTGATGAAGGAGAGGTGCATGCTCATGTCCCCGTAGCAGGACTGGCCCGTGTGCAGCGCGCCGTCCACGGGCCGCAGGACGTGCGTGTAGAGCAGCACGGCGCTGAGCAGCAGCGCCGGGACGACGCAGAAGGCGTGCAGCTTTGCGCTCCGCGCGTCCGTGCGAAGGGACGCGGGCCTGCGCCGGAAGACGGGCGGCAGCGCGCACGGAAGGACGAACAGCGCAAGGCCCAGGACCTGGCTCAGGAGCGTGAACCCGAGCAGGAAGGAGAAGAGGGCCGGCAGCCACATCTGCGCAAAGAGCGCAAGGCTTGCGCCGGCTGCGGCCCGCGTGAGGTTGTCCTCGCGGGGCAGGAGGAGCCAGGCGTAGCGAAGCCCCGCCGCAAGATACGCCGCAAGGTAGAGAACCGAAAGGACATTTCCGAGAAATTGCATGGAAAAAAGAACCTCCCAAAGCGTGCGGGCGGGGCGTTCCGCCCGCCGCCGCGCAAAAAACGCGGCGAAATTTAACCAGGAAGAGTATACCATACCCCCGGAAAAACTTGAAGTCGGCAGGGGAAAATGTTACAATCAGTGCGATAGGGTCGTTTATCCTTGGGACCCAGCGCGGGAAAACCGCGGTTTTGCTTTCGAAAAATGCATGGCTTTGGAGGATAGACAATGGCAAATTTCCTGAAAAAACTCTTCGGCTCGTCCAACGAGGCGGAAATCAAGCGGCTGCGCAAGATCCTGGACAAGGTCAACGCGCTCGAGCCGAAAATGCACGCCCTGCGCGACGAGGAGCTGCGCGCCCTCACCCCGGCCTTTAAGGACCGGCTGCAAAAGGGCGAGACGCTGGACGACCTCCTGCCGGAGGCCTTTGCCGCGGTGCGCGAGGCCGCCGTGCGCGCCATCGGCCAGAGGCCCTTCGACGTGCAGGTCCTCGGCGGCATCGTGCTGCACCAGGGCAGAATCGCGGAGATGAAGACCGGTGAAGGCAAAACCGTCACCTGCGTCATGCCCGCCTACCTCAACGCCCTGACCGGAAAGGGCGTGCACATCGTCACCGTCAACGACTACCTGGCCAAGTACCAGGGCGAGTGGATGAGCAAGATCTACCGCTTCCTGGGCATGAGCGTCGGCCTGATCCTCTCCGGGATGAGCAACGCGCAGCGCCGCGCCTCCTACGCGTGCGACATCGTCTACGGCACGAACAACGAGTTCGGCTTCGACTACCTGCGCGACAACATGGTCGTGCGCCTGTCGGACGTGGTGCAGCGCGACCTCAATTACTGCATCGTGGACGAGGTGGACTCCATCCTCATCGACGAGGCGCGCACGCCCCTGATCATCTCCGGCCAGGGGGACAAGGCCACGGACCTGTACGCCAAGGCCAACGCCTTCGTGCTCGGCCTGCGCCCCGGCAAGGTCGAGACCGACGAGTTCGGCAACGAGACCCAGACCGGCGACTACGTCAAGGACGAAAAGGACAAGACCGTCAACCTCACCGCGGAGGGCGTCACCAAGGCGGAGCGGTTCTTTAACGTGGAAAACCTCTCGGACCTGGAGAACACGGACATCAACCACCACATCCAGGTCGCGCTCAAGGCCCACGCGCTCATGCACCGGGACATCGACTACGTCGTCAAGGACGGCGAGGTGCTCATCGTGGACGAGTTCACCGGGCGCCTGATGGTCGGGCGGCGCTACTCGGACGGCCTGCACCAGGCCATCGAGGCCAAGGAGGGCGTCGAGGTCGCGCGCGAGAGCCGCACCCTTGCCACCATCACCTTCCAGAACTACTTCCGCATGTACCACAAGCTCTCCGGCATGACCGGTACGGCCAAGACCGAGGAGGACGAGTTTAAGTCCATCTACTCCCTGGACGTCGTGGAGATCCCCACCAACCGGCCCATGATCCGCGTGGACGAAAACGACCTGGTCTACCGCACGCAGCAGGCCAAGTTCAAGGCGGTCGTGGCGGACATCCAGAAGACCCACGCCACCGGCCAGCCCGTGCTCGTGGGCACGGTCTCCGTCGAAAAGAGCGAGATGCTCTCCGGCATGCTCGACCGCGTGGGCATCCCGCACACGGTCCTCAACGCCAAGCACCACCAGCGCGAGGCCGAGATCGTCGCCCAGGCCGGCAAGGTCGGCGCGGTCACCATCGCCACGAACATGGCCGGCCGCGGAACCGACATCCTGCTCGGCGGCAACCCGGAGTTCCTCGCCCGGCGCGAGCTGCTCCGCCAGGGCATGAGCGAGGAGCTCGTCGAGGAGGCGCGCGGCTACTCCGACGACGCGCCGGAGGAGGTCGTCGAGGCGCGCAAGGCCTACCGCGACCTGGTCGCGCAGTTCAAGAAGACCACGGACGTCGAGCACGACAAGGTCGTGTCCCTCGGCGGCCTGTACATCATCGGCACAGAGCGGCACGAGTCCCGCCGCATCGACAACCAGCTGCGCGGCCGCGCCGGCCGCCAGGGCGACCCCGGCCGCTCCCGCTTCTACATCGCACTGGACGACGACCTGATGCGCCTCTTTGGCGGCGACCGCATCGCGCCCATGATCGAGAAGCTCGGCCTGGACGACGAGGCCATCGAGTACGGCCTGCTCTCCAAGCAGATCGAAAGCGCGCAAAAGCGCGTCGAGGGCCGCAACTTCGACATCCGCCGCCACGTCCTGCAGTACGACGACGTCATGAACGCCCAGCGCGAGGTCATCTACGGCCAGCGGCGCGAGGTGCTCTCCGGCGCGGACGTGCGCGACCAGATCCAGAAGATGGTCGACGAGCAGATCGAGCTGGGCATCGGCGAGCACTGCTCGGAGCACAGCATTCCCGAGGAGTGGGACCTCAAGGGCCTTGGCGAGTACCTGAACGAGCTGTTCACCTACCCTGCGGACGCCTTTGAGAACCTGAGCGAAGACCAGTACATGGACATGACGGTCCAGAAGATCACCGAGCGCCTCAAGAAGGAGATCTGGGACGCCTACATGGGCCTTGTCCACAAGGCCGAGGAGGCCCAGGTCGACATGGGCGAGGTCGAGCGCGTCGTGCTGCTGCGCGTCGTGGACCAGAAGTGGATGGACCACATCGACGACATGGACCAGCTCCGCCAGGGCATCGGCCTGCGCGCCTACGGCCAGAAGGACCCGGTCGTCGCCTACAAGATCGAGGGCTACAACATGTTCGAGGAGATGGTGGCCAACATCCACCACGACGTGGTGCGCACCCTCTACCACGCCCGCATCAACAAGGTGCCCGCCCAGCGCGAGGCGCCCCGCGCGGTGGAGACCACGGCGTCCCACGCCGCCCCGGCGGCCGCGCACGAGGGCGGCTCCGGCGCTGCGGCCAGCGCGCCCAACCAGCCCCCGCGGCAGATGCCCGTGCACGCGCCCAAGAAGATCGGCCGCAACGATCCCTGCCCCTGCGGCAGCGGAAAGAAGTACAAGAACTGCTGCGGCAAAAACGCCTGAGAAAACCGCATCGCTTTCCGGCAGGACGGGAGAACAACCGCCCTGCCTTTCCCTGCAAGGAGAGACAAAGGAGAAGACCAGCATGAAGATTCAGGCCGTACTCTACGACATGGACGGCACGCTCCTGGACACGGAAAAGCTGCACAAGATGGCTTGGACGCAGTGCGCCGCGCAGCGCGGGGTCGTCATCGGCCCCGAGTTTTACCAGGGCGCGATGGGCCGCAACCTCCAGCGCGTTTTCGCCCTGCTGCGCGAGCTCTACCCGAACATCGGCGACACGCAGACCCTCTACGAGGAGAAGGAGGCGGTCTGCCGCGCGTGGATGGACGAGCACGGCGTGCCCGTCCTGCCGGGCGCGCACGAGGCGCTGGGCGCCCTCGGCGCGCGGGGCGTGCGCCAGTGCGTGTGCACCTCCACTTCGCGGGACAGCGCGGAAAGGACCCTTGCGGCCGCGGGCCTTCTATCCAAGATCGACGCGCTCGTCTGCGGGGACGACATCGAGCGCTCCAAGCCCGACCCGCAGATCTTCCTGCGCGGCGCGCAGAAGCTCGGCGTGCCGATCGAGCGCTGCGCCGTCGTCGAGGACGCGCCCGCGGGGATCGCGGCGGGCCTGGCCTCCGGCGCGCGCGTGTTCTGCGTGCCCGGCCTGCTCGAGATCCCGGCGGAAGACCTTGCGCGCTGCACGCGCATCGGCAGCCTGTGGGACCTTGCGGACCGGATCTAAGGCGCGGCGTTGCCAAATGCAGGAAAACCCGCTATAATGGAGAGGATTGAAACCGAAGCGGAGGAGTTTTCGGAAAAAGGGAGTTTTGCAAGATGATCGTGGAATTGGATCGATTTGAACAGGAAGTGCGCGAGCTGGAGAAGAAGTTGGATGAAACCGCCTCCGCCTTTGACGTGGACGCCATGCGCGACGAGCTGGACCAGCTCCACCGCGAGATGGAGCAGCCGGACTTCTGGAACAACCTCGAGCGCGCGCAGAAGGTCAACCAGCGCATCAAGACCATCACCGACAGAACCCAGGGCATCGCGGACCTGCGCGCCCAGTGCGAGGACGCGCACACCCTCATCGCCATGTGCGACGAGGAGCAGGACGAGAGCCTCGTCCCGGAGATCGAGAGCGAGATCCAGGACCTGACCCAAAAGATCGGCGCGCTCTACCTCTCCACGCTCCTGCGCGGGGAGTACGACGCCAACGACTGCATCCTCTCCCTGCACGCGGGCGCGGGCGGCACCGAGGCCCAGGACTGGACGCAGATGCTCTACCGCATGTACACCCGCTATGCCGAGCGCCACGGCTACCAGGTGCGCGAGCTCGACTTCCTGGAGGGGGACGAGGCGGGCATCAAGTCCGTGACCTTCGAGGTCAAGGGGGAAAACGCCTATGGCTACCTCAAGGCCGAGCGCGGCGTGCACCGGCTGGTGCGCATCTCGCCCTTTGACAGCGCGGCCCGGCGCCACACCTCCTTTGCCTCGCTGGACGTCATGCCCGTCCTGCCGGACGACGGCGGCATCGTCATCAAGCCCGAGGACCTGCGCATCGACACCTACCGCGCGGGCGGCGCGGGCGGCCAGCACGTCAACCGCACGGACTCGGCTGTGCGCATCACGCACATCCCGACCGGCATCGTCGTCCAGTGCCAGAACGAGCGCAGCCAGATCCAGAACCGCGAGCAGGCCATGGCCGTGCTCCGCGCGCGCCTGGTCGAGCTGCGCGAGCGCGAAAACCAGGAGAAGATGAGCGAGATCAAGGGCGAGCTCAAGAAGATCGAGTGGGGCAGCCAGATCCGCTCCTACGTCTTCCAGCCCTATACCATGGTCAAGGACCACCGCACCGGCTTTGAGGTTGGCGACATCGACAGCGTCATGGACGGCGACCTGGACGGCTTCATCACCGCCTACCTGCAGATGCTCTAAAGCACTGCTTCGATCTTACGAGGAGGCGCGACACTATGCGAAAGACCTTTGCCGCAGTGCTCTCCGCCCTTGCGGCATGGCTGCTGCTGCTCTCCATGGCGCTGCTGGGCGTCTTCATCTGCACGACGTCCCGCAGCTTCTACGCGTATGAATACGCGAAGTACGGCCAGGCCGAGACCATCGGCATCAGCGACGAGGGACTCATGCGCGTGACGAATGCGCTGCTCGACTACCTCTGGGGCAGCCGCGACACGCTGGACATGCAGGCCGAAATCGGCGGCGAGATGCGCGAGGTCTTTTCCGACCGCGAAAAGGCCCACATGGTCGACGTGCGCAACCTCGTAATCCTCGCGCGCACCGTCATGGTGGCCGCCTTTGTCGCGGGCGCTGCGCTCTGGGTCGTGGGCTGCTTCCTCGGGAAAAAGAAACCGGGCGGCGTGCGCGCCAGCGGCATCGGGTACCTGGCCGGCGCGGGGACGCTGGTCGCGGCCACGGCGGCGGTCGTCTTCCTCGCGATGCAGGACTTTACCGCGGTGTTCATCCGCTTCCACGAGATCTTCTTCACCAACGACCTGTGGATTCTCAGCGCGGACGACATGCTCATCCAGATGGTGCCGGAGCCCTTCTTTGCGGACTGCGCGGCGCTGATCGCCGCGGTCTTTGGCGTGGGCGCGGCCGCGACCATCGCGCTTGCCATCGTCATGGTCGTGCGCGACACCCTGGGTCGCCGCCCCCGCGGCCCCAAGCCGGCGGCGGAGAGCGGCGCGGACGGCGAGAAAGCGGATTGGGACATCCGCCCCGTCGGCGGGGGAGAGCGGGGATACTTCCGCATCGACCGCCCCGCGGACGCGCAGGAGCGCCCCGACGCCCGCGAGATCTTCGCGCGCATGGGCCTGGATGAGGAGGAAGAGGACGAGGAGGAGACCCTCCCCGTCGACCGCCTGCGCGAGGCGGCGCTGCGCACGGAGCGCAAGCCCGCCCCTGCAGGCGCCCCAGCCTGGCCGAAGGAGCCGGAGGAGGAGGCGCCCACCGTGCACCGGCCGGCGCGCTTTACCGGCGATTTCCCCGCGCGGCTGGACGACCAGGACCTCTCCGTGCGCCTGGAGATGAAGCTGGACCTGCGCGTCGAGCGCAGCGCGGACGGCGAGCTCACCCTCGCCATGGACCCCGGCCGAAAGCCGGAGATCACGCTGCGCAGCCAGCCCGGCCGGCTCGACTTCACCGTCGAGGACGTGCCGGAGCTCTCCGCGGGCGCGCCCGCCGCGCTCCCGCGGACGGCGCAGCCGCAGACCGCCAAGCCGCAGCCGGCGCAGCCGGAACCGGCACAGCCGCAGCCGGCCGCGCCGGTCGCGGAGGCGGCGGAATCCGCGACCGATTCCTGGGAGGGGGCCGACGCCGTGCCCGTCGGGCCGCGGCGCCCGGTGGAGCCCGCGCCCTCGCCGGAGGAGCTGCTCCGGCAAATGGATGAACTCATGAAGGGATTTCCCCGAAACGGCAAGGAGGAAGAAGGCCGTTGACCTATCTGCAAACCGCAAGACAAAGTGTGGAGGCGAACAAGGGCCGGGAGGACATCCGGCTGCTGGCCATTGAGACCTCCTGCGACGAGACGAGCGCGGCCGTGACCATCGGCCGGACGCAGCGCTCGCTGGTCATCGCCTCCCAGGTGGAGACGCACGCGCTCTACGGCGGCGTCGTGCCGGAGATCGCCTCCCGCGCGCACGTGGAGGCCCTGCCGGGCGTCGTGCGCCGCGCGCTCGAGGAGGCCGAGACCGCGCCGGAGGACCTGGACGGCGTGGCCGTGACCTATGGCCCGGGGCTCGTCGGCGCGCTGCTGTGCGGCGTGTCCTATGCAAAGGGCTTCGCCTACCGGCACGGGCTGCCGCTCGTGCCCGTGCACCACATCGAGGGGCACATCTCCGCGGCGTATTTGGCGCACCCGGACCTCGCGCCCCCGTTCCTGGCGCTGGTGGTCTCGGGCGGGCACAGCCACCTCGTGCGCGTCGCGGACTACGGCCACCACGAGATCCTCGGCCGCACGCGGGACGACGCCGCGGGCGAGGCCTTTGACAAGGCCGCGCGCGTGCTGGGCCTGCCCTATCCCGGGGGCCCAGCCATCGACCGCCTGGCCCGCGAGGGGGACGACCGCGCCCTGCCCCTGCCCCGCTCCCGGCAGGAGGGCTACAACTACTCCTTCAGCGGCCTGAAGACCGCGCTGCTGCAGGCCGTGGCCCGCATGGAGAAGCAGGGCGCGCGCCCGAGCGACGCGGACATCGCCGCGTCCTTCCGCCGCGCGGTGGTCGAGCAGCTCGTGGACAAGGCGGAGTGCGCCCTGCGCGACACCGGGCTCAAAAAGCTCGTCCTGGCCGGGGGCGTGGCCTGCAATTCGCTGCTGCGCGCCCGCGCAAACGAGGCCTGCCAACGCCTCGGCGCGCGCGTGTTCCTGCCGCCGCCCATCCTCTGCACGGACAACGCCGCCATGATCGGCTGCGCCGGGTATTATCGCTACCGGGAGGGCCGCATTGCGGACCTGGACCTGAACGCCGTGCCCTCGATGCCGCTTCCCAACTGAGCAAGGCCAAGGCCCGCCCCCGCTGAAATCCAGCGGAGGCGGGCCTTGTCGATTTTTCGCGGACCGCCGCGAAGGAGATGGAATCATAAGGATTTTTTCGCCCGGAAAAAAAGAGGCGGGAAAATTTTTTTTGCTCTTGACAAGCGGCCGTTTTAGAGAAGGGCGAACGAGCGAATTTCGGTTTTCCACCGCGGCGAACGTCGAACCCTGTGGAAAAGGCAAAGAAAATTCGTGTTTTCAAGGAATTGCCTGTGGATAACATTGTGGACAGTGGGGATAACTCGGAATTTTCCCCGTATGCTTTGAAAATCTATGCAGGAACGTTCGGGAAAATGCGGAGGCATATTCCGGATTTTTTTCGCATAGAGAAGCTATGGCAAACAAAAACGCGCAGAAACGGGGAGGGATTTGCCGTGAAAAGGAAGCTGGTCGCCCTGGCGGTGCTCCTGGTGGGGCTGGCGGGATTCTGGGCGCTGCTGGGCGGGGAGGAGGGGGCGTCCGTCTTCCTGTCGCAGCCAATGCCGGGGTCGCTTGCGGGCCGGGTCATCGGCGTGGATGCCGGCCACGGCGGGTATGACGGCGGCTGCACCGGCGCAAGCGGCACGGCGGAAAAGGACCTGAACCTGGCCGTGGCGCTCCTGCTGCGCGACGAGCTGGAGGCGCGGGGCGCGACGGTCGTCCTCTCGCGGGAGGAGGACGTCGCCCTCATCGACCCGGAGAACACCCCCGGCTACAAGAAGCGCAAGGAGCTGACGCGCCGGCTGGAGATCTTCGCCGCGGCGCAGGCCGAGTGCGTGGTCAGCGTGCACATGAACCAGTTCTCCGACCCCTCGCAGCGCGGGGCGCAGGTCTTCTTTCAGGCGGGGGCCGAGGAGGGCGAGGTCCTGGCCCGGGCGCTGCAGGGCGCCCTGCGGGAGCTGGACCCGGACAACGGACGCGAGGCAAACGCCGGGGACTACTACATCCTGACCGGGACGCCGGCCTCGGCCCTGGTCGAGTGCGGCTTCCTCTCCAACCCCGAGGAGGAGGCGCGCCTGTGCACGCCGGAGTACCGGCAGGCACTCGCCGCGGCCGTGGCCGACGGGCTGGAGGACTACTTTGCGCCGCAGGAGAGCTGAAAATCCACGGTCCTTGCAAGCGCCGGGCGCGTGTTGTATACTGGAGGAAAACCAGAAGTATCGGGGGGACCTCGAATGAGCGCAACCTTTCTTGCGATGGACTTGGGCGCGTCGTCCGGGCGCGCCATGCTCGGAACCCTTGCGGACGGCCGGCTGACGCTGCGCGAGCTGCACCGCTTCTCCAACGACCCCGTGCGCCTGGCCGGGCTCCTGCAGTGGGACCTGCCGCGCCTGTTCTTTGAGACGAAGACCGCCCTCAACAAGGCGGCGCTTGCGGGGATCTCCCTGTCCGCCATGGGCATAGACACCTGGGGCGTGGACTACGGCCTGCTGGACGAGCGGGGGCGCCTCCTTTCGGACCCGGTCAACTACCGCGACGAGCGCACCGCGGGCGTGATGGAAAAGGCCTTCGCCGTCGTGCCGGAGGAGGAGATCTACCGCCGCACGGGCCTTGCGCGCCTGTCGTTCAACACGCTCTATCAGCTCTATTCCCAGGTGCTCGACGGCGACGCGCGCCTGACCCTGGCGCAGGACCTGCTCTTCATGCCGGACCTGCTGGGCTACCTTTTGACCGGGGTCAAGGGCTGCGAGTACACCATCGCCTCGACCTCGCAGATGCTCTCGCCCAGGACGCGCACCTGGGACCGCGGCCTGCTGGACAAGCTGGGCATCCCCGCGCGCCTGCTGCTGCCCGTGGAGGAGCCGGGAACCGTCCGCGGCCGTCTCCTGCCCGAGATCGCGCAGGAGACCGGCGCGGGCGAGGTGCCGCTCGTCGCCGTGGCGGGGCACGACACCGCCTCGGCCGTGGCCGCGGTGCCGGCCGTGGACGAGGACTTTGCCTACATCTCCAGCGGCACCTGGTCGCTCGTGGGCGTGGAGACGCGCGCGCCCGTGATCTCCGAGGAGGCCAAGGCCTTCAACCTCACCAACGAGGGCGGCGTGGACGGCACCTACCGCGTGCTCAAGAACGTCATGGGGCTGTGGATCATCCAGGAGTGCCAGCGGGAGTGGGAGCGGCGCGGAATCCGCCTGACCTTCCCGCAGATCGTGGAGGAGGCCGGGCGCGCCCCCGCCTTTGCCGCGCTCTTTGACCCGGACGGGGAGGAGTTCCTCACCCCGGGGAACATGCCCGAGAAGATCGCCGCGGCCTGCCGCCGCACCGGCCAGCGCCCGCCCGAGGGCGTGGGCGCGACGGCCCGCGCCGTCTACGAGTCCCTGGCCCTCTGCTACCGCCACACGGTCGAGCGGCTCGAGCAGGCGCGCGGCCGCGCCGTCTCCGCGCTGCACATCGTCGGCGGCGGCAGCAACAACGAGATGCTCAACCGCTTCACCGCCGACGCCCTGGGCATCCCCGTGCTGGCCGGGCCCTCGGAGGCCACGGCGATCGGCAACCTGCTCCTGCAGGCGCGGGCGCTGGGCCTCGTCGGGGACCTCTGGGAGATGCGGCGCATCGTGGCGGATTCCTTCGGCGTGCGCCGCATCGAGCCAGGGGACCGCGCGCCCTGGGACGCGGCCTACAAGACCTACCGGGAGATCGTGGGCCGATAAGAGGGGGAGGACCAGCTTGGAACAGACATCGCTGTTTGACGCGCCGGGCGACCGCAGCCAGCCCCTGGCCGCGCGGCTCCGCCCCCGCACCCTGGAGGAATACGTGGGGCAGAAGCACCTGCTCGGCCCGGGCAAGGTCCTGCGCCGCCTGATCGAGAGCGATCAGGTTTCCTCCATGATCTTCTGGGGCCCGCCGGGCGTGGGCAAGACCACGCTTGCGCGCATCATCGCCCAGCGCACGCAGGCGGAGTTCATCGACTTTTCCGCCGTGAACAGCGGCATCAAGGAGATCCGCGCCATCATGCAGCGCGCGGAGGAGGGGCGGCGCCTGGGCGTGCGCACGATCCTCTTTGTGGACGAGATCCACCGCTTCAACAAGGCCCAGCAGGACGCCTTCCTGCCCTACGTGGAAAAGGGCAGCATCATCCTCATCGGCGCCACGACCGAGAACCCCTCCTTTGAGATCAACGGCGCGCTCCTGTCCCGGTGCAAGGTGTTCGTGCTGCAGGCGCTGCGCACGGAGGACTTGGTGGAGCTCCTGCAGCGGGCGCTGACCGACGAGCGGGGCTTCGGCGGGCAGGTCGTGCACATCGCGCCGAACCTGCTGGAATCCATCGCCGTCTTTGCCAACGGCGACGCGCGCACCGCGCTCATGACGCTGGAGATGGTCGTGCTCAACGGCGACATGGACGCAAGCGGCGAAACCACCGTCACCGAGGAGACGCTCGCCCAGTGCACCTCCCGCCGCTCCCTGCTCTACGACAAGAACGGCGAGGAGCACTACAACCTCATCTCCGCCCTGCACAAGTCCATGCGCAATTCGGACCCGGACGCGGCGGTCTACTGGCTGGCGCGCATGCTGGAGGCCGGGGAGGACCCGCTCTACGTGGCCCGGCGCGTCGTGCGCTTCGCCAGCGAGGACGTGGGCCTGGCCGATCCCCGCGCGCTGGAGCTCGCCGTCGCCGCCTACCAGGCCTGCCACTTCAACGGCATGCCCGAGTGCACGGTGAACCTGACGCAGGCGGTGGTCTACCTCTCGCTTGCGCCCAAGTCCAACGCCATGGAGGTCGCCTACAACGAGGCCAAGAAGGACGCGCTCGAGCAGTTGGACGAGCCCGTGCCCCTCGTCATCCGCAACGCGCCCACGCGCCTGATGCAGGAGCTGGACTACGGCAAGGGCTACCAGTACGCCCACGATACGAAGGAGAAGATGGCCCGCATGCAGTGCCTGCCCGACTCCCTCGCCGGCCGCGAATACTACCGCCCCACAAACGAGGGCGTGGAGGGGCGCTTCCGCTCCCGCCTGGAGGCCATCAAGGCCTGGAAAGCGGGCCGCGCGCCGTCCCCCCGGGCGGAGAAGGAGGCCCCGCAGGGCGGGGAACAAAGATAGCAAGGCCCCGCGCACAATTCCCAGGCGGACGAAGGGATTTCCCCCCTTTTGTCCGCCTGTTTTTGTCTTTCAGTCCGCCAAAATAATGGAAAGTTTACAGAGTGCAGATACAACGTTGATGGAGTTCTCCCCGGCGGGCGGATACAATGAAGTTGGAAAAACGAAAAAAGGGGGAACACTGGTGAGAAAACAAGCGCGGTTGGTCCGCGGCGTTGCGGCGCTTCTGCTGCTCGCGGCGGCGCTTTCGCTTTTGTCGGCGTGCAGCCTTTCGGACCTTGCAGCGGGCGGCCAGAGCGGGGCGGACGCGGTGCTGGGCAGCGGAACCCGGGTGCTGCGCATCCTCTCGGGCTCGGAGAACGCCGAGCTGGAGCCGATCCTGGAGGAATACGCCCGGGACGCGGGCGTGCGCATTGAGATGACGTATCAAGGCTCGCTGGACATCATGCGCGCCCTGGGCCAGGAGGACCTCGCCTACGACGCGGTCTGGCCGGCGAGCTCCCTCTGGCTGAACGTGGGCGATACCGGCCACCGCGTCAAGCACGCGGAGTCCATCTCCATCACGCCCGTGGTCTTCGGCATCCGGAAGTCCCTGGCGGAGTCCCTGGGCTTTGTCGGGCGCGAGGTCTCCGTCCAGGACCTGCTGGACGCCATCCGCGCGGGGTCCCTGCGCTTCTGCATGACCAGCGCCACGCAGTCCAACTCCGGCGCCAGCGCCTACATCGGCTTCCTGTACGCGTTGCTCGGCAACCCCGACGTCATCACCGAGGAGGACCTGCAGAGCGAGACGCTGAAAACCCAGGTGCGCGAGCTCTTCTCGGGCGTGGACCGCTCCTCCGGCAGCAGCGACTGGCTCAAGGACATGTTCCTCGCCGGCGACTACGACGCCATGGTCAACTACGAGTGCCTCATCATCCAGGCCAACGAGGAGCTGACCGCCCGCGGGGAGGAGCCCCTCTACGTCGTCTACCCCTACGACGGCCTGTCCATCGCGGATTCGCCCCTGGGCTATGTGGACGCCGGGGACGAGGCGAAGGAGGAGCTCTTCCTCGACCTGCAGGCCTACCTGCTCTCGGAGGAGACGCAGAGCGCGATCCAGCGCACGGGCCGGCGCTCGAGCTACACGGGCGTGCGCGAAGAGAACCGGGACGTATTCCCCGAGGCGTGGGGCCTGCAGCCGGACCGCGTGCTCTCGCCCATCCGGATGCCGGCCGCGGACGTGCTCTTCGCGTGCCTGAACCTCTACCAGACGGAGCTGCGCAAGCCCTCGCTGAGCGTCTACTGCCTGGACTATTCCGGCAGCATGAGCGGGGAGGGGAACGAACAGCTCGTCTCCGCCATGGAGCAGATCCTCGTGCAGGAGAATGCCGCCGCGAACTTCCTGCAGGCCTCCCAGGACGAGGTCAACATCCTCATCCCCTTTAACGGCGAGGTCATCGCCACGTACTCCGCCGTGGGCAACGGGCAAGAGCTGGAGGACCTCTACCGCGTGGTCCGCGGCCAGGAGGTCGGCGGCGGCACGGACATGTACGCCGCCGCGGCCGAGGGCCTGCGCCTGCTGCAGGGCTACGACCTGACGCAGTACACCCCGGCCCTGATCCTGCTCACGGACGGCCAGTCCGGCGGGAGCTTTTCGGAGTTCGCCCAGGCGTATGCGGAGCTCGGGCAGGAGGTTCCCGTGTTCTCCATCATGTTCGGGAACGCGGACGAGGAGCAGCTGCAGGAGCTTGCGCAGTACACCAACGCCCGCGTATTCGACGGGCGGGAGGACCTGACGGCCGCCTTCCGCAGCGTAAAGGGGTACAACTGATGCGGGAAGTTTCGCGGATGCTGGCCGCGGCGCTGGCGGCCTGCGCGGCGTTCCTGGCGCTGTTTTTCGCCCTGCGGTGGCACATCGCCGTGTGCGCGCTGCTGGCGGTGGGCGTGTACTTTGGCCTCTACTTCCTGCTCAAGCCCGTGCGCAGGATCGCGGGCATCGCGGTGGAGGACCTGCCCGGCGGCGAGGAGATGCAGGCCCTGCTCGAGGAGGCGCGGCAGGACCTGGACCGGATCCGGCAGGCGGAGGCGCGGATCGACGACCCTGCCGTCCGCCGGGAGGCGCAGGCCCTGCGCGAGACCGGGGAGCGCATCCTCGCCTACCTGCACAAGAACCCGGAAAAGATCCGCAGCGCGCACCAATTCCTCACCTATACCCTGGACACGGCGGGCAAGCTCCTGGCGCGCTACGTCGAGTTCCGCGCCACCGGGCTTGCGACCCCGGAGGTCCAGGAGATCCTCGAGCGCACGGCAAAGTCCCTGCCCGTGCTCCACGCGGCCTTTGAGCGGCAGTTCACGCGCCTGATGCAGGGCGAGCTGCTGGACGTGGAGGCGGACATCGAGCTGCTGCGGAAGATGCTTGCGATGGAGGGAGAACAGCCATGAAGACAAAGTGGATCGGCCTTGCGATCCTGGCGGTCGTCATCGTCGCCGCGGCAGGGTACGCGGTCTTTTCCGCAAACGCCCAGGTTTTGGAGCTGAACGGGTACCTCGGGGGAGAAAAGATCGGCCTGCTCGAGGACGCGGAGGTCCAGGAGATCTTCCGCAGCCGGTATCACCTCTCCCTGGACTACGCCCGCGCCGGGTCGCTGGAGATGATCACCGCCGACCAAACGGGCATGAACTATCTCTTCCCCTCCAACCAGACCGCCCTGGAGCTCTATGAACAGGTCCAGGGCACGCCCTATCGCAGCGAGATCGTCCTGAACACCCCGATTGTGCTCTATACGCGCGCGCAGGTGGCCGAGGCCCTGGTCGGCGCGGGCATCGCCTCCGCTGCGGACGGCGTCTACACCGTGGACATGGCGGCGCTCGTGGCCTGCATCGAGCAGGGGACCTCCTGGGCGGAGATCGGCCTGCCGGAGCTCTACGGCGACGTGGCCGTGGGCACGACCGACCCCACCAAGTCCAACTCCGGAAACATGTTTGCCGGGCTCCTGGCCAACACGCTCTGCGGGGGCGTTGCGGACGAGAACAATGTCGAGGCGATCCTGCCGCGGCTGCAGGCCATCTTCCAGCGGCTGGGGTACATGGAGAACTCCTCCTCGGACCTGTTTGACCAGTTCCTCAAGACCGGCATGGGCGCAAAGCCCCTGATCGCCGGCTACGAGAGCCAGCTTCTGGAGTTCGCCGTGCAGAACCCCGACACCTGGGCGCAGATCCGGGACGACATCGTCCTGCTCTACCCGACACCCACGGTCTGGTCCTCGCACGTCTACATCGCGCTGGACGAGGCGGGCGCCACGGCCATCGACGCGCTGCTGGACGAGGACGTGCAGCGCCTGGCCTGGGAAAAGCACGGCTTCCGCACGGGTTTGTACGACGCGCCCGGGGACGTCGGCCAGTTCGGCGTGCCCGGCATCGCCGAGGAGATCACCCAGGTCGCGCCCATGCCGGACGTGGACACCATGGACCGAATCATCGCAGCCCTTTCCTGACGGCGAAGCGGCCGCGCACGAGCAAAGGAGACGAACACATGGCAAGCGAAATCACACTGGATGCCTTGACCAAGCGCAAGGCCGAGGCGCAGAGCCCGCAGGTGGAGACCGCGCCCACCCCCGCGCAAACCGACGCCGTGCGCCGCGCGGTGGAGGCGCTCACCCCCGAGGAGCGCGCCAAGGCGGAGGAGATCAAGAACGGCATCGACCTTATGGACTCGCAGACGGCGATCCTCTACGGCGTCGGCGCGCAGCGCAACCTCGCGGAGTTTTCGGACAACATCCTGGCCAACGTCCGCAACAAGGACACGGGCTACGTCGGCGACCTGATGGGCGAGCTGGTGGAAAAGGTCCGGGACGTGGGCGTGGACGAGGCGGAGGGCGGCGTTCTCGACAAGCTGCCCTTCCTGCGCAGCGCGGCGCGCGCCGTGCGCAGGCTCCTTGCGCGCTACGAGAAGATCGAGGTGCAGATCGACCGCATCCAGCGGGACCTGGAGGAGGCCCGCATGCAGATGCTCAAGGACATCGCCATGTTCGACGGCCTGTACGAAAAGAACCTGGAGTACTTCCGCGGGCTGCAGGTCTACATCGTCGCGGGGGAGGAGAAGTTGCGCGAGACCCGGGAGGAGACGCTGCCGCGCCTGCGCGTCGAGGCGCAGGCCAAGGGCGACCCCATGAGCGCCCAGGTCGTGCGCGACTTCGAGGACACGGTCGACCGCTTTGAGAAGAAGCTGCACGACCTCAAGCTCAGCAAGGCCATCGCCATCCAGACCGCCCCGCAGATCCGCCTCATCCAGAACAACGACAAGCTCCTCGTCGACAAGATCCAGACCGCGATCCTCTCCACCATTCCGCTGTGGAAGGGGCAGATCGTCATCGCCCTGGGCCTGGCCCGCCAGCAGTCCGCCCTGCAGATGCAGCGCAGCGTGACCGACACCACGAACGAGCTCCTGCAGAGAAACGCCGAGCTGCTCAAGCAGAACAGCCTCGACGTGGCCCGCGAGTCCGAGCGCGGCATCGTGGACCTGGAGACGCTCAAGAAGGTCAACGACGACCTCATCTCCACGATCGAGGAGACCATCCAGATCCAGCGCGAGGGCCGCGCCGCCCGCCAGAGCGCCGAGGCCGAGCTCGCCGGCATCGAGCAGAAGCTGAAGGACGCGCTCCTGACCGCCGCGCAGGCCGATTGAGTTTCGCCCCCGTTTCCGCAAAAAACGCCCCCGGAGCCGCCAACGCGCGCGGCCCGGGGGCGTTTTTGCGCGCCTTGCCCCCCGGGAGGGGCGCCCGGCTTGTAAAGCGAGGCGAAATATGCTATGCTTAGGGGGAACACAGAGCGAATTTCAACGGAGGGGGAGGGCAATGCTCTTCAACGAACGGGCGGAGATCATCCTGCAGCAGGTGCAGCTGCAGTCCACGGTCCGGGTGCAGGAGCTGAGCGAGCTGCTGCAAGTCTCGCAGGACACGGTCCGGCGCGACCTGCGCGCCATGGAAAAGCGCGGGCTGCTCAAGTGCGTTCGGGGCGGGGCCTGCCTGCCGGAATCCCTTTCCGCCTTCTCCAACTTCAAGGGCCGCGAGATCATCCACTCCGACCTCAAGCGCGCGGCCAGCCGCAAGGCGATCGGCTACATCCGCGAGGGGGACATCGTCGCGCTCAACTCCGGCACGACCAACACCATCCTCGCCCAGGAGATCGCCCAGCGCTGCCACAACATCACCGTCGTCTCCAACAACCTGGCCGCGGTGCGCATGCTCCTGCAGGCGCCGGCCATCCGCGTCATCCTCATCGGCGGCAACGTCGACCCCACCGAGCAATCCACCTACGGCCCCATGTGCGAGCAGGGATTCGTGCAGTACTATCCGGACGTGACCTTTCTCTCCCTGAACGCGGTCAATTACAAGGACGGGTTCACGGACTTCCGCCTCTCGGAGGTGGGGATCATTCGCGTGCTCTCCGAGCACTCCCGCCGGGTGATCGCGGTGATGGATTCCAGCAAGCTCGGCAAGCGCTCCAAGTGCAAGGTGCTGGACCTGGACGCCGTGGAGCGGCTGCTCATGGACGACCAGGTCGCCGACGGCGTGCGGGAAAAGTACCGGGAAAAGGGCATCCTCATCGAGTGAATCGCGCGCAGCGGCGTTGAATGAAATCGAGAGAATCTATACAGTTCCTAGACACGGCGGGTCCGGCGGAGATTTTTCTCCGCCGCGCCCGCCCTTGCTTTTCCTGCCAAAACCCCGGAATTCCGGGGTTTTTTTGCTGCTCAAAAGGGAAAAGATGCGTTAACGGCGAGTTTACTCGGCCTTGAGCCTTTCTTGCTTGAATATGCGGTATATTCGGGGTAAAATCATACCGAAATCAGCAAAAAGACGCAAAGGTCTGCAAGAGGAGGCAACCGCATGACGGGGAGAATCGAGGCCGTGATCTTCGACTGGGCAGGAACGACCGTGGACTACGGCTGTTTTGCGCCGGTGGAGGCGTTCCGGCAGGCGTTCCGGGAGGTGGGGATCGACCCGACCGCAGAGGAGCTGCGCGGGCCGATGGGCCTGTCCAAGCGCCAGCACGTGCAGAAGATGTTCGAGATGCCGCGCATCGCCGCGTGCTTTGAGAAGGCGCAGGGCCGCCCCTGGCAGAACGAGGACGCCGACGGCGTCTACCGCCGCAGCGAGGCGCTGATCCTTCGCCTGCTGCCGGACTTTGCGCAGCCTCTGCCCCACGTGCGGGAGGCGGTCCAAGCGCTGCGCGCGCAGGGCGTCAAGATCGGCTCGACGACGGGCTACAACGACGAGATGATGCGCGTGGTGGTTCCGGCGGCCGAGGCCGCGGGCTACCGCCCGGACTGCTGGTTCAGCTCCGATTCCACGGGCGGAATCGGCCGGCCCTATCCCTACATGGTCTTCCGCGCGCTGGAGAAGCTGGGCGTTTCCTCGGTGCGCGCGGCGGTGAAGGTGGGGGATACCGCAGCGGACATCCGCGAGGGACGGAACGCGGGCCTTGTGACCGTGGGCCTGATCGAGGGGAGCTCGCTGATGGGCCTTTCCCAGGCGGAGTACGAAGCCCTGCCGGAGGACGTGCGCCAGAAGGAGATCAGCCGCGTGCGCCGGGCCTACGCGGACTGCGGCGCAGATCACGTCCTGCTCAACCTCAGCAGCCTGCCTGCGCTGCTGGACGAACTCGGATATACCGCGCGCTAGCGCTGTATATAAAGCCCCAAGGACAAAAGACGACATCGGATTTTGGAAAGGAGCCGAAAACATGAACCTCAAGAAGATTCTCTCGCTCTCCCTGA
Source organism: uncultured Clostridia bacterium (assembly GCA_904393115.1). Classification (GTDB taxonomy): domain Bacteria; phylum Bacillota; class Clostridia; order Christensenellales; family UBA1750; genus Spyradocola; species Spyradocola merdavium. The sequence continues at coordinate 57,848 of CAJFMX010000001.1, forward strand.
GCGCCGTCCTGCTCGTGGCCCTGCTTGCCGGCTGCTCCGCGCCCGCGGAAGCCCCGGCCGCCACCGACGCGCCCGCGGCAACGGACGAGGCGCAGAGCGCGGCGCCCGAGGCGACCGAGCCCGCCGCGACCGAGCCTGCCGCGACCGAGGAGACCACCGGGAACTATGCGGATACCATCACCATCGTCTGGTACCCCAACGAGTCCGCCGAGGACTACGAGGTCGCCCGCGAGGAGTACGCCCGCCTGATCGAGCAGGCCACCGGCAAGAAGGTCGAGCAGAAGCTGACCACCGACTACGCCATCGCCATCGAGTCCCTGGCCAACGGCACCGCGCAGATCAGCTTCATGGGCGCGCAGGGCTACATCGAGGCCAAGAACGCCAATGACGCGGTTCTGCCGCTGTTCGTCAACTCCGGCGCCTCCGGCACCCTGGACGACGCGCTCTACTACAGCTTCCTGGCCGTCAAGAAGGGCAACGAGGGCGAGTACGCCTCCGGCGACACCTACTCCATCGACAACATCCAGGGCAAGCGCATCTCCTTTGTGTCCAACAGCTCCACCTCCGGCTTCAAGGTTCCGACCAGCTCCATCATCTCGCACTTCAGCGATCTGGGCCTGACCGAGGACGACCTGATCGAGGGCGGGGACGACATGTTCTTCTCCCAGGTGCTCTTCGGCGGCTCGCACCAGGGCTCGGCCTTCAACCTCATGAGCGACCGCTCGGACGTCTCCGCCTTCTGCGACACGGAAATCGCGCCCTATGCGGACTGCGTGGAGGGCGAGGCGAACACCGTGGGCTCCACCTACGCCATCAAGGCGGATGCCAGCGCGCCCTTTGACACCGTCACCGGCGAGGAGTTCGTCCTCATCCAGGTGACCCCGGTTCTCAACGGCCCCTTCGCCTACAACTCCGACGCGCTCGACCCCGCGGACGTCAAGGCCATCCAGGATCTGTTCACCTCGGACGAGGTCGCGGACAACGAGCTGATCTTTGTGCCGGAGGATTCCGACGGCGTGGGCATGTTCGAGAAGACCGACAGCGAGCGCTTTGTGCTGGTCGAGGACGCCTGGTTCGACCCGATCCGCAACCTGAGCGAATAAGCACGAACCCATTCGAAGGAGACGATAGAGAAATGGCGCTTCTTACCTTCCAGCACGTGAGCAAGACCTACGACAACGTCACCAAGGCGCTGCAGGATGTCTCGTTCTCGATCGAAGAAGGCGAGTTCGTGTCCATCATCGGCCCCTCCGGGGCCGGAAAATCGACACTGCTGCGATGTGTCAACCGCCTGGTGGACGCATCGCAGGGTGCGATTTTTTTTGACGGGCAGAACGTCACCACTGCGGACAAAAAGCAGCTGCGGGAAATCCGAATCAAGACCGCGATGATCTTCCAGCACTACAACCTCGTGGACCGCCTGAGCGTTGTGGAGAACGTGCTCCACGGCCGCCTGGGGCAGAAATCGACCCTCAGCGGCGTCGTCGGCCAGTACACGGAGGAGGAGAAGGCGGAGGCCTTCCGCATCCTTGCGGAGATGGGCCTTGCCGAGACGGCCTACAAGCGCTGCGACGAGCTCTCCGGCGGGCAGAAACAGCGCGTGGGCATTGCGCGGGCGCTGATGCAGCACCCCAAGCTCATCCTCTGCGACGAGCCGATCGCCTCCCTGGACCCCAAGTCCTCCAAGGTCATCATGGACCACCTCAAGGCCATCAACCAGAACCAGAAGATCACCTGCCTGGTCAACCTGCACCAGGTGGACGTCGCGATGAAGTACTCCGAGCGCATCATCGGCGTCACGGCCGGCCGCATCGTCTACGACGGCCCCACGGCGAACCTCACGCAGGACGTCATCCACGAAATCTACCAGTCCAGTGAGCACGACCTGATCACCGACGTGCAGGGGGCGTAAAGCACATGCAGATCACAAAGCAAACCAAGGCCAATCTGGACATCTTCCAGCGCAGGAAGATCACCTATACGCTCGTCTTCCTCGTGCTGATCGCGGTGTTTGCGGGCGCGTCCCTCGTCTCGGAGTTCAACCTCCTGGACGGGGTGGCCTCCTTCCCCGCGGCGATGCAGTGGATCATCTCCAACCTGATCCCGGACGCCGAGGCCATCGAGCGCATCCCCAAGATCCTCTCGGAGCTGATGGAGACGGCGCTCGTCTCCGTGGCGGTGACGGTGGTCGCGGCGGTGCTGGCCTTCTTCTTCAGCCTTCTGGGCTCCAACATCACGCGCGTCAACCGGGTGGTCAAGCGCGTCGTGCGCATCGTGGCGGCGTTTTTCCGCAACGTGCCGGACGTGGTCTGGGCGATGCTGCTGATGTTCTCCTTTGGACAGAACATCCTGACCGGGTTCTTCGCGCTGTTCTTCACGACCTTCGGCCTGCTCACGCGCGCCTTCATCGAGACCATCGACGAGGTCAGCTCCGGCTGCGTCGAGGCCCTGGACGCCACGGGCGCCAACTTCCTGCAGAAGGTCTTCCAGGGAATCCTGCCCTCGTCCATGCCGGGCGTCATCACCTGGGTGCTCTACATGATCGAGACCAACATCCGCTCCTCGACGCTCATCGGCATCCTGACGGCAACGGGCATCGGCTATCTGTTCGACCTCTACTATAAGCGCCTGGACTTCGCCTCGGCAAGCCTTGTGGTGCTCTCCATCGTGGTGCTGGTCCTCGTCATCGAGACCGTCTCCAACAAGGTAAGGAAGGTGATCCTGTAATGAACGAAACCGTAGCCATCCCCGCGGGCAAGCCCTCGGAACCCGGGCGCGGGGAGCGGGAGGCCGTCGAGCGGAACATCGTGCGGACCCACTCGGGCAAGATCAAGATCAAGGGCCGCAACCGGAGCCAGACGGCCATCACCGCCCTGTGCCTGGTTCTGCTGGGCATCACCGCCGTGGCCTTTGCCACCTTTGACACCGGCAGCATCGACTTTGGCCAGGCCGTGCTCGACACGCTGCACAACATCCGCACTGTCTTCCTCGAGCCGGAGCTCGTGCGCGACACGGTGGGCGGCGTGCTCTACCAGCTGCTTGTGACCTTCTGCCTGGGCATTCTCTCCACCATCATCGGCGCGGTGCTGGCCTTCTTCTGTTCGCTGCTGTGCGCGCGCAACATCGCTCATCCCGCGTGCGTGAACGCCGTAAAGAGCGTCGTGGCGGTCGTGCGCGCGGTGCCGACGGTCCTGTGGGTGCTGATCTTCGCCGTCTCGGCGGGGCTGGGCAGCGTCGCGGCGGTCGTGGGCCTGACCTTCCACAGCTTCGCGTACCTGACGAAGGCGTATGCCGAATCCATCGAGGAGATGGACCCCGGCGTCATCGAGGCCCTGCGCGCCAACGGCGCGAGCTACTGGCAGATCGTCTGTCAGGCGATCGTGCCCACGACCATCACCTCCATGATCGCCTGGACCTTCATGCGCTTTGAGATCAACTTTGCCAACGCCGTGGCCATGGGCGCGGCGGCCGGCGCGGGCGGCATCGGCTTCAACCTCTTCATGGCGGGCAGCTTCTACTTTGACCTGCACGAGATGGGGATGCTGACCTACATCGTCGTCATCGCCGTGGTTCTGCTGGAGATGCTCTCCACCAAGATCAAGGCCAAGGTCCGCTAAAAAAGGGGAGCGGCGCGCCGCGCCCCAGCGATGGAAACCAACACAAAGCGAGGAAAACCTATGGAAAAAAGACGCATTTCGAGGATTTTGGCCAGGGCCGACGGGGCGGCCGTCAAGCGCCTGGCCGACGAGATCAAAGCCGTGCAGTCGCCCGTCATCGTCAAGGCCCCGGAAAAGTCCCTGGCCATGATCCGGATGCGGGAGCCGGTCCAGGAGAGTCTGTTCTACCTGGGGGAAGTCATCGTCTGCGAAGCGATCGTGGACCTTGCGGGAAAAAAGGGCGTCGCGGTCCTGATGGGCGACGACTTTGACAAGGTGCTCGACATGGCGGTCATCGACGCGGCCTGCAACGCCGGCGTCTTCGCCCGCTACGACGAGCTGGAACGGCTCGAGCGCGAGCAGAAGATTCAACTCGAAAAGGAGCGCGCCATGTTCCTGAAGACCATGGTCAGCTTCCACTCCATGGATTCGGAGGTGGCCCCGTGAAGCAGCTGCACACATTCGACGAGGTTTTCGATTCCCAGAAGGTGTTCCGCAAGGCGCTGGAGGTCCTCTCCAACCCCGGAAGAACCCTCTCCATCGCCGGGCAGAGCGAGAAGCTCTACGGCCAGCAGCCGGGCCTGCTGGCCCTGGCCATGACGCTGCTGGACGCCTCGGTGTCCTTCTGCGCGCCGGACGACGCGGAGCTGACCGAGCAGATTCTCCTGCACACGCACGCCGCGCCCGTGGACGCGCAGGAAGCGGACTTCCTCTTCTGCACGCGCGCGCAGAACCTGGGCGCCTGCATCGAGGCCGCCAAGTGCGGCACGCTCGCCGATCCCCACACGGGCGCGACGATCCTCGTCCGCGTGCCGCAGGAGGAGAGCGTCCGCGTGCGGCTGAGCGGCCCGGGCGTGGACGGCGCGCTCGAAACCGAGGTGCCCCGCGACGTGCTCGCAGCCATTCGGACGCGGAACGCGCAGGCGTACGAGTATCCCCAGGGCGTGGACTTCTTCTTTCTCCTGCCCGGGGACGCGATCCTCGCCATCCCAAGACTTGTCAGAATGGAGGAAGTGTAATGGCCTATGTAGCGGTATCCGGCGGCGAAGAGGCGATCGAGGCCAGCATCGCGCTCTTAAACTACTATCGGAGCGGCACGGATAAGGACCTGGACCTCGAGGTGATCGAGGAGAAGATGAGCCTGCTCGTCGACCGCGTGATGAGCGAGGCGGGCCTCTACTCCAAGCGGTACGCGGCCCTGGCTCTCAAGCAGTGCGAGGGCTCCTCGGACGAGGCCGTGTTCCTGCTGCGCGCCTATCGCTCCACCCTCAAGCGCAGCTACGACACGCGCGTCGTCAACACGCAGGACATGCGCATTGCCCGCCGCATTTCCGCGGCGTTTAAGGACATCCCCGGCGGCCAGGTTCTCGGCGCGACCTATGACTATACCCACCGCCTGATGAACTTTTCCCTGGAGACGGAGGATGCCCCCGCCCTGCAGAAGAAGATGCGCGACCTCGTGCAGAGCCAGACGCCCGTCGAGGCGCCGGACAGCCCCCGCGTCTCCGACACCCTCAAGGACGAGGGGCTGATCGACCGCTTCCCGGCGAACGACGAGAAGCCCTTTGACGTCACGCAGAACCTGCTGGAGTTCCCCGCGCCCCGCAGCGCGCGGCTGCAGACCTTGTCCCGCGCGGACACGGGCTTCATCTCCGGCCTGGCGTATTCCGTGCTGCGCGGCTTTGGCCAGGTGCACCCCACCGTCGGCGAGCTGCGCGTGGGCGCCGTCGAGCTGGAGGTGCCGTACCTGGAGAACCCGGAGGAGAGCCTGTACATCGGCGACGTGCTGCTGACCGAGGTCGAGGTCTTCAACGAGGCCGACGACAAGAACCAGCTCAAGCTCTCCTGCGGCTACGGCGCGGTGTTCGGCCGCAACGAGAACAAGGCCATCGCCATGGCGGTGCTCGACCACGAGCTGAGCACCACCGGCGACTTCCCCACGCAGAACGACGAGTTCGTCCTGATGCACGGCGACAGCCTGGAGATGAACGGCTTCATCTCCCACCTGAAGCTGCCGCACTACGTCACCTTCCAGTCCAAGCTGGACGCGGTGCGCAAGACGCGGAGGAAAACGACATGATGGACAAACAGAGCATGGAAAAATATAACTATGCCTTCCTGGACGAGGGCTCCAAGCGCGAGATCCGCAGAAGCGTGCTCAAGGCCGTGGCCATCCCCGGCTACCAGGTGCCCTTCGGCTCGCGCGAGCTGCCCATCGGCCGCGGCTGGGGCACGGGCGGCATTCAGCTCACCCTCTCGCTGATCGGGCCGGAGGACACCCTCAAGGTCATCGACCAGGGCAGCGACGAGAGCGTCAACGCCGTCAACATCAAGAAGTTCGTGCGCATGTGCACGGGCGTGCCCGTGACCACCCGCACCCAGGACGCGACCCTCATCCAGACGCGCCACCGCGTTCCGGAGATCCCCCTGCGCAACGACCAGATCCTCATCCTGCAGGTGCCCCTGCCCGAGCCCCTGCGCGTCGTCGAGCCGCAGGAGAGCGTCACCAAGAAGATGCACGCCGAGTCGGACTACGCAGCCATCTGGCTCCAGCTCTACGAGAGCCTGGTCAAGTACGGCAAGGTCACCATCTCCGCGGAATACCCCTGCCTGGTCGAGGACCGCTACATCATGAACCCCAGCCCCATCCCCAAGTTCGACAACCCCAAGCTCCACGAGGCGGACTGCCTCTACCTCTTCGGCGCCGGGCGCGAGAAGAAGATCTACGCCATCCCGCCGCACACCAAGGTCGTCTCCCTGGCCTTTGACGACGTGCCCTTTGAGCGGGAGAGCTTTGCGGGCAAGAAGTGCCGCCTGTGCGGAAGCACGGATACGTACCTAGACGAGATCTACGACTCCGCAACGGGCGAGAGGTACTACCAGTGCTCCGATACATCCTATTGCCGGGAGGTGCGTTCCAAGTGCAAATGAGGCTTCAGGAAACGCCGGTCTTGAGCGTGCAGCATCTCACCGTGCGCTACGGAGAGGGCTGCCCGCACTGCCTTGCCGGGGGCAAGCTCGAAAAGAACCGCTGCCCCAAGTGCGGCACGGTCTACGCCGCAAACGACATCTCCCTGGACGTCTACCCCGGCGAGGTGCTGGGCATCGTCGGGGAGAGCGGATCGGGAAAGTCCACCCTCATGCAGAGCCTGTACTTTGACCTGGAGCCCACGGCCGGCCAGGCGTTCCTGCAGAACTTCCACGAGGGAAAGAAGAGCATCTGGGAGGCCTCCGCCGCCGAAAAGCGCCACATCAAGAACACGCTGATGGGCATGGTCTACCAGAACCCCATCCGCGGCCTGCGCATGGACTACTCCGCCGCCGGCAACATCGCCGAAAAGATCATCGCCGCCGGCTCCCGCAACGCCGGGCAGATGACCGAGCGCGCCAAGGAGCTGCTCTCGGCCGTGGAGATCCTCACCTCCCGCATGAGCGAGGCGCCGCGGAACTTCTCCGGCGGCATGCAGCAGCGCGTCCAGATCTCCAAGGCCCTGGCCAACAACCCCTCCCTGCTCCTGCTGGACGAGGTCACCACGGGCCTGGACCTCTCCGTGCAGGCCCGCGTGCTCGACCTCATCCGCAAGATCCGCGCGCGCTATGGCATCTCCATCCTGCTCGTCTCGCACGACCTGGCCGTCATCCGGATGCTGGCCGACCGCACCGTCGTCATGCTCGACGGCCGCATCATCGAAAAGGGCCTGACGGACCAGATCCTCGAGGACCCGCAGCAGGCCTATACGCAGCAGCTCGTCTATTCCCTGCTGTAAGAAGAAGGAGGAGCCACATGATCGCCATCAAGAACGGACGCCTGGTCCTGCCGGACCGCGTGCAGGACGGCAAGATCCTCGTCCTCGTGGACGACCGCATCCGCGGCATCGAGGACGAGATCCCGCAGGGCGCCGACCGCGTCATCGACGCGCACGGCCGCTACGTGCTGCCGGGCTTTCTCGACATCCACTCCGACCGCATCGAGCAGTTCATCCTGCCCCGGCCCACGGCCCGGTTCGACTTTGAGCTCGCCCTGAAGGAGTGCGAGCGCGAGCTCCTGCACCAGGGCATCACGACCATCTTCCACTCCTTCTCCCTCTACAAGGACGAGAAGTTCGGCAAGAGCCCCCTGCGCACGCTCCAGAGCGTGCGGGAGATGGCCGCCCTCATCCGCGACATCCACGACCGCTACCACCTCATCCACCACCGGTTCCACCTGCGGCTGGAGATCGACAACCTGGACGCCTACGACATCGCCGTGGACATGATCGAGCGCGGGCTCATCCACGAGATCTCCTTCATGGACCACTCGCCCGGACAGGGCCAGTACAAGGACCTGGCCATCTACCGCACGGCGCTGGCCAAGTACAGCGGCATGGCAGAGGAGGACTACGACTTCGAGGGATTCCTGGAGCGGGAAAAGAACAAGGAGATGCTCTCCTTTGCCCAGCTGCGGGACCTTGCGCGCCTGGCGCACAGCCGCGGCATCGCCGTGGCCTCCCACGACGACGACACGCGCGAAAAGCTCGACCTCAACCGCGAAATCGGCGTGGACATCAGCGAGTTCCCCATCACCATCCCGGCCGCGCAGTACGCCAAGTCCCTGGGCTTCTATACGGTCGTCGGCGCGCCGAACATCCTGCGCGGCGGCTCCCACTCGGGCAACATGTCCGCGGCCGAGGCGGTGCAGGCCGGCTGCGCGGACATCCTCTGCTCGGACTACTACCCGCCGGCCATCCTGCACGGGGTCTTCCTGCTCCACAGCAAGTACGGCCTGCCGCTCCCCGAGGTGGTGCGCAAGGCCACGCGCAACCCGGCGCTGGCCGTGGGCCTGCCCGACTACGGCGAGATCGCCCCGGGGCGGAAGGCGGACCTGCTCATCGTGGAGATTCTGGACAACTACCCCGTCATCACCCACGTCCTGGTGGACGGCCGCGCAACCTCGCGGGTCGAGTACAGGAGGTAAGACAATGGCAATTCTCTCCATCGAGCACCTCTCCAAGGAGTTCTATATCCACAACGCGCAAAAGCGCATCCGCTCCTGCCAGGACATCACGCTGCGCCTGCAGGAGGGGGAGTTTATCGGCATCGTCGGCCTCTCCGGCGCGGGTAAGTCCACAATCCTCAAGTGCATCCACCGCACCTACCTGGCCACGACCGGGAGCATCGTCTACGACAGCCTCGCCTTCGGCCCCATCGACCTGACCCAGGCCACCGAGCGCGAGATCCTCTACCTGCGCCGCAACGAGATCGGCTACGTCTCCCAGTTCCTGCACGTCATGCCCCGCACCACGGCCAAGGAGCACGTCATGAACGCGCTGCTGGAGCTGGGCACGGACAGCGCCGAGGCCGAGGCGCGCGCCGAGGAGATGCTGCGCTACTTCCGCCTGCCGGAGAACCTCTGGTCCCTGTACCCGAACACCTTCTCCGGCGGCGAGCGCCTGCGCCTGAACCTGGCCCACACCATGGTCAAGCAGCCGCGCCTGATGCTCCTGGACGAGCCGACCGCCTCCCTGGACAACAAGACCAAGGTCCTGGTCAAGGACATGCTCATGCAGCTCAAGGAAAAGGGCAAGAGCATGGTCGGCATCTTCCACGACCTGGAGTTCATGGACGGCCTGTGCGACAAGGTCTTCAACATCTCGGAGGGAACGCTGCAATGATTCGAGCGGATCTGCACATGCACTCCCGCGTCTCCGACGGGAGCTATACCATCGAGGAGCTGGCACGCGAGGCGGCGGCCGCGGGCCTGGACGCCATCGCCGTGACCGATCACGACACGCTCGAGGGGGCCGGCCAGATCCCGGAGGGCCTGCCCGTGCGCGTCCTGCCCGGCATCGAGATCTCCTGCTTTGACTACGCGGCGAACCTGCGCGTGCACGTGCTCGGCTACGGCGTGCAGGACCGGGCGGCGGTCGAGCGCTTCGTCCACCCCCTGCTGCTCGCCCGGCACGAGAACTCTTTGCGCCAGATCGAGACCCTGCGCAGGAACGGCTTCTCCATCGACGAGGGCGCGCTCCACCGCGCAAACGGCCGCTACATCTACAAGCAGCACATCATGGAGCACCTGGTCAAGACCGGCCAGGCGCCGGACATGTTCGGCGGCTTCTACCGCAGCGTGTTCAAGAACGGCGGCATCTGCGACTTTGACATCCAGTACCTGAACCCCTACGAGGCCGTGCGCGTGCTGCGCGCCGCGGGCGGGCTGGCGGTGCTCGCGCATCCCGGCCAGCAACAGAACTTCGCCCTGATCCCGGCGCTGGTGCGCGCGGGCCTCTGCGGCCTGGAGCGCAACCACCCGGCCAATTCCGCCCGCGACCGCGCCCTGATCGACCGCATCGCCGGGGAGCAGGGGCTCTTCCTCACCGGGGGCAGCGACTTCCACGGCCTCTACGAGAAGAACCCCCTGGGCGTGGGCGCCTGCCTCTCCGAGCAGAGCGGCGCCGAGCGCGTGACGGGCGCCGCGGGCGCGGGGAGGGAGAGCGCATGAGCCAGCAGATCGTCTGCCGCCGCAGGGCGGAGGAGACGCTCTTCCCCTTCCTAAAGGAGCGGGGCGTGCGCAAGTTCCTCCTCGTGTGCGATGCGGCGTTTCCCCATCTGCGCGTGGCCGGGCCCATCGCGTCCGGCCCCGTGCCTTGCGCCGTGTTCCAGGGCTTTTCCTCCAACCCGAAGTACGAGGACGTGCTCCGCGGCGTGGAGGCCTTCCGCGCGGAGAATTGCGACGCGGTCGTGGCCGTCGGCGGCGGCAGCAGCCTGGACGTGGGCAAGTGCATCAAGCTCTTTGCGCGCATGGACCCGGAGCAGGACTGCCTGGCCCAGCCCCTGCAGGAGAACGGCGTGCCGCTCGTGGCCGTGCCCACGACCGCCGGAACCGGCAGCGAGAGCACGCACTTTGCCGTCGTCTACGTGAACGGCGAAAAGCGCTCCGTCGCCAGCACGGCCGCACTGCCGGACCTTGCGATCCTGGACGCCGACGCGCTGGACACCCTGCCCCTCTACCAGAAGAAGTGCACGCTGCTCGACGCCCTGTGCCAGGGGATCGAGTCCGCCTGGTCCGTGCGCTCGACGCCGGAGAGCCGGGCCGTCGCCCTGCGCGCGGTTCGCCTGGTCCTCACCGCCATGGACGGCAGCCTGCACAACCAGCGCGAGGCCAACGAGGACATGCTCCGCGCCGCCAACCTCGCCGGCCAGGCCATCAACCAGACGCAGACCACCGCGGGCCACGCCATGAGCTATAAGCTCACCAGCCTCTTCGGCATCCCGCACGGCCGCGCGGTGGCCGTGTGCCTGCCGCACGTCCTGCAGTGCGCCCTGAACCACCCGGAGCGCTGCGTGGACGCGCGGGGCTGGGCGCATGTGCGCGGGGTTCTGGCGGACGTCGCGCGGGAGTTGGGCTGCGCAGGGCCCGCGGAGCTGCCGCGCAGGCTCTGGGGCCTGCAGGCCGCGCTCTTCCGCGGCGAGCGGAGCGAGGGGTTCCGCATGGACGCGCTGGACGTTCTCGCGCGGTCCGTCAACCCCGAGCGCCTCTCGAACAACCCGGTCGCCCTGGAGGAGGAGACGCTGCGCGCGCTCTATGCGCGCATCCTGGCCGGACAGCCGCCCCGCTCCTGCTGACAAAACAAAAAAAGGGCCCGCCCCGTGAAAAAACACGGAGCGGACCCTTTTTGGCTTTAGCGGTCCGGCGCGTAGGCGCGCTTCATGGCGTGCAGGCGGCCGAGGCGCTGGGCGGATTCCGCGCCCATCTGCTGGGAGAGCGCCACGACCAGCGCGTCCACAAGGGCCGCGGGCGCGGCCATGGAGTGGTATTCCTTGGCCTCGCCCCGGTAGACGAACAGGTTGATGTCCGCGCGCTCGCCCTCGGGGAGGAAGGCGCGGCTGGAGAAGGAGAGCGTGCGGTACCCGATCTCCCTCTGGTATTGCAAAAGGATGCGCCCCTCCCGCGAGAGCTTGGAAAAGCTGAAGAGCACGACGAGGTCGTCCGCGCGCACCTGGGCCAGCCCTTCGAGCACCTCGGAGCCGCCCGAGGGCAGGAGCGCGACCTCGATCCCCAGCCGGCGCAGGCGGAAGAAGAGCAGCTGGCCCAGCGACGCGGACGCGCTCTTGGCGTGGATGAAGACGCGGCGCGCGGCCAGCAGCGCCCGCACCGCCGCGGCGAACTCGCCCTCGTCCAGCCCCTCGAGCGTCTTTTGCAGGTTCTGCTGCTGGCGCGCGACCCAGGAGGAGAGGGTGAACTCCGCGCCCTCGTTCAGCGTTGCGGCGATCTTTCCCGCCGGGCCGTCGAAGGCGGCCTGGCGCATGACGACCTGCTTGAGGTCCTTAAAGTCGCTGCACCCGACGTGGCGGACAAAGCGCGAGATCGTCGCCTCCGAAAGGCCGAGGGCGCGCGCGAGCTGGCCGATGGAGGAGAAGAGAAACCCCTCCGTGTTGTTGGAAATGTAGTCCAGGATGAGCGCGTCCGCGCGCGTGAGCTGCTCGGGCATCCTGGGAAACCGAAGCTGCATGGGCCGTTTCTCCCCTTCCATGAAACAGTCTTTCCCCCTTAGGATAGCACAAATCCGCTCGGGCGGCTGCGCCGGAGCGGATTTTTTCTGTAAAGATTGTATTGCGGAGGACTACTGCACGCTCAGGAGCACCTGCACATAGTCGCCGCCCAGCGCGTGGATCTCCTTGAGCGCGCGCTTGAGCACCGTCGCCGTGCGCACGCGGAAGGGCGCTTCCTCGGAGAGGGAGATGTGGTAATTCCCCGCGAGCATCTGCGCGTACAGGTCCGAAAGGGTGACGATCTCGCCCGGGAACTCCGTGACGACGCAGCCGTACTGCACGGCCTGGTGCGTGTCGCTGCCCGAGACGACGGGCTTGCGCAGCTGCGCGCCCAGGGCGTAGGTCTTTTGCTCGGTCCGCTCGCGGTCCAGGGCCAGGTCCTTGCCGTTCAGGTCCAGGAAGTCCAGGTGCATCAGGTCCTCGGCCGGAAGGTCCGGGATGTGCCCGCCCGCGCGGAAGGGGTGCGCCCCGCCCACGAGCACGGGCGCCTCGCGCAGGCAGGCCATCAGGTCGCGGAAGGGGAGAAAGTGTCCGGGTTCCTTGTTCGGCGTCAGGCTCCGGTTGAGCGCCAGGATCTCCTCGACCGGGCCGATGGAGAGGATGTGCCCGCCCTCGGCGATGTCCGTCTCCATGCCCGCGAACAGCCGCAGGCCGTTGGGCAGCACCAGGGAGTCGCCCTCCCGGCGGCTGATGGAGAGGATGTAGCCGTAGACCTCGTCGAACTGCAGGGTGTTGAAGTGCTCCGTCAGGCACAGCGCGTCCAGGCCCGCGCGCTTGGCCTCGTCAAAGAGCCAATTCGTGTACGGAATGGAAAACGGCAGCTTCTTCGCCAGCTTTCCATGGGTGTGAAAGTCGATCTTCATGAAGCCTTCCTCCTTAGAACAGTGCGGAGCCCAGCATCGCCAGCGAAATCCACAGCAGGGAGAGCGCCAGGAACAGGAAGTCGTTCGTCGTGACCTGTAGGGTCCGCAGCTTCATGCGCTTGACCTGCTTGTCGACCGCGGCATAGCGGTATCCCTTGATCTCCAGCGCCTCCACCGTCGTGCGCGAGCGCTTTGCGGTGTTGAGCATCAGCGGGTAGAAGGCCTGCATGATGATCTTGACCTGATAGACGAGGTAGCGCACCTTGCCCGTCCACGTCTCGTGCGCCGGCGGATTTCCCCGCAGGCGGTAGGAGAGGAGGATGTTCTGGAATTCCTCCATCAGCATGGGCAGCACGCGGTAGGCGTAGGAGATCGAAAACGACAGCCGCTCGGGACATCCGTACCACATCAGCCCGTTGGAGAGCCGGTCCGGGTCCAGGCCGGAGAACACCGTCACCGACGCGAGCGAGCAGGTCGCCACCTTCAGCGTCATCACCAGCAGCGGCGCCGCCGTGGAGACGTCCCCGCCGAAGAACAGCGCCACGATGAAGAGGTACCCCGTCTGCGAGAACACACCCACCGCAAACAGCGCCAGCACCAGCCCCGCAACCCGCGCAAGCTTCGTCGTCACCAGCACCAGCAGGAAGCACGCGCCGAGGAACCACAGGTCGCTAACAAACCACGGCACGAGCCCCACGACCAGATACCACGCCAGCAGCACCCGCGGGTCGAGCTTGGCGATGACGGTGTCGTCGTTGCCGTAGGCGTTCTTGAGCACCTGGGAACGCAGAAAGTCGATGGAAAACTTGTCCAATATGCTCTCGGAGAGCTTCTTTTTCATGTTCACGGTCATTTTCTCACGCCTCCGCAAAGTCCCGTTCAAACTCGCCCACCGTGTAGCACAGCGCGCGCCCGTCCAGCGCCTGGCCCATGGTGAAGATCTCCGGCGGGCGGATGCCCACGCGCTCGATCACCGCGCGGTCGCCAAAGACCGCGTCCCGCGGGCCGTCCGCCGCGACGCCCCCTTCGCACAGCACCACGATGCGCTCCGCCCACTCGCAGACGAGCTGCATGTCGTGCGTCGCGATGAGCACGGTGTCCGTGACGCCCTTTAGGTCCGTCAGTGTCCGCAGGATCTCGCGGCGGGTGGCGATGTCCAGGTTGGCCGTCGGCTCGTCCAGCAGGAGGATGCCCGGGTTCAGCGCGATGCCGATGGCCAGGCTCGCCCGGCGCATCTGCCCGCCGGAGAGCAGGCGCCCGTCCCGGTCCGCGATCTCCTCCAGACGGAAGCGCCGCAGCAGGTCCTCCGTGCGCGCCTTCCAGTCGGCCTCGCCGCGCACGCGCATGGCGTAGGCCACGTCCGCGCGCACGGAGTCCTGGATGAACATCTGCTCCGGGTTCTGATAGACCAGGGAGATGGTGCGGGAGAGGTCCTCCGTCTTCCGGCGCAGGATGCTCTGCCCGAGGAGCTGCACGTCGCCCGCCTCGGGCTTGAGCAGCCCGACCATCAGGCGCATCATCGTGGACTTGCCCGCGCCGTTGGAGCCGATGAGCGCCACCTTCTCGCCCTTGTGAATCGAAAGGTTCAGCCCGCGGAAGACCTTGCGGTCCTCGCCCTTGACCGAGCGGTAGGAGACGGAGACGTTCCGCAGCGCCACGGCGGGCTCGGCCGCCTCGGTCTTCTCTGGCAGGACCTTGCCCGCGCCGCGGTAGCGCAGGGCGGAGAAGATCGCCTTGCCCTCTTCCACCGTCGTCGGCAGGGGAGAGGAGGCCGGAAGGCACCCCGCCCGGCGGAGCCGCTCCGCCGCCGTCGTCACCTGCGGCGGGAAGATGTTGCACGCCTGCAGCTCGTCCACGCGCTGCAGGGCCTCGCGCGTGGGCAGCTTCCACGCCGCGCCGCCGTCCCGCATGAGCAGCACGTGCTTGCAGTAGTCGGCGATGTACTCCGTGTGGTGCTCGATGACCAGGATCGTCTTGCCGTGCTTCTCGTTGAGCTCGCGCAGCACGCCGTAGATGCGGTCCGCGTGCGCGGGGTCGAGCTGGGCGATCGGCTCGTCCAGGATCAGGATGTTCGGCCGCAGGGAGACCGCGCCCGCCAGCGCCAGCAGGTGCGTCTGCCCGCCGGAGAGCTGGAAGACGTAGTCGTCCTCCCGGCCCTGCAGGCCGCAGAGCGCCAGCGCCTCGCGCCCCCGGTCCTCGTAGTCCTCCATGGCGTAGTTCAGGCACGCGTAGGAGGCGTCGTCCAGCGCCGTGGGCCGCACGATCTGGTTTTCAAAGTCCTGGTAGACGTAGCCGACCTTGCGCGCCAGCGCCCCGACGTCCGCCCCCAGCGTGTCCTCGCCGAAGATCTTGACGCTTCCGGAAAAATCCCCCACGAGGAAGTGGGGGATCAGTCCGTTGAGCGCCTTGCAGAGTGTGGACTTGCCGCAGCCGTTGTTTCCGACGATCGCGAGGAAGTCGCCCTCTTCCACCGTCAGGGAGACGTCCCGCAGCACGGGCGCCTCCGCAGCCGGGTAGGAAAAGGTCAGGTTTTGAATCTCGATCGCGTTCATGCCTTCTGCTCCACGGACTCTCCGCTGCGGGCCTTGATCTTGATGACCAGGATGGCCGCCACCGCAAGGGCCGCCGCAACCACCATGCCGATGGAGAACGCCGCGCCGCTCTCCGCCCAGTCCGCTTCCCAATCGATCAGGGGCAGGCCGCCGTCGGCGATCAGCGCGGAGGCCACCGCCGCAACGAACCCGATCACACACGCCAGGATCATCTTGGGGGACAGGCCGCCAAGGCTCGTCTGCCCGTCGCGGGGGCGCATGCCCAGCAGCGGCTCGATCTTGCCGTAGAGCTTGGGCACGAGGTACATCGTCGGCAGCATGCAGAACAGGATGCCGGAGAAGAGCAGGTCGTTGGCAAAGGCGAAGCCCTCGGTCGCAAACACGCTCTCCGGCAGGCCCGCGACCGCCTCAAAGTCCTCCACCGCGAACTGCACCTTACAGATGTCCACGACCGCGCCCATCGCCAGCTGCAGCCCCGTGCCCACGATGGCCGCAACGCCCACCATGGCCCGGTTCTTCGGGTCGCGCACCAGGCGGCCCGCCACGTACACGCCGATGGTCACCGTCAGGAACTTCTCCAGCTCGCCCAGGCCGCCGAACTGGCCCAGCATGATCTCGCTGAAGACCAGCTCGCCCGTCGCCGCGCCGAGCGCCGCGCTCAGCGGGTCGAACAGCATCGCCAGCGTCAGCGGGATGAACAGGAAGTACTCCACCGAGAACTCCACAATCCCCACCTGGAACTTCGGGATCAGCTCCGTGAACAGCGTCGCCAAACCGTAGAGCGCCATCGTCAGGACGAATACCATGAGCTTTTGCGACTGCGTCGCCGCCTGTTTCTTCGCAAGATCCATCTTCTCTCATCCTCCTACCCTCGTTTTGCTTGGGTTGCCTTGCGAATTCTATTCTGCGCCCGGATTGTCAAGATTCTTCCATGCCCATGTAAAAAGAAATAAAACTTTCACAGATTGAGAAAATGAAAGTTCTTTTGAAATTTGGAGTCCCCAAAAAAAACAAGCGCGGGGCGCAAGCCGCAGGCTGCGCCCCGCAAGGGGAGGGGGGGACGGAGCGCTCACTCCGCCGCCCAGTGGTCCAGCTTCAGCAATCCCTCCTTGCTGCCCGCGAGGAAGAGGATGTCGTTGCGCTGGAAGATGTAGTCCGGCGTGACGATCTCGATGACCACGCCGTTGTGCTCGATGGCGATGATGTTGAGGCCAAAGCGCGAGCGGAAGTCCACCTGCAGGACGGACATGCCCACCGCCTTTTCCGGGATCTGGATCTTGGAGACGTTGATCCGCTCGCTCAGCTGCACAAAGTCCAGCGTGCGCGAGGTCTCCAGCCGGCTGGCCAGGCGTATGGCCATGTCGCGCTCGGGGTAGACCACCTCCGCGCCGAGCTTGGCCAGGATCGTGCCGTGCTCCTCGCTGGTGGCCTTGGCGATCACCTGCGGAATCCCCATGGAGACCAGGTTCAGCGTCGTCAGGATCGAGGTATCCATCTGCTCGCCGATGCACACCACCGCGACGTCGCTGTTCTGGATGCCCGTCTCCTGCAGGGACTTTTTGTCCAGCGAGCGCATGACGTAGGCGTTTTCCGTGACCTCGCGCAGCTCGCGGATCTTTTCCTCGTCCTTGTCCAGCACGATCAGGTCCGCGCCGGTGGAGGCCAGCTCCATCGCCAGCGCATAGCCGAAGCGGCCCAGGCCGACGATGCCGTAGGTGGTCTGGTCGCTCAAAGACTTCTTGCGAAACAACATCTCTTGTCCTCCTTCAACTCAACCGATGGCGATGTTGCCCTCGGGATAGCGCACGCGCTCGCCGCGGGTGAAGTACCACAGCGAAGCGACCGTCAGCGGCCCCAGCCGCCCAATGTACATGATCAGGATCGAGAGCACCTTTGCCCCGACGCCAAGGTCCGGCGTGATGCCCGTGGAAAGGCCCACCGTGCCAAAGGCGCTCGTCACCTCGAACAGGGCCTGCATCAGCGTGACGTCCGGCTCCAGCACGACGAAGATCCACGTGCCGCCCACGACCACCGCCGCCGCAAGCAGCGTGATGACCGCCGCCTTGCGGAAGGCGGTCGTGGGGATGGCGTAGCGGAACGCCTTTTCCGACTGGTTGGTCGCCGCGGACTTGATGCCCTTGATCAGGACGAGGAAGGTGCTGGTCTTGATGCCGCCGCCCGTGGATCCCGGGGAGGCGCCGACGAACATCAGCGCCGTGAGCACCAGCAGCCCCGCGTTGGAGAAGTTCCCCAGCGGATAGGTCGAAAAGCCCGCCGTGCGCGCGGAAACGCTGTGGAAGAGCGCGCCGAGCCACGTCACGTCCTCCGTGGCCTTGAGCAGCAGCGTGCCCACGACGATCAGGATGAGGCTCATGCTCAGGACCACCTTGGCGTGCATGGAGAATTTCTTCCAGTGCAGGCGCTTGCTCCACATCTCGCGGATGACCAGAAACCCGATGCCGCCGAAGAAGATCAGCCCGCAGGTGACCAGGTTCAGCAGCACGTCGTCCCGATAGGGGATGAGGTTCTGGAAGTTGCCCAGGATGTCAAACCCGGAGTTGTTGAAGGCCGCCACCGAGTGGAACAGGCTGATGCCCGCCGCGTGCAGGGGCGGATAGTCCTGCACAAACACCAGGAAGCTCAGCGCCGCGCCCGTGAGCTCAAAGATCACGGTCGTGACGAAAATGCTCTTGACAAAGAGAATCACGCCCTTGCCGGAGTCCAGGTTCATGGCCTCGCGGATGAGGCTGCGGGCCTTCATGTCCACCTTGCGCCCCATGGCCACGATGATGCCCGCGCCGACGGCCGTGACGCCCAGGCCCCCGACCTGGATCAGCATCGCCAGGAAGAACTGCCCCAGCGGCGTAAACGTATCCCCCGCGTCCACAGCGATCAGGCCCGTGACGCATACGGCGCTGGTGGACGTGTAGAGCGCGTCGATGTACTGCAGGTCCACGCCATCCTGCACGCTGCAGGGCAGGATCAGCAGCACCGATCCGAGCAGGATCGCCAGCGCAAAGCCCGCTGCGATGATCCGCGCCGGGGATTGCGTGTGCAGAAATCTGTTCATTCGTCTCTCTCTCCATTCATGCGGTATCCCACGCCCAGCTCGTTTGCGATGTAGCGGTTTTCCCCGAGCCGGACACCGAACTTTCTGCGGATGTTGGCCATGTTGACCTGGAGGCGCTTGACGCAGCCCTCGTCAAAATACCCCCATACGCCCTTGGCGATGGCCGAATAGGTCATCATTTTGCCGCAGTGCTCCGAGAGGAAGGCCACGATGTTGTACTCCGTCTGCGTAAGGCGCACGTCCTGGCTGCGGATGCAGACGCGCCGCGCCTCGTAGTCGATGCTCAGGTCCCCCAGGACGAACTTCGCCCCGGGCTTCCGGCCCTCCTGCGGGCCAAAGGTGCGCAGCGCCGAGCGGATGCGCGCCAGGAGCTCTGCCGAGGAGAAGGGCTTTGTCACGTAGTCGTTCGCCCCCGCGTCCAGCGCCTCGACCTTGTCCCGCTCGTTCGAGCGGGCCGACAGCACGATCACCGGCGTCCGGTTCTCCCGCCGCACCTCCCGCAGAAAGCGCATCCCGTCCGCGTCCGGCAGGCCCAGGTCCAGCAGCGCAAGGTCCGGCCGGTGCGAGGCGTAGAGCGTCAGCGCCAGCGCGCAGGTGCCCGCGCGGATGGGCTGATAGCCCGCCCCCTCCAGCAGGGTCGACAGGACCGCGGCCAGGTTTTCCTCGTCCTCGATCACGAGGATCTTGTATCGGTTATTCGTCATACTTCCGCATCCATTTCTCCCTCCGTCTGCAGGGCAAAGCGGAAGACCGCCCCGCCCTCGCGCCGGTTCTCCGCGCGGATGGCGCCTCCGTGCGCCCGGACGATCGTCGCGCAGACCGAAAGCCCGATCCCCGCGCTGCGCCGGCGCCCGTCCGCCGCGCCCGCGCCCGGCGCAAGGCCGGAAAACAGCGCGCTCAGCTGCTCCTCCGGGATGCCGCACCCGTTGTCCGCCACCTCAAAGACCGCCTTGCCGCCCTGCACGCGCACGCGCAGGCAGAGCTCCGTCATCCCGGCGGCGTGCAGCACCGCGTTTTCCAAGAGGTTGATGAGCACCTGCTCGATGAGCGTCGCGTCCATGGGGATCACGACGATTTCCTCCGGAATCTCCACGCGCACGGCCTGGCCCGGATAGCGCTTGGCGAACTTGGTCATCACGGAATCGATCAGCTCGTCCAGCACCGTCGGCGCCTTGAGGATCTGCACGGCCCCCGAATCGATGCGCGTGATGGAGAGCAGATTTTCCACCATCCGCGTCAGCCACTCCGCATCCTCCCGGATGCCGCGCAGGATCTCCTCCTGGCGGGCGGGGGGCAGGGTGTCCCGCCGATCGAGCAGCGTGGAGCTGGCGCTGTAGATGGTCGTCAGCGGCGTGCGCAGGTCGTGGGAGACCGCGCGCAGCAGGTTTGCGCGCGTCCGCTCGGCCTCGGCCTCGGCCCGCGCGGCCTCCTGCCGCTTGAGCTTTGTCGTCAGCGTTCCGGTCAGGACCGCGATCGTCAAGAGCACCCCGGCGGAGATGAGGTTCACGGGCGTGAGAAAGTCCAGCGCAAAGTACGGATAGGTGAAGGCGTAATTGACCGCCAGCGCGCCCAGCAGGGCCGACACCACGCCGAAGACGTAGCCGTCCGTGAGCAGCGAGATCAGGAACACGGCAAAGACTATCACGGTCGTGATGTGCTCCGGCACGTTCAGCCTTTGCAGCAGAACGCACAGCAGCACGGCCAGGGCGAAGATTCCCGCGGTGCACAGCGCGCCGCGCACGGCGGAGTGAAGTTTGCGCATACGGCGCCCCCCTCCTTTTGCGCCGGGGACCATTGTAGCACAGTTCCGACTAAGAAACGGCTAAGAATCCTGCCGTCGGCTTCCCAGTATAGCACAGAAGCGCGCGCAGCACAATCCTTGCCGTTTGGACTTGGAGAAGCCGGAGGAGAGGGGGGGGACGCTACATCCGCTTGACCGCGTCGGTCGCCAGGGCCGAGCGCTCGCACTCGTCCGCCGTCATCGTCACCTGGTAGCAGAGCGGGCTGCCCTTCATCTTCTCCGAGGCGTAGCTCAGGCCGTTGGTGCGCGCGTCCAGCAAGGGGTTGTCGATCTGGCCCGGGTCCCCGAGCAGGATGATCTTCGTGCCCGCGCCCGCGCGCGTGATGATGCCCTTGGCTTGCCTGGGCGTCAGGTTCTGCGCCTCGTCGATGATGAGGTAGGTCTTGGCCACGGACCGGCCGCGGATGAAGTTCAGCGCCTGCGCGCTGACGATCCCGCGGTCGAACAGCTCCGCCACCTTGCCCGAGAGGCTCCGCTCGTCCGAAAAGCGCTCCTTCTCGTTCTGGTCGACGAGCAGCTCCAGGTTGTCGACCGCCGGGCGGAGCAGCGGCGCGATCTTTTCGCCCTCGTCCCCCGGCAGAAAGCCGATCTCCTCGTCGAACTGCGCGTTGGGGCGGCTGATGAGGATGCGGCGGTAGGCGGGCTCGTCCGCCTCCAGCATCTCGTGCAGGCCGACGGCCAGCGCGTAGAAGGTCTTGGCCGTACCCGCCATGCCCTTTACGATCACCAGCGGCGCGTCCTGCGCGCTCGTCATCAGCGCCTCCTGCAAAAAGGTCTGGCCGACGTTGCGCGGGGCGATGCCGTAGGGTTTCTTCTTCTTGAAGGCCAGCGGAACGATCTTCTTGCCGTCAAAGCGCCCGAGCTGCGTCTTTTTCGTGGATTGATCCGCCCGCAGGAGGAGAAACTGATTCGGGACGAGCTCCACCGGCCGCGCACAGCCCTGGCCGTCGACCTGGTAGACGTCCTCGGGCTGGATGTTCTTGCGCTTGAAGTCCTCGAACTTCTTTTCCGAGACGAAGACCTCGCACCGGCCGGTGTACTGCTCCTCCTGCGCGGGCGCCTGTTCCGTTGTGAAGTCCTGCGCGGGGATGCCCAGCATCTGCGCCTTGACCCGCACCACGATGTCCTTTGTCACCAGGATCACCGGCGCCTCGCGCCGCTGCAGGCCCAGGCACACCTTCAGGATCCGGTTGTCGTTCCGGTGCTCCGCGAATCCCTCCGGAAGCGCCACGTCCACGCAGTTGACCTCCAGGCGCAGGCTCCCGCCGCCCGGCAGGGGGACGCCGTCGGGAAGGCTGCCCGCCCGGCGCAGGGTCTCCAGGAAGCGGATGGCCTGGCGGGCGTTTGCGCCCCGCTCGCCCTCGCTGTTCTTGAGGCCGTCCAGCTCCTCCAGCACGGCAAGGGGCAGCACCACGCGGTTGTCCTCAAAGCAGCGGAGCGCGTGCGGCGCCTGGATGAGCACGTTCGTATCGAGCACGTAGGTTTTCTGCATGTCTTTCCCGGTCCTTTCTGTTGTCGTGTTTCCCCTGCACAAAAAACGCAGCCGGCTCCCGGAGGCGGGCGCGCGCAGCGGCGCGCGGTCCCGCAGGGGAAACCGGCTGCGTGAACCGCCCCGGCAGGGGGCGGGATTGCGGTCTTGCCGTACGGCGGCAGGGGATAGGGGCATGGACATCTCCCTCCCGATGGGATTTCACAGCTCCAGTCTAGCGCCGCATCCTGCGGCCTTTTGCCAAGCCTGCGTTAAGAATTTGCAAATTTGCGGGCCGGCGGCCGGACGCGCTCCTGCACAGCCCCGAAAAGGGGGAACGGCGTCATTCGGTTTTTTATGTTTCTGGAAAGTCGCTTGCTTTTTTCCCCAATTTGATTTATGATAGTCTAGGAGTTCTAGGAGAGAACGTTTTCTCTCCTGCAAAAAGTCGTTGCAAGCATGTCCTGCATGCAGGCATGAAACTACAAAAAAGGAGAAGGAAGCTATGGCACAGATCGATCTGAGCAAGTATGGCATCACCGGCACGGTGGAAATCGTGCACAATCCTTCCTATGAGGAGCTCTTTAAGGAAGAGACCCGTCCCGAACTTACGGGCTATGAGAAGGGCCAGGTCAGCGAGCTGGGCGCCGTCAACGTCATGACGGGCGTGTACACCGGCCGCTCCCCCAAGGATAAGTTCATCGTCATGGACGACACCTCCCGCGACACCGTGTGGTGGACTTCCGACGCCTACAAGAACGACAACCATCCCGCCTCGGAAGAGACCTGGAAGGTCGTCAAGGACATCGCCCTGAAGGAGCTGTCCGGCAAGCGCCTGTTCGTCGTGGACGCCTTCTGCGGCGCCAACAAGGACACCCGCATGGCCATCCGCTTCATCGTGGAAGTCGCCTGGCAGGCCCACTTCGTCAAGAACATGTTCATCGCCCCCACCGAGGAGGAGCTGGCCAACTTCGAGCCGGACTTCGTCGTCTACAACGCCTCCAAGGCCAAGGTGGAGAACTACAAGGAGCTCGGCCTCAACTCCGAGACCGCGGTCGTCTTCAACCTCACCAGCCGTGAGCAGGTCATCCTCAACACCTGGTACGGCGGCGAGATGAAGAAGGGCCTCTTCTCCATGATGAACTACTACCTGCCGCTCAAGGGCATTGCCTCCATGCACTGCTCCGCCAACACCGACCTCAACGGCGAGAACACCGCCATCTTCTTCGGCCTGTCCGGCACCGGCAAGACCACCCTGTCCACCGATCCCAAGCGCCTGCTCATCGGCGACGACGAGCACGGCTGGGACGACAACGGCATCTTCAACTTCGAGGGCGGCTGCTACGCCAAGGTCATCAACCTGGACAAGGAGTCCGAGCCCGACATCTACAACGCCATCAAGCGCAACGCGCTGCTGGAGAACGTGACCCTGGACGAGAACGGCAAGATCGACTTTGCGGACAAGTCCGTCACCGAGAACACCCGCGTCTCTTACCCGATCACCCACATCGAGAAGATCGTGCGCCCGGTGTCCGCCGCTCCCGCCGCCAAGAACGTCATCTTCCTGTCGGCCGACGCCTTCGGCGTGCTGCCGCCGGTCTCCGTTCTGACTCCGGAGCAGACCCAGTACTACTTCCTCTCCGGCTTCACCGCCAAGCTCGCCGGCACGGAGCGCGGCATCACCGAGCCCACCCCGACCTTCTCCGCCTGCTTTGGCCAGGCGTTCCTGGAGCTGCCCCCGACCAAGTACGGTGAGGAGCTGGTCAAGCGCATGGAGGCCAACGGCGCCAAGGCGTACCTGGTCAACACCGGCTGGAACGGCACCGGCAAGCGCATCTCCATCAAGGACACCCGCGGCATCATCGACGCCATCCTCAGCGGCGCCATCCTGACCGCCCCCACCAAGAAGATCCCCTACTTCGACTTCGAGGTTCCCACGGAGCTGCCGGGCGTCGATCCCAAGATCCTCGACCCGCGCGACACCTACGCCGACGCGGCCGAGTGGGATGCCAAGGCCAAGGACCTTGCCTCTCGCTTCATCAAGAACTTCACCAAGTACGAGAGCAGCGAGGCGGGCAAGAAGCTGGTCGAGGCCGGCCCCAAGCTCTAATTCGCTCCAGAAAAAACACGCAACCCCGGGAGCGGCGTGCAAGCGCCGCTCCCATTTTTTATAAAAAAGGAGGAGACCGCATGCTCATAATCCGTCCCTACCGGCCGGAGGACTTCCCCGGCATCGAGCGCGTGCACGACCGCGCGCGCCGCGTCGAGCTCCGCTATGCCGGGCTCGAGGACGCCTTCCTGCCCCTGCGCATCGCCGCCGAGCGGGAGGACCTCTTTGCCTATCCCGGCCTGTTCGTCGCCGAGCTCGGCGGGGAGATCGCCGGCTTTGCCGCCTGCACGCAGGAGGAGCTCGCCTGGCTCTACGTCGACCCCGCGCACTTCCGCAAGGGCGTCGGCCGCGCGCTCGCCGAGCACGCCCTGCAGTGCTTCCCGGGCATCCGGCGCGTCGAGGTCCTTTCCGGCAACGCGCCGGCCCAGGCGCTCTACGCGCGCCTGGGCTTTGTCACCGCCGCCACGGAGCGCGGCAGGATGCCCGGCAACGAGGCCTTTTCCGTGCAGGTCGACTGCATGGAGCGCTGCTGACCGGTTTGTCTTTCCATTCCCGCGCGCCTGTGCTATACTGAGGGGGCAAGAAACACAACTCCATGCCCGACACAGAACACAGGGAGGACAATCGGCCATGATCGCATTTGCAAAGGACTACCTGCGCGACAGAATCTACGCCTGCTGGATCGGCAAGAACATCGGCGGAACCCTGGGCACGCCCTACGAGGGCACGCACGACCTGCTGGACATCCAGGGCTTCGCCTCCAAGGCGGGCGAGCCCCTGCCCAACGACGACCTGGACCTGCAGCTCGCGTGGCTCCGCGCCGTGGATGAGCTCGGCCCGCAGAACATCACCTCCAAGGCCCTGGCCGAGTATTGGCTCAGCTACATCACCCCGAACTGGAACGAATACGGCATCGGCAAGGCCAACCTGCGCGCCGGGCTGCCCGCGCCGCTGTCCGGCTGGGTGAACAACGAGGAGTGGCGCAACTCCAACGGCGCCTGGATCCGCACGGAGGTCTGGGCCTGCCTGTATCCCGCGCTGGTCGAGAAGGCCATCCGCTTCGCCTACGAGGACGCCAGCGTCGACCACGGCCTGGGCGAGGGCACCTGGGCGGCCATCTTCGTCGCCGCCATGGAGAGCGCCGCCTTTGCCATCTCCGACATCCCCGCGCTGATCGACATCGGCCTGGGCAAGATCCCGGAGGACTGCCGCGTCGCCCGCAGCGTCCGCCTCGTGGCCGACGCCTACGCCAAGGGCACGCCCTGGCAGGAGGTGCGCCAGGCGCTCGTGGAGGACAGCCGGGACCTCGGCTGGTTCCAGGCCCCGGCCAACGTGGGCTTTGTGGTCCTCGGCCTGCTCTATGGGGAAGGGGACTTCAAGCGCTCGCTGCTGCTGGCCGTGGACTGCGGCGACGACACGGACTGCACCGGCGCAACGCTCGGCGCGCTGCTCGGCATCCGCGGCGGCATGGCCGTCATCCCGGAGGACTGGCGCGCCTACATCGGCGACGGCATCAAGAGCATCTGCCTGACAAACGGCCACGGCGCCTTCCCCACGGACTGCACGCAGCTGACGGACTGCATCTGCAACCTGCTGCCCACCACCCTGCGCACGCCCCACGCCGCGCTCCTGCGCGGGGAGGCGGAGGTCGTGCTCGCGGAGGCGACGGACCTTTCCAACGCCGCGCCCGAGCGCTTCCAGGGCCGGGACTTCGCCAAGGCGCTGGCCAGCCGCAAGCCGGACTCCTTCACCGCCGAGGGGCTCTATGTGGACGCGCTCGTCGAGTTCGAGGGCCGGCCGGAGGTCTGCCCGGGCGGCGCGCTCCGCGGCCGCGTGACCCTCACCCCGCACACGCTGCCCGAGCAGAAGAACTTCTGCCTGCGCTTCTTCGCACCCGAGGGCTGGCAGGTGAACGGGCCGCGGAGCCTCTTCACCTCCGCCGCGCACTCCGCCTTTACCGGGCACGCGAGCGCAGAGTTCACCATCGTCGCGGGCGAGCGCGTCGAGGCGCTCAACCGCGTGACGCTGGAGATCTCCTGCCCCGGCCGCCCGACCCCGCTGCTGCTCTCCCTGCCGATCCTGGGCTAGGGGAGAGAAAGGAGCGTGCGAACCATGAAAAAGATCCCGGACGTCCTCGAGCACGGCGTGATCTACCAGATCAACCTGCGCGCCTTTACGCCCGAAGGGACGCTGAACGCGGCCGCCAAGATGCTGCCCCACCTGAGAGAAATCGGCGCCGACATCGTCTATCTCTGCCCGGTCGTCTGCGCGGACGGCAGCGCGGATGCGGCGGGCTGGTCCGACCGGCAGCGCGCCTCCGGGTTCCCCAACCCGAAGAACCCCTACCGCATCGCGGACTACGCCAACGTCGATCCCGAGTATGGCACGAACGAGGACCTGCGCCGGTTCGTCGACGCGGCGCACGCGCTCGGGCTCCGGGTCCTGCTCGACCTGGTCTACTTCCACTGCGGACCCAACGCGGTCTTCCTCGCGGAGCACCCGGATTTCCTCCTCCGCGACGCCGACGGCGCGCCCGCGGTCGGGGCGTGGCGCTTCCCGCGGCTCAACTTCGCCTCGCAGGCGCTGCGCGAATTCCTCTGGGAGAACATGGCCCTCTTCGTCCGCGACTACGGCGTGGACGGGTACCGGTGCGACGTCGGCGACCAGGTCCCGCTCGACTTCTGGGCGGAGGGCGTGCGCCGCCTGCGGGAGCTGCGCCCCGGCGTCCTGATGCTCAACGAGGGCGCAAACCCCGACGCGCTCGACGTGTTCGACCTCAACTACAGCTGGGTCTTCCGGAACGCGTTTTCCGACTGCGTGGAGGCGGGCAAGCCGGCCGGCGAATTTGCCGCGAAGGTGCGGCAGCTCTGCGCCGAGGGGCTCCGCAACACCTACCGCTCCATCTTCTTCCTGGACAACCACGACACCGCGAGCGACGACTACGATAACCGCCTGGAAAAGCGGATCGGCTTTGCGGCCATGAACCTGGGCCTTGTGCTGAACTTCCTGCTGCCGAACGTGCCGTTCCTCTACAACGGCGCGGAGGTCGCGGATGAGAACCGCCACTCGCTCTGGGCGAACCGCTTCTGCGGCGCAAACCTGGTGATCGATTGGCAGAACGCGTGCACCGAAAGGGGGCGGCAGCGCCTCGCCCTCGTGCGCGCGCTGCGCACCCTGCGCGAGCGGCCGGAGTTCGGCCTCAGCGCCGGCCTGGAATTCGTGGACGCCGGCGAGGCCTTGGTCTTCCGGCGCTGGCTGGGCGGCCGCGCCGCGGCGGTCCTCGCCAACCCCACGGACCGCGACCTCGCGGTCGCGGCGGACCTGGCGGCGCGCAGCCCCTCGGTGTTGCTCTCCGACGGCGCGGCCGTCGACTGCGGCGGGGCGGGGCGCGTGCAGGCGACGCTGAAGGCGCACGGCTACGCAGTCCTCGCGCTCTGAGCGGCATGGAACGGACAAAGAGCGGGGGGAGGAAATCCGATGCCCATCGACACGAAGCGCATCATCGCAAATGCGCTCGAGGAAATGCTCCGCAACAAGAGCATTGACAAGATCACCGTAAGTTCCCTGATCGAAGCCTGCGGCATCTCCCGGCAGACGTTCTACTACCACTTCCGCGACCTCATGGACGTGCTGGAGTGGCTGGCCCAGCAGGACGCCCAGAAGCTGGCCGAGCGGAGCATGCAGGCCGAAACGACGCACGAGGCGCTTCACGCGTTCCTCTCCTACGCGGTGGAGAACCACGCGCTTTTGCGCCGCCTGTTGGAATCGCAGCGGCGCGCCCAGATCGAGACCATCCTGGCCGACCTGGTCACCGCCTACCTGTGGGAGGTGGCGCGGCACAGGCAGATCGCCCTGCCCGAGGACTCCGCGGAGGTCGAGGCGGCCATCCGCTTCAGCGTCTACGGCCTGGTCGGCATCCTGCTGACCTATGGCGGCAAAAAGGACCTCGATCAGGAACGCCTCATCCAGTGGATGGAGACGCTCCTGACCGCCATCTTTCAAAGCATGGAGAAAAAGAACGGGGCTTGAGCAGTCGCTCAAAAAAACCGCCCAGCCGCGATTTGCACGCGGCTGGGCGGTTTTTCGTCAGCCCAGGTAAAAGCCCGTGCGCCGCGTCAGCTCCATGTAGTGCTTGTACAGGATGCCGAACCGGTGCAGATACCCGCGCCGCCAGGGCTTGGCCTTGCCGCAGAAGTGGAGGACCGCGGTGTGCGCCATGACCCAGTCCAGGTCGCGGATGCCCGCGCTGCGCAGCAGATAGGTGTTGTAGTTGCGCGCGTCGTAGTTCCAGACGTAGTCGTCCAGCGCGAGGATGCGGCTGGCGTAGAGCGCGTTGAGGATGTCCTGGTCCGGCAGGACCAGCTCCTTGGCGTGCTCCTGCGCATAGCGGAAGATCGCCCCCGGCTGGATCTCGCGCCGGCCGGCCTCCAGGTCCATCAGCAGAACGCCGGAGTTGAAGTATTCCCGGTCGGTCTTGAGCCGCACCTGGTTGAGGTTGTGCACGAGCTCCGTCTTCCCCGTGTGCGAGGCCGCCGCAAACAGGTGCCCCGCGAGGTCCAGGTCCCAGAGCGGGCGCAGGGAGTTGATCACCAGCGTGTCCGGGTCCAGGTAGAGCGCGCGGTCCAGCCCCTCGGGCAGGAGGTGCGGCGCGAGCAGGCGGTAGTACATCGCCTGCGGGTATTGCCGCGTGACGGGCGCGTTGGCAAAGACCGCGCCGTCCACCTCCACCGGGCGCAGGGAAAAGCCGTACTGCGCGCACTGCCGCTCCACAGCGCCCAGCGGTTCTGCGGGAATGCCGTCGTGCAGCAGGCAGATCTCCATGCTTTCGCCCGGATGGTTGACGTGCAGCGAGGTCAGCAGCACCTGCAGCGGGGGAAGATAGGCCTCGTCCAGCGTCACGAGGATGCGCATCGGTTCCATGTGCGCCTCCTTACAGCCGGCTGCTCAGCAGCGAGAGCGCGTAGAACAGGCTGTCCATGCCCAACGCGATCAGGTATGCGCCGATGATCCACCCGCTCGAGAGGATGGAGAGCACGGGGTTGGCCAGCAGCAGGACGCCCAGCACGAGCCCCAGGATGTTCAGCACCAGCGAAAACCAGAACGCGGCGCTCCCGGAGGTCATGCGGGTGAACGGCAGCTGCGCCAGGCGCGAGATGCAGTGCGCCAGGAACCAGATCGGGAAAAGCGTCGCGACGAGCCACGCGCCGGCCGAGAGGTTGAAGAGGATCAGGATGCCCGCGATCACGCTCAGGATGCCCGTCACCAGCGAGACCACCGGCCCAAAGCCCGTGCGCCGCTCCATCTTGGCGTAGAAGACGATGTCCGCAATGCCCGTGATGAGCGCGATTGCGCCATAGACCGCGGCGATCCCGCCGAGCACAGACGAGGGATGGAGAAACGTAAACAATCCCAGAAGAATCAGAAGAATGCCCAAAATGAGCTCCACAATGCCGAGAACCCTTCCCTTTTTCATCTGTCAAAACCCCTTTCTGACGATCTTTCTGAAACCCAGTATACCTCGCCCCGCGCTTTTTTTATATGGACAAAGACCGGAAAGTGTCCGCTTTTGCGACACTTTCCGGTCTTTGGGAAAAAGCGGGGGAGGGCGCTCAGGGCGGCGGCGCCTTGCCGCGCGCCCGCGCGCGGTACTGCGCGGGCGTGAGCCCGACCTCCGACTTGAAGAGCCGGCTGAAGCGCGACAGGTCCACGTAGCCCACGCTGGCTGCGATCTGCGCCACCGGGAGCACGGTCGTCCCGAGCAGGTGCTTGGCCCGCTCCAGCCGCAGGCCCCGCACGTACTGCACGAACGTGCTCCCCGTATAGCGCTTGAACAGATAGCCGCAGTAGTTGGTGCTCAGGTAAAAGATCTTGGAGAGCTCGGTCAGCGTCAGGGGCCTGCAGTAGTGCGCGTCGACGTAGCGCTTCAGGTCGTTGAAGTGCACGTTCTCCGTTTCCCCCTCCGGCGCGCCCTTGCCCGCGGCGGGCGCGCGCCGGCTGCGGGCAAGGGTCCGGTACAGCTGCTGCAGGAGGGACTGGAAGTGCTCCTCCTGCACGGGCTTCAGGCAGTAATCGTAGACCCGGAGCCGCAGGGCCCGCTGCGCGTATTCGAACTTGCGCGCGCCGCTGACGATCACGAACACGATCTCGGGCCGCCGCTCGCGCACGGAGCGGATCAGCTCCAGGCCGGACAGGGCCGGCAGCTCGACCTCCGTAAAGACCACGTCCGGCTGCAGGCGGAGGATCTCCTTGCGCGCGCGCACCGGATCGGAGCTGGAGCCGATCAGCCGGAAGCCCTGGGGCTCCAACGGGTGCGCCTGGAGGAGGGCAGAGAGGAACGAGCTGTCCGCGTCCACCCAGTAGATTCTGTACATAGGCTCCTCTCTTCATTCGACGGTCTCGGCTGCGCGCAAGGTCCCGGCCGGGCGCCCCCGGACAAAAGACGGCAAGACAGGCGCGCGTCCCCTCGAAACCGCCAGGTCGAAGGCCGCGCGCGTTCTGCGCTCTTTTTGCAGATTTTCGTTCATCCATGACGAAAAGCAATAAACCAATAAATAAGATAGACGATGTTCTATAATTCATGCAAGGAATATTCTGAAAATTGGATGAAAAACATTGATTTTGCCATTGATTTTGTTGATTTTGCCATTGATTTTCTGAAAATGAATCTGAAGACTCCCAGGTCCACATCATTGCGCAGTCCATCGAAATGCACCGGCAATCTTTTCCGGGAAAGGCGAAGGTTCTGCGGCATCTGCACATTCGAAGGCACATAGAAATTTGCACAGGGGAATCCGGACTGGCAAAGCGAAGAAAGCGGCCCGACTGCATCGGAGAGGGCGGGAAAGGCCCGAAAAGAGACAAAAACAAGGGGGCGCGGCAAAAAAACAGGCGGGCGAACGCCCTCCGGCAGCGGCTGATTTCAAAAAAAACGGAGGAGGTGCGCAATGAGCACTGGATCGTACAGCATATCCCAACCCAAGGGCGCAAAACCATTCTGGACGGCGCGACGGCAGACGGGCCTCAAGATGTTTCTGCTGGTGCTGCCCATGCTTGCGCTGGTCTTCGTCTTCAGCTACCTGCCCCTGCTCGGCTGGTGCTACGCCTTTGCCGACTACGTCCCGGGCCGCTCCATCTTTGCGCTGGACTATGTGGGCCTGACCTATTTCAAGATGATGTTCTCGGGCGTCGGCTATTTCCCGACCGTCATGCGCAACACGCTCGTGCTGAGCCTTGCGGGCATCCTGCTCTCGCCCCTGCCGGCGATCCTGGCCATCATGGTCACGCAGCTGAGCGGCGGCTGGACGGGGCGGTTTCAAAAGACGATCCAAACCGCGACCTCGCTGCCGAACTTCATCTCCTGGGTGCTGGTCTACTCGCTGTTCTTCGCCCTGTTCAACACGAGCAACGGCGCGGTGAACCAGATCCTGCTGAGCCTGGGCCTCATCGAGAAGCCGACGAACATCCTGATCAACGCGGACCTGGCCTGGGCGTTCCAGATCTGCATCAGCGTCTGGAAGAACTCCGGGTGGAACGCCATCATCTACTTTGCCGCGATCACCGGCATTGACCAGGAGCTCTACGACGCGGCCGACGTGGACGGCGCGGGCACCTTCCAGAAGATCCTGCACGTGACGGTCCCGGGCCTGATGTCGACGTTCTTCGTGCTGCTGCTGATGTCGATCGCCAACATGCTCAGCAACGGCTTTGAGCAGTACTATGTGTTCCAAAACGCGCTGACGATGAACAAGCTGGAGGTCCTGGACACCTATATTTACAAAATCGGCCTGTCCAACCTGCAGTTCTCCCTCTCGACCGCAATGGGCATCTTTAAGTCGCTGGTGAGCATCGTGCTGCTGACCCTCGCCAACCTCGCCTCCAAGGCGATCCGCGGCGAATCCATCTTCTGAAAGGAGGCAGAGACGGCATGCGCAGACAAACCAAATCCCTGAGCAGCAAATTCTTGCGAGGTCTGAACTTCTTTCTCCTCATCGTCTTTGCGTTCCTGTGCGTGTACCCGCTGTACTTCATCTTCATCAACTCCATCAGCGGCGCGGACGCGGTGGTCCGGGGCGTGTACATCCTCCCGGAGGACTTCTCCCTGGAGTTCTACAAGTCCCTGCTGCAGATGCCCAACATCCCCAACAGCATCGTGGTCTCCGTGGCCAGGACCGTCCTGGGCACGGCGCTGACCGTGATCTGCTCCTCCTTCCTGGGGTACATGGTCACCCAGAGCGAGCTGCCCTTGCGCAAGTGGGTCTATCGCTTCGTGGTCGCGACGATGTACTTCAACGCCGGGCTGATCCCCTGGTACATCCTGATGGTGAACCTCGGGCTGAAGAACAACTTCCTGCTCTACATCCTGCCAAGCGCGGTCGGCGCGTACTATGTGGTGCTGTCCAAGACGTACATCGAGTCCATCCCGGCCTCCGTGGAGGAATCCGCCAAGATCGACGGCGCGGGCGTGCTGACCATTTACGCGCGGCTCATCCTGCCCATGTCCATGCCGATCATCGCCTGCCTGATCGTGTTCTGCGCGGTGAACCAATGGAACGCCTGGTCGGATAACTTCTACCTCGTCTCGGACCCCAAGCTCTCCACGCTGCAGTACCAGCTCTACATGAACCTGGCCAACGAGAGCTCCAACGTCACCAACACGACCTCCAGCTCCAGCCTGCTGCGCTCCAAGGCCACCACGGAGCTCGGCCTGCGCTACGCGCTGAGCATGCTGACGGTCCTGCCCATCATCATGGTCTACCCCTTTATGCAGAAGTACTTCGTAAAGGGCATCATGCTGGGGGCTGTGAAGGGATAGGCATCAACGGCCCAAGGCCGTGCTGCAATACACATCATTTAAGGAGGGTGTTTTCATGAAGACCAAACGATGGCTGGCCCTGACCGTGGCGCTCCTGATGCTGCTTGTCACCGCGTGCAGCGCGGCGCCGGAGAGCACGACGGCCCCGGAAGACGGCGCGCCCTCGGGCGAGGCGTCCACAGAGGCCCCAGCGGACGGCGGCCAGGACAGCGGTATGGAGCCCGTCACCCTGACGGTGCAGGGCAACATCGGCGGCTCCGATTACATGGAGAACGGCATCATGGAGGACGCCGTCGCCCAGTACATCCGCGAGAACACGGGCATCTCCATTGACCTTGTCATGCTGCCCGACTCCGGCGACTCGCAGAACCGCCTCAACGCGATGATCGCGGCAAACGACCTGCCCGACGTCTTCTGCATCAACGGCGGCGACGCGCAGCTCAACAGCCTGATCGAGGGCGGCCTCATCTACGCGCTGGACGACTACATCGCAGACTATGCCCCGAACCTGAACGCGGACAACAACGCCCAGGCCATGATGGCGGCCAACCGCCTGGATGCCCCGGACGGCAAGCTCTACAAGATCGGCCTGAACAAGGGCTACTGGGACAGCGCAGGACTCGGCCCGCAGCGCGGCTACTACATCCGCTGGGACCTGTATCAGCAGCTCGGCTACCCGCAGATCACCACCACGGACGAGCTGTGCGAGGTGCTGGCGCAGATGCAGGCGCTGGAGCCGCAGAACAAGAGCGGACAGCCCACCTATGCGGCCGGCGCCTGGAACAACGGCATCCCGGACTCCATCCTCTGGCCGCAGGCGCTCATGATGGGCTACTCCACCGGCCCGGACAACATCCTGGCCGTGGACATCGAGACCCGGGAGATCCTGCCCACAAGCCCCCTCAAGGACACGTCCTCCTATGTGTGGCAGGCCCTGCGCTGGGCCAACAAGCTCAACCAGCTCGGCGTGTTCGACCCGGACTCCTTCACGCAGACCTACCAGAACTACATGGATAAGTCCGGCGCGGGCAACTACCTGATGACGGTGCTCACCTGGACCGCCGGCAGCGCCAACGCTAACTTCATCGCCGACGGCACGCCGGAAAAGCAGATGATCTGCCTGCCCTCGAAGGACTTTGGCTACAAGAACGTCACGCTCTTTGACAACATGGTCAAGGGCGAGCGCCAGTGGGTCGTCGCAAAGACCTGCGAGACGCCCGAGCGCGCCGTGCAGCTGCTGGACTTCCTCTCTTCTTTTGAATTCTCGCGCATCGCGCACGACGGCGTGATCGGCTCCAACTGGGACATGGTCGACGGCAAGGCGACCATCATCAACGAGGACTTCATCGGCATGAACGAGGAGGAGACCATCGAGAACAGCCTGGAGACCGGCGCCCGCATCTTCCGCCTGTTCTGCGGCTACGCCAGCGCGACGATCAACCCGGAGGACGGCCAGTCCGTCGACCTGCTCTCCGACGCCTTCCCGCTGACCGAGACGCACGAGGACTTCCTCGCCCACTACGGCAAGGACAGCATGAACGACGTGTACATGGACGGCATGAACACCTACACCAACTCGACCCTGATCACCTGGGGCACCCTGCCGGATGAGCTGCAGACCTATGCCACGAACCTGCGCGACTACCTGAACCAGGGCTATGTCGCGTGCATCCTGGCTGAGGACGACGCCGCCTTTGAGGCCCAGCGCGACGAGCTGATCGCGGGCCTGGATGCCTACCGCGTCGACGAGATGTACCAGTTCTACTACGACAACGCTATGCAGAACGACGAGCAGCTCCAGGCGGTCTACGATCTCCTGGGCGAATGAGCGCAGCGCGGAAGGGGCGGCCCCGGACGGACCGCCCGCTTCCCCCGCGCGCCCCTTGTTAGGAGGATTTCCGAATGAGCAAGCGAATCGTGGGCGTCAGCCCCTGGTCCCCGCGGGACGGCGTGGATTACGACCTGATGAAGGCCGCGGGCATCGAGTGGGTGCGCCAGAATTCCGAGTTCCCCTTTGGCCGGAGCGAGGAGGACATCACCCCTTCGTACACGCGGTGGTTTGCCCGCTACAAGGAGGCCAAGGCGGCCGGCATGAAGCAGGCCTGCGTCTCGCCGATCCCGGCGGGCTTCCGCTACAACCCGGAAACCGGCAAGCGCCAGACCTACCGCGCGATTCCCGACTGGGCGGGCTCCTTTGACAGCGACCGGTTCTACGAGGTAACCTACCGTGCGGCGAAGAAGCTGGCGGAGGACACGCGCGACTACATCGACCTGTGGCAGGTCTCCAACGAGATGGACATCCTCGAGTTCCACGGCGAGATGACCCTGGAGCAGGCGGCGCGCTACCTGGTCGCGCAGGCCGAGGGCCTGCGCGCCGGCAACCCGGCGGCAAAGCTGGGCATCAACCCGGCCAACGCGACCTCGCCGGAGGCCCGCGTCCTGTACGACGCCTGCTACCGGGACCATCCGGACCTCATGGATTACGTCGGCGCGGACGGCTACTACGGCTCCTGGGCGCCGGGCAAGGTGCAGGACTGGGTCGAGGTGATCGACTACCTGCACGACCTGACGGGAAAGCCCGTGCTCATCAACGAATGGGGCTATCCCTCCACCGGCGGCGCGCCCGACCCGGACGGCCCGGCAAAGCCCTGCGACGGCGGCCACTTCCGCAACGCCTGGCGCAAGGGGCAGTCCGAGGAGGAGCAGGCCGCCTACGTCGCGGCCGGCGTGCGGCTACTGCTGACGTACCCGAACTGCATGGGCTTCCTCTTCTACTCCTGGGGGGACGATGAGATCTGCTGGCACTGCGGCAAGCCCAACTGCCCCTCCGAGTGCTCCTGGAGCCTGACCGATGGCAAGAACCATCCCAAGCCCGCGTACTACGCCATGCAGGAGAACGTGCGCAAATACAACCACTGACAAGACGGAAAGGATGGAATCGCTATGCACATTCTGCCCAAGGAAGGCCGCTTCATCGCGGGCGTGTGCCATGCCCGTGAAAAGCTCGACTGCATCGCGGCCGCCAACATCCGCTGGAACCGGGAGGACGTTCCCTTTCCCTTCCAGCCCGGGAAGTTCGGGGAACTGACCCCGGCCTACATCGCCTACCGCGACAAGGTGCGGCGCTGCGCCGCGCGGGGCCTGAACACCATGTGCGTCACGCCCTATCCCAAGGCGTTCGCCCAGTTCGGCGTGGACCCGGCCTCGGCCGAGGGCCTGGCCGTCGTGGAAGAGACGCTCCGCTGGATGGCCGCGGACCTGAAGGCCGCGGGCCTGCGCGGATACCAGATCACCAACGAGCTCAACGTGTTCCACTTCCGCGTCCCCCTGACGATGGAGCAGGTTCCCGCCTTCCTCATCGCGGGCATCCGGGGTGTGCACGCCGGCGATCCGGACGCTATCCTCGGCTACAACAGCGCGGGCGTCGGCCCGGAGGTGCAGGCCATGATCGAGCAGGTCCGGCCCTATCACGACCTGGTGGACTACATGGGCGTGGACTCCTACCGCGGCACCTGGTCCGACGGCGAGCCCGACGACATCCTCGGCGAGATCGACGCCACCTACAACGCCGTGGGCCTGCCGGTCCTGGTGCAGGAGTTCGGCTTCTCCAGCGCGGGCGAGATCTACACCCCCGAGGAGGCCCTGGCCTACGTCCGCTCCACGGGCTTTGACAGCCTGGAGGCCGTCTACGAGAACCCCGAGGCCTTCCTGGAGCGCATTCCCTACGCCCTGGCCAAGCGCGTGCTGGAGAGCCCGCGCCAGGAGTGGGCGAAGAACGCGCTCGGCTACATGCCGCACCTGCTGCGCAAGTGGCCGGGCGGCAGCAAGAAGTACCGCCACACGGACGATGGGCAGGCCGCCTTCCTGGACGAGGCGCTGGGCAAGATCCTGGCGCATCCGCACGTGTGCGGCGCGTTCGTCTACAGCTGGAGCGACCCGGACGTCTGCTTCAACTGCCGCTATCCGAACTGCCCCTGCGAGACCGCCTGGGGCATCACCACACCGGACGAAGAACCCAAGCCCGCCTACTACGCGGTGCAGAAGCATTTCGCAACCGTGTAAATGCATCGGAACCGCCCTCCGGAAACCCTTCCGGAGGGCGGTTCTTGTGCGCAGGAAAACCGGCGACGCTATTTTATAGAGAAAACGAATGCAAGCAAATAAGGTATAGGTATTGGACGAGGAGCGCAGGCGATTTTATAATGAATCCAGGAATCCGAACCCAGATGGCCATCCGCTCCAAACGACGCGGCGGGCGCACGCGCGCCGCCGCACCCAACAGGAGGAACCACCCCAATGAAGAAATTCCTATCCCTTGTGCTCGCAGCGACGCTGCTCCTTTTGATCCCCGGCTGCCAGAGCGGGGGAGAGGCCGCCGCGCCCTCCCCGGCGGAGTCGCCCGACTCGACGCCCGAAACCCCAGCGGAGTCCGCCACCCCGACGGAGTCCGCCGCCCCGACGGAGTCCGCCGCCCCGGCGGAGTCCGGGGATGCGCCGTCCAGCCCTGCGCCCACGGCGAGCGGGGAGAGCAACGTGCTCATCGCCTACTTCTCCTGGGCGGAAAACGCCGTCCTGGAGGGCGACGTGGACGCCGTGACCTCGCCCAGCGTCCTGGCCCCCGGAAACGTGCAGCAGCTCGCGGGCTGGGTGCAGGAGGAGACCGGCGGCGACCTCTTCTCCATCCAGGTGACGGACCCCTATCCCAGCGACTGGGACGCGTGCCTGGAGCGCGCCAACCAGGAGCGCGGCGACGACGCCCGTCCGGCGCTCGTCCGGCGCGTGGAGAACCTCGATCAATACGACGTGGTCTTCCTCGGCTATCCCAACTGGTGGTACGGCGTGCCCATGGCGCTGCTCACCTTCCTGGAGGAGAACGACCTCTCCGGCAAGCAGGTCTACCTCTTCTGCTCGCACGGGACCGGGGGCCTGGCGCGCAGCGTGGAGATCCTGACCGCGGCCGCGCCGGAGGCCCGGTTCTCGGACAACGTGTTCGACTGCTATGAGGAGGACGCCGCCTCCTCGCAGGAGGAGATCCAGAGCTGGGTGGCGGAGCTGGGCCTGGCCTCGGGCGGCGCGGAGGCGGCGCAGGCGCGCACCATCGAGGTCCGCAGCGGCGAGACCGCCGTCACCTACGCGCTCGAGGACAATGCCGCCGCCGACGCGCTCCTGGCGCAGCTCCCCCTCACCATCGAGATCGAGGACTACAGCACGAACGAAAAGATCTTCTACCCGCCGCAGGCCCTGGAGACCGCGGGCGCGCCGGCGGCCTCGGGCGGCGCGGGCGTCCTGGCGTATTACGAGCCCTGGGGGGACGTCGTGCTCTTCTACGACGATTTCTCGGAGAATGCCTCGTTGTTCGCGCTGGGGCGCGCGGTCTCGGGCGCGGAGTCCATCCGCGATTTGACCGGCACGGTCACCGTGGCGGTCGCCGAAGGATAGGAGGCGGGAACCCATGAAGAAGCAGCTGTCCATTTGCTTCGCCGCCGCCCTGCTCACGGGCCTTTTGACGGGATGCGCGCCGGCAGATCCCCCTGCGGCGTCCGCAGAGGCGCCGACCGCCGCGCCGACCCAGACCGCCGCGCCCACGCCGCAGGCGGAGGAGACGGCGGCCGCCCCTGCGCAGGAGACGGAAGGGGACCCGGTCGTCTACAGGACGGCGGACATCAGCCCCGAGGGACTCCAGGCCGTCTACGAGGCCCTGGGCGCCGTCCTGCCCGCAGAAAACGTGGCGGTGAAGATCAGCACGGGCGAGACCGGGAGCAACTACCTGCGGCCCGAGCTCATCAGGGACCTCGTTGCGTCCGTCCATGGCACGATCGTGGAGTGCAACACGGCCTATGGCGGGCAGCGGGCCAACACCGCCTATCACCTCCAGCTCGCGCAGGACCACGGATATACCGCCAT
Source organism: uncultured Clostridia bacterium (assembly GCA_904393115.1). Classification (GTDB taxonomy): domain Bacteria; phylum Bacillota; class Clostridia; order Christensenellales; family UBA1750; genus Spyradocola; species Spyradocola merdavium. The sequence continues at coordinate 96,613 of CAJFMX010000001.1, forward strand.
CGCGGACGTGGACATCCTGGATGCGGAAGGGTCCCTGACCCTTCCGGTCGAGGGCGGGGCCTACCTTGCGGAGAACTACGTGGGCGCCAACCTTGCGAACTACGACTACATTGTGGTGCTCTCCCACTTCAAGGGGCACTCCATGGCCGGCTTCGGCGGCGCGATCAAGAACATCTCCATCGGCATCGCTTCCGCAGTGGGAAAGTCGCACATCCATTCCGGCGGCACGGGCGGAAGCATGTGGAGCGGGAACCAGGATGCGTTCCTCTCGTCCATGGCGGAGGCGGGCAAGTCCGTCGCCGACTACATGGAGGGAAACATGCTCTACATCAACGTCATGAACCGGCTCTCCGTGGACTGCGACTGCGACGGCAGCCCGGCCGAGCCCGACATGCACGACATCGGCATCCTCGCGTCCATGGACCCCGTCGCGCTGGACCAGGCCTGCATTGACCTCGTCTACGCAGCGCCGGACGGGGATTCCCTCGTGCAGCGCATCGAGTCGCGCAACGGTCTGCTCACGCTCGAACACGCCGAGGAGATCGGCCTGGGCAGCCGCACATACGAATTGGTGCACCTGGATGAATGACCTGCCCGCGCTCCTGCACCGGGAAGCGGTCTACCTCTGGTACTACTTCACCGTGCAGTTGGAGCAGATCCTCGGCTGGTGGGCGCTGGGCATGCTCGTGGGGTCCGCGGTCTCGGTCTTTGCCAAGGACGCGATCCGCCGCGCGCTCCTTTCCCTGCGCGGCGGGCGCGCCGGCGCGCTGGGCATCGCGGCGGCCAGCGCCCTGGGCATTGCCTCGCCCCTGTGCATGTACGGCACCATCCCCATCGCCGCCTCGCTCTCCCGCAGCGGGATGCGGGACGATTGGCTCGCCGCCTTCATGATGTCCTCCATCCTGCTCAACCCGCAGCTGCTCCTCTACAGCGCGGCCCTGGGCGGCGCGATGCTTGCGGTGCGCCTGATCTCCTGCTTCCTGTGCGGGGTGGCCGCGGGCGCGCTCGTCCGCGCGCTGTGCAGGAGGGAAAGCTTCTTCAACTTCCGCGGCTTTGCCGAGCCCGAAAACCGCGACACGGACCCCAACCCCCTCCGGCGCTACGGGAAAAACCTGTGGCGCAACGTCAGGGCCACGGCGGGATTCTTCTTCCTGGGCGTGCTGCTCTCCGCCGCCTTTCAGCGGTATGTGCCCGCGGAGACCATGACGGCCCTCTTTGGGGGAAACGAGGCCCTGGGCGTGCTGATGGCCGCGACGGTCGGCGTGCCCCTGTACGCCTGCGGCGGCGGAACGATCCCCCTGCTCCAGCAGTGGCTCCTGGACGGCATGCGCCCGGGCAGCGCCGCGGCGTTCCTGCTCACGGGACCTTCGACCAAGATCACCAACCTCGGCGCACTCAAAATCGTCCTGGGGTGGAAGCACTTCCTGCTTTACCTCGCGTTTGTGATGGGCTTTTCCCTGGCCGCTGGCCTGGTCGTCAACGCAATCCTGTGAACGGAGGCGAGGATTCCCGCAAAGGGAGCGGGGTGGCGATTTGCCCCGCCTTGTGGTACAATCGGGAAAAGCCGTGCCAAAAGGAGGAGCGCCGCATGACCATGATCCACATCGCCGTGGGTCTTCTCTTCGAGGAAGGAAGCCCTGAGATCCTGGAATCCACCTTTTACGAGGACGAGCGAGGACCCCTGCACCTGTCCATGGACCCTACGCGGTTTTCCACACCCAAAAACTACGAGGAGGTTCAGCACGAGATTCGGCTCGTCCTGGGCGTCGATCAAACGGCGCTCCGCCGGGGCGGGCTGAACCTGCACAAGGAGTTTCGGCGCCTGGAGGAAAGCGGATGGCACGCGTTTGCGCACCTGCGCAGCATCGCGCTCCTCTCGGACATCGAGCAGCCGCACAGCACGCTCCACATCTTTGAATGGGTGCGCTACGACCTGTACCCGCACGCCATGCATCGGGGCATTCGCCTGATCCCCTCCTGGAAGGGGATATGCAAGCCGGAGGCCTGGAAGTTTCTGCGCGGCGAGGTCCTTTCCGGTGTGCAGGAGCGGGAGGTGACCGCCGCGCCGTTCCAGCCCCTGCGCCTGCTGCCGAAGGGCGAGATCCCGGACTTTTCCGGCGCGCTGGAGGAGTTTGCCGTGGACTTTGACATCAAGATCGTCCGGCCGCAGAAACCGATGCCCTTTTTTCTCACGCCTGGTGTGGAGATCGTCCGCTATCTCGGCAAGGAGAGCAGCATCGACATCCCCGCCCGCATCGCCGGCGAGCCCGTCCGCATCTCGGACTTTGCAGCCCCGTCCACACTGCGCGAGGTCCGCATCGCCGAAGGGGTCGAAGTGTTTGACTTCGCCTTTTGGAAGTGTGAGAACCTCTACGACGAAAACGGCTTTCAGATCCTGGGCGACCGGCTTTTGAGCTACCGGGGCGCGGCCGAAACCGTCCGCGTGCCGGACGGCGTGCGGGAGATTGGCTCCAGTGCCTTTTCCAACAGCGGTGAAAAGATCAGCGCGCCGCTCCGCGTCGTCCTCCCCGAGGGCGTGCGGAAGATGGAACGATTTGCTTTCGAGAATTGCGAGACGCTGCGCAGCATCTCCCTGCCCGAGTCCCTGGAATGGATTGGCTACCGCGCCTTTCATAACTGCGAAAACCTCGTCGAAGCGAACCTCCCGCGCGGAACACGAATCGACGACAAAACCTTCGAGGGATGCAGCAAGCTCCTGGATGCCGATGGCTTTGCGGTGCTCAACGGCTCGCTCGTCCTCTTTGACGCGGCGCGGTATACCCTGCGCGCGGCGGGCGCGCCCGACGACCTCTCCCTCCCCGAGCCGGTCGAGAACATCCGGTGCCGGCTCCCCGAGACGCCCATGGGGACACTGACCTTCACCGACCGCGTCCGCCACTTCAACCAGTACAGCTTCCCCATGACGCGCATCTCGCGCCTGTGCATCGTGCGCGCGGATACGAAGGAGGAGATCTTCTCCACCACGGCCTTTGCGAACCCCGGCATGCCCCTGAACGACTATGCGCCCTTTCAGCGCCTGTGCACCCTCCTGCGCCAGGGCGACTTCGACGCCATCCGCGCCGAACTTGGCGACTGAGCGCCCGCGCGCCGGCCGGAACTTCCGGCCGGCGCTTTTTTGCGGATTTATATTTCTCTTGCGCGGGTTTAACCTTTTGCAAACAACTCTCCGGTATTCTCTTCCCGTTCCCCGGGGCTCCGGGGAGAGAATCCAGAAAAATGGGAGAGATGGACATGGAAGGCAGCATGGCGAAGCGCGTTTCCGCCTGCGGAGCGCGCGCCCAAGCGATCGGGAAGCAGAAGGTCTCCTATGCGTCCCTGTTTTGGCTGTTTCTGATCGGCAGCGTCACAGGCTTTGTGCTCGAGGGGCTTTGGTGCATCGTCCGCAAAGGCCATTGGGAGAGCCACACCGCGACGGTCTGGGGGCCGTTCTGCGTCATCTACGGCGTCGGCGCCGTGGCGGTCGATTTGCTCGCCGTGCTTCTGCGGGGGCGGCATCCGGTGCAGCAGTTCCTGGCCTTTTCCGCGTCGGGCGCGGCCGTGGAATACTTCGGCAGCCTCTTCCAGGAGCGGTGCTTCGGCACCTTCTCCTGGGACTACAGCCAGGACTTCCTGAACCTCGGCGGCCGGGTCAGCCTGCAGACCGCCCTGGTCTGGGGCGCGCTGGGGCTCCTGTTCGTTTGGCTGGCGTTTCCGGGCATTTCCCGCCTCCTGCAGCGGATGCGCGGGCGCGCCTGGAGGGTGGCCTGCGCGGCGCTGTCGGTCTTCCTGGCGGCCGACCTTCTGGTCACCTCCGCGGCGCTCGTCCGCTGGCGCAGGAGGGCGGAAGGCGCGGGGCCGGCCGCCAACCCCGTCGTCCGCTGGATCGACGCCTCCTTTGGCGATGAAGCGATGGCGGCGCGCTTCCCCAACATGCGGTTTTGCGAGGCGGAAACGCCGCCCTCTTCCGCCCTGTCCGAAGCGGAGCAGGGATTTGGGGCTTGACAGGGCGGGGGAATCGGTGCTATCCTGGAGCTCGGGATATAACGGTGTTATATTGGGAGGTGCGAACCATGACGGCGAACCTGACCACGCTGGCCAGCATCCATCGGGCGGCGCAGGCGGAGTTTTTGCAGAAGGGATTTCTCGGGGCCTCGCTGCGGAACATCGTCAAGTCCGTCGGCATGACGACCGGCGCATTCTATGGGTACTACAAGAGCAAGGAAGAGCTCTTCGGCGCGCTGGTGGGGGAGCACTACGACCACTTCCTGCAGATGTTTTGGAAGGCGCAGAACGCCTTTGCAACGCTCCCGCCCGCGGAACAGCCGCAAAACCTGGGCGAGATCTCCGGCGCCTGCATGTTCGAGATGCTGCGCTATGCCTACGACAACCTGCCGGCCTTCAAGCTCCTCCTCTGCAGCGCGGAGGGAACGAGATACGCCGGCCTCGTCGACGAGATGGTCCGCATCGAGACAGAGGCGACCCACGCCTATCTGCGCGTCCTGGAGGAGCTGGGACGCCCGGCGCCGGCGATCGACCTGCGCCTGGAGCACATCCTCATCACCGGCATGTTCCGCACGTTTTTTGAGCTCATCCTCCATGAAATGCCGTATCCGGAAGCGGAAAACTACCTGCGCCAGATGCGCAGCTTCTACACGGCGGGCTGGATGAAGATCCTGGGGCAGTGAAGCCCCTGTTTTTTCCGCGCAAGTTAGTTATAACTAACTTAAATCCTATCGTTCCAGGGAGGGATCTTGTTGAAAAAGCAGTCCAACCTCAAGCGCTTGCTGGGCTATGCAGGCAGACACCGGTACCTGAGCTATGCGTCCTGGGTGCTCTCCGCCGCAAGCGCCCTGGTCGCGCTGGTGCCCTATGTTTTCATCTGGCGGATCATGCAGGCGGTGCTCGCCGCCGCGCCGGATTTCTCCCGCGCGCAGGGCCTCGTGCGCAACGGCTGGCTGGCCGTGCTCTTTGCGGGGATTGCGGTGCTGATCTACATCGCCGGGCTGATGTGCTCGCACATGGGCGCCTTCCGCGTCGCGACGAACCTGCGCATCGAGGCGATGCGGCACATCGTCAAGCTGCCCCTGGGCGCGGCGGAGGCCTTTGGGAGCGGCCGTCTGCGCAAGATCGTCAACGAATCCAGCGCCGCCACGGAGACGTACCTTGCGCACCAGCTGCCCGACCGCGCGGGGGCCATCGCCACGCCCTGCGGCCTGCTCGCGCTGCTGCTTGCGTTCGACTGGCGGCTGGGGCTGCTGAGCCTCGTGCCCGTCGTGCTCGCCTTTGCGGTCCTGATGCGCATGACCGGCGCGCGCATGCAGCAGAAGATGAAGGAGTACCAGGACGCGCTGGACGACATGTCCAACGAGGCGGTGGAGTACATCCGCGGCATTCCCGTGGTCAAAACCTTTGGGCAGACCATCTTCACGTTCAAGAAGTTCAAGGATTCCATCGACCGCTACCGGGTTTGGGTCATCGCCTACACAAAGGAGCTGCGCCTGCCCATGATGCTGTACACCGCGGCGGTCAACGGCGTCTTCGCCTTCCTGATCGCGGGCGCGCTGCTCTTCACCCGCAGCGGCGTCACGCCGGAGTTCCTGTCTGACCTGATCTTCTACATCCTCATCACGCCCATTCTCTCGGTCACGCTGACCCGGATCATGTTCCAGAGCGAGAACGCCATGATCGTGGACGACGCGCTCCAGCGCATCGACAGCGTGCGGAACCTGGCGCCCCTGCCCGAGGCGCGGAACCCGAAGTCGCCCCGCGACGCCTCCGTCGAGCTCTCGCACGTGCGCTACAGTTACGACGGGGAGAAGGACGCCCTGCGCGGCGTGTCGCTCACCATCCCCGCCGGGCAGACCGTCGCCTTCGTCGGCCCGTCGGGCGGCGGCAAGACCACGCTGGCCAACCTCGTCTCCCGCTTCTTTGACCCGCAGGAGGGCGCGGTCCGGATCGGCGGCGTGGACGTGCGGGACATCTCCAAGGAGGAGCTGATGAACACCGTCTCCTTCGTGTTCCAGAACAGCCGTCTCCTCAAGGCCTCGATCCTGGAGAACGTGCGCATGGGCAAGCCGGACGCAACGCGCGGGGAGGTCCTGCGCGCCCTGCACAGCGCCCAGTGCGACGACATCCTCGAAAAATTTCCCCAGGGCGCGGACACCGTCATCGGGACCAAGGGCGTCTACCTCTCCGGGGGCGAGCAGCAGCGCATCGCCATCGCCCGCGCCATGCTCAAGAACGCGCCCATCCTGATCCTCGACGAGGCGACCGCCTTTGCGGACCCGGACAACGAGACGAAGGTCCAGGCGGCCTTCACGGAACTCTCCCGCGGAAAGACCGTCCTCCTCATCGCGCACAGGCTCACGACCGTGACCCATGCAGACCGCATCTGCGTCGTCCAGGACGGCCGCATCGTCGAGAGCGGCACGAGCCGCGAGCTCCTGGAGAAGGGCGGGCTCTTCCGCCGCATGTGGGACAACTACCAGACCTCCGTGCAGTGGAAGGTCGCAAAGGAGGCGTAAAGAAACATGATCCAGCGTCTGCAAAAGCGCTACGCCCTCTCCGAACAGGGGGCAAAGGACCTGGTCAAGGGCTGCATCGCCTGCGTGGTGCAGAATCTCTCCTTCATGGCGCCCGTGAGCCTGCTCTACGCGCTGGTTCGGGGCCTGATGGCCGGCGGCGTGCAGGGGAGCGCAGCGGCGCTCTGCGCGGCCGGCTGCGCCGCGTGCGCAGCCCTGATCCTGCTGACGACGTATTGGCAGTACAACGCGACGTACTTTGCCACATATGTGGAAAGCGGCGTGCGCCGCATCGCGCTGGCCGAGCGGCTGCGCAAGATCCTCCTCTCCTTCTTTGGGAAGAAGGACCTTGCGGATTTGACCAGCACGATCATGGCGGACTGCACGTTCCTGGAGCAGAGCTTCTCCCACTTCATGCCGGAGCTGGCCGGCGCCATCGTCTCCACGACGCTCGTGGCCATCGGCCTTTTCGCCTTCGACTGGCGCATGGCGCTGGCTGCGCTGTGGGTGCTGCCGATCTCCTTTGCCATCGTGGGCTTTTCGGCAAGGGTTCAGGAGCGCATGAACCAAAAGGCCATGGACGCCCGGATGGCCTGCGCCGACGGCATCCAGGAGTGCATCGAGGCCGTGCAGGACCTCAAGGCCAACAACGCCGAAGGCGCGTACCTTGCGGGCCTGGAGAAGAAGATCCGCGCCGTGGAGCATCGCTCCATCGTCAATGAGTTCGGCCTGGCGGCCTTTGTCGTCACCGCGTCGCTGATCCTCAAGCTCGGCATCGCGATGGTCGCGCTGGTGGGCTCGTCGCTCCTGGCGCAGGGGAGGCTGGACCTTCTGACCTTCTTCCTGTACCTGCTGGTCGTCTCCCGCCTGTACGACCCGCTGCAGAGCGCCCTGCAGAACCTCGCCGCCGTCATCAGCACGCGCACGAACATCGCCCGCATGAACGAAATCCTCGACCACCCCATCCAGCAGGGGGAGAGCCGGCTCACGAACCGCGGCTGCGACATCGTCTTCGATCGCGTGGGCTTTGCCTATGCCGACGGCGAACAAGTCCTAAAGGACGTCAGCTTCACCGCCAGGCAGGGACAGGTCACGGCGCTCGTCGGGCCCTCGGGCGGGGGCAAGACCACGGTCTCGCGCCTGGCCGCGCGCTTCTGGGACGCCGGCCGCGGCAAAATCACCATCGGCGGCATGGACGTCTCGAAGACCGATCCCGAGGCGCTGCTCTCGCTCTTTTCCATCGTGTTCCAGGATGTGACGCTGTTCGACAACTCGATCCTGGAGAACATCCGCATCGGCAACAAGGACGCGACGGATGCGGAGGTCCTGGCCGCCGCGCGCCTGGCCAACGTCGACGAGTTCGCCGAAAAGCTGCCGGACAAGTGGAACAGCAACATCGGCGAAAACGGCTGCGCGCTCTCCGGCGGGGAGCGGCAGCGCATCTCCATCGCCCGCGCCTTTCTCAAGAACGCGCCGATCATCCTGCTGGACGAGGCAACCGCCTCTCTGGACGTGGAGAACGAGACGCTCATCCAGACCGCGCTCTCCCGCCTCATCCGGGAAAAGACCGTGCTCGTCATCGCGCACCGCATGCGCACCGTGGCCGGCGCGGACAAGATCGTCGTCCTGGCCGGCGGCCGCGTCGCCGAGCAGGGCGCGCCGGAGGAACTCCTGGCAAGGGACGGCCTCTACGCGCACATGGCCGCGCTCCAGGCCGAGAGCCAGAATTGGGCGCTGAAAAAGTAGGCCATTGGGCGCAGGGCAAAAAAGGGAACGCCGCCTCCGCGCGTCTGCGGAAGCGGCGTTCCTGTTTTTTGCGGCGTCAGCCCGCCTGCACCTCGGTCGAAGTGCCGCCGACGGTGAGGGTGTAGGTTTCGCCGGAGACGAGGTCCGGGCTGCTGAGGACGATGAACTGGAAGTCCAGCGCGGGGGAGAGGGTGAGGAGCGCTGTGCCGCTGGCGTCCGCCAGGACGATCTCGTCCCCTGCGGAACCGCTGACCCGCTCGGCGGTGACGCCCTGCTCCGCGCTGCGGAACGTCTGCGCCATGCCCGCGGCGCCCGTGCCGAGGAACGTGCCGCCCGCGATGGCCGCGGAGGTGTCGTAGTCCAGCACGGCGGTGTCCCCGGACGTGGGGCCCGTCACCACGGTCGTCCCGCCCGTGATCTCGATCGTGCCGTTGGCGTCCAGGCCGTCGCCTGAGGCCTGGATGGTCAGCGTGCCGCCGGAGATGGCGATGCTGCCCCCCGAGGAAGCGGAGGAGAAGCCGCCGCCCATGCCGCCACGGCTGCCGCGCCCGCCGCCCTCCGGCATCTCCGGGGGCGCGACAGACCCGTCCGCCACGTCCTGCGGGGGCTCGGCCGGTTCCTTGGCGCTGCCGTCCGGGCGCTCCGGCGCCTCGCCCGGGCCGGCGGGCGCTTCGGGTGCGCCGCCCATCCAGCCGCCGCCGAACCGGCCGCCCCGGCCGCCGGCCGAGCCGCTGCCGTCCGTGCCGCCGGCCGCGTTCAGGCCGTCGTAGCGGGAGACGAGGGAGATCTCGCCGCCCTGGATGTCCAGGAGCAGGGCCTCCAGGCCCTCGTAGCTCTCGGAGATGTCGATCGCGCCGCCGGTCACGGTGAGCGTCTCGTCCGCGTGGAAGGCGTCGTCGCCGGTCGCGATGGCGAAAGTGCCGCCGGAGACGGTCATGCCGGCGTTGGAATGCACGGCGTCGTCCGCGGCGTCGATGGTGAACGCGCCGCCCGAGATCACGAGGCTGCTCACGGCCTTGAGGCCCTTCATGCTCGTGCTGCTCTCGGAGGTTTCCTCGGCGCTGGACGCCGTCTCCATGGGGCCGCCGCGGAAGCCGCCCCAGGAAGTGGAGGACTGGCTCTCGCCGTTGACGCTGCCGCCGCCGGCGAGGAGGTCGTAGGCGCCGTCCGTGATCTGCAGGTAGGCGCCGGCGCTGATGCCGTCGCCCTCGGCCTCGATGGCAAAGGTCCCGCCCGAAATGTAGACGAAGCCCAGGGACGCGTCGTTGTTGTTCTCGGCGTGGATGCCGTCCTTGCCGGCGTCGAGGGTCAGGTCAGTCTCGCCCGTGATGCGCGCGCTGTCGTTGGCATTGAGGCCGTGGGAGGCGGAGGTGACGGTATACGTTCCGCCGGCGAGGACCAGGTCGTCGCTGCCGACGATGCCGTGCCCGGCGGGGGAGGTCACGGTCAGCGCCCCGGAGCCGTTGAAGGTGAGGTCCTGCTTGGAATAGACCGCGCCGTCGATGTCGCTGTCGTCGATGGCGACAAAGCTCCCGCCGTTGGCCAGGGCGTTCTGGGAGCCCTCGGCGAGCGTGACGAAGACCTTGTCCGCCTCGAGCACGTAGAGCGCGGCCGAGGTGGAGCTGGTGATGCTCGCGTTGTCGAGCACGATCTGCAGCTTGGCCGCCTCGTCCGCGTCGACCACGAGCATGCCGTCGTCCAGCGTGCCGGAGACGATATAGGTCGCCTCCTCCGTCAGGATCGCGGTCGTGCCGTTGATCTGCACGCTGTCGGAGCTGGCGGAGATGCTGCTGCCGTTGAGCTCGATGCGCACCGCGCTCTCCTCGTCGTAGGCGGCGCGGGTGTCGCGGCCGGTGAACATGTCCGCGTCGGTCTGCGGGGGGAAGTCCGCAGGGGCGGAGGCGTCCGCCGCCGCGTCTGCGGAGGGAGCGGCGCTCTCCTGCGGGGCGGCGGTTTCCGCGGGGGCCTCGGCGGCGGAGGATTCCGCCGGCGCGTCCGCGCTGGTGCAGCCCGTGAGCGCGCCGAGCAGCAGGCTGAGCGCGCAGAGAAGGGAAATCCATCGCTTCATGGAAGAAGTCCTCCTTTCGGTCAAAGCTCGGCGACCGTGGTGTCCTGCGTGGAGATCAGGATCTCCAGGTTGCCGTTTCGGCAGCGGATCTTGTCGAGCATCTCCTTTTCCCGGGTGGCGTCGCGCAGCGTCACCTGGTAGGTCAGGCGGAACATGCTGCCCCTGCTGGTGGTCTTGACGGAGACGAGGTCGTGCGCGGCGGTGTACTCCGCGAAGATGTCGTCGAATACGCCGGTGTAGTCGAGGTCCTCCGGGATGGTGACGGCGAGCGTCTTGTAGGAGGCGGCGTTGCGCCGGGCGCCAAAGTCCAGGGCGTTGTAGAGCAGGAAGACCGCGCACATCACCACCGTAAAGAGCACGGCATAGCCCAGGTATCCCATGCCGGCGATGAGCCCTGCGCCCATGGCGAGGAAGAGCGTGGTGATCTCCTTGGCCGTGCCCGGCACGGAGCGGAAGCGCACCAGGCTGAACGCGCCCGCGACCGCGACGCCCGTGCCCACGTTGCCGTTGACCAGCAGGATCACCACGCACACCACCGCCGGCAGCAGCGCCAGCGTCACCACGAAGCTCTTTGTATACCGCGTGCGGAACATGTAGGCAAAGGCCAGCGCCAGCCCCAGCAGCAGCGCGCACCCCAGGCAGAGCAAAAAGTCCGTCACGCGGATGACGACCGTGATGTCGGAGTCGAACAGCCCCCCGGAAGAGCGAGTCAAGCATAGCGCACAGCCTCCTTCTGCAGATTCGGATAGATCAGGGTCTGGTAGGCGGTCCCGTACTTGGAGAAGGAGGTCTGGCGGATGCCCTGCGCGGAGAGGACGTGCGTCAGCCACAGCGGAATCCCGCCGGAGCACTTGATCTCCATCAGGGTCGTGCCCGCGGGCAGCAGCGGCGCGCCGTAGACGCCGGATTCCAGGGAGAGGTCGTCCTGCCGGCAGAGGATCGTGTCGTCGAACGTCACGCGGAAATCCGATCCATCCTTGGCGAAATACGCCTCCCGCGCGTAGGAGAGGAACGCCACCGGCCGCAGGGGCGCGTAGTAGCGCAGGAAGTAGTCCACCTCCTCGGAGATCTGCGTGCCGGCCGGGCACGCCCGCCGGCCGAGCACCCAGTCCATGGCCTCCTTTTCAGGCAGGGAGAGGCGGCGCTTGTAGACGACCTTCTTGTACTTCTTCTTCAGCTCCACAAAGACGGGGCTGTCCGGATGCGCCGGGCCGTAGCAGCGGATGCGCATCTTTTCCTTGTAGACGGGCTTCTCGATGGAGCAGCGGATCAGGCAGTAGCTCTCCGTGTCCAGGTAGAGGTTGCGGATGACGGTGCGGCCGTATGGGTCCAGGGCCATATGGGGTTCCAGTGCGCGCAGCACGGCCTCCCTCTGCGCCTGCGTCAGCAGGTACTTCATCTCATAGCGTTGAAAAACGGTCTGAACGGCCATGAAAAAACCTCCTGTACGTCTTCATGACTCGCATTGTACAGGAGGAAGATTGAAAGAGGATTGAAGATTTCCCCGCGGTTTTATGGAGTTTTTGCGATCGGCAGGCGGGCGTAGAACTCCACCTTGCCGTCGCAGCAGCGCACGTCGATGCTGCCCTTGTGGGCCAGGACGATGGCCTTCGCGATGGCCAGGCCCAGGCCGTAGTTCTGACCCTCGCCGGTGCGGGCCGAGTCCGTGCGGTAGAAGCGCTCGAAGATCTGCTTCTGGGCCTCGGCCGGGATGGGCGGCCCCGCGTTCACGACCGAGAGCACGGCGTGGCTCCGCTCCCTGCGGAGCGAGAGGGCGACGGCGGACCCGCGCTCGCTGTGCCGGATCGCGTTGTCGATGAGGATGGAGGTGAGCTGCTTGAGCTGCACGCTGTTCCCGTTCACGAACAGACCCTCCTCGACGGCGCTGGTGAGCTCCAGCCCGTTTTCGTAGGCGACCGTCTCCAGCGGCAGCGTTTCGCCGTAGACCAGGCGGCTCAGGTCCAGCACCTCCATGGGCGGCGCGACGTTCTCCGCGCGCGCAAGGTCCAGCAGCTGCAGGATCAGCGCGGACATGCGCTCCGTCTCATACTGGATGTTCGCCAGCCAGGGGTTTTCCCCGATCTCCCGGGAGAGGAGCTCGAGGTTGGCGTTGACCACGGCCACGGGCGTCTTCCTCTCGTGCCCCGCGTCGGAGATGAACTGCTTCTGCCGGCGGTAGCTCTCCTCCAGCGGCGCGACGATGCGGTTGGCCAGGTACCGCGAGAGGAAGAACAGCAGCACCAGCGCTGCGCCGCCAAAGATCAGCGTGTACTCGATCAGGGTGCTCGCGCTCTCCCGCATGGCGGTGTTGTCCAGGAAGGCCACGAGCATGTAGTCGCCCTTGTCCGCCATGCGGTAGGTGAGGTTGTTTTCCACGCCCTGCTCGCGGCCGCTCTCGACGATCCTGCGCGCAAGCTCCGTCAGGGACGCCTCGCTCAGGGTGGAGATGTCGGCCGTATCCACCTTGAGCACCTGGCCGTCCCTGTCCAGCGCGACGGAGTAGAACGTCGACAGCTCCAGCAGCGGCGGCTTGCCGCGGGGGTCGCGCGGCCGGCCGGCATAGGCGCCCGGGTCTGCGCCCGGCTCCCCGGGCAGGGAATAGGCCTCGACAAAGATCTCCAGCATCTCGCGGTTTTCGCTCGTCATGTCCGCGTAGCTGGCCAGATAGATCGTGCAGAAGGTGCCAAAGAGCAGCAGCACCAGCACCGACAGAATCGCCGCGACGATCTTTCGCCTGGACTGCTTAAACATCGCGATACCTCAGCTCGTAGCCCACGCCGCGCACGGCCTTGATCTCCGTCCGCACCTTGACGAAGTTCAGCTTTTTGCGCGCAAAGGACATGTACACCTCGACGTTGTTGTATTCCGCGTCGCTCTCATAGCCCCAGATCTTGACCGCGAGCTGCTCGCGCGTGAGGATCTGGCCGGCGTTTGCGATCAGGTACTCCAGGATGCGGAACTCCTTTTCGCTCAGGCGCACGCTGTTTTCCCCGCAGACGAGCAGGGAAGCGCCCCGGTTCAGCTCGATGTCGCCAAAGGCGAGCGCGCCGTCGGCGCTGCGGAGGCTGCGCCGGCCGAGCGCCCGGAGCCGCGCCAGCAGCTCCCGCGTGCGGAAGGGCTTGGTGAGGTAGTCGTCCGCGCCGCAGTCCAGGCCCGTCACCGTGTCGTCCAATTCGCTCTTGGCCGTCAGCATGAGGATCGGCGTGCGGATTCCCTTGGCGCGCGCCTCGCGCGCGATGGAAAAGCCGTCCTTGTGCGGCAGCATGACGTCCAGCACGACCAGGTCATAGGCCCCGGCCTCGATCGCGGCCAATCCCTCCAGCCCGTCAGCGCAGTGGTCCACGTCGTACTTCTCCTGCCGCAGGATCTCGCACAGCGCCTGCGCCATCCGCTTTTCATCCTCCACGAGCAAAACGCGCACGCCAACACCTCCCCGTTGATTCCCTTTTCAGTATACCAAAAAAAGATTGAAGAACGATTGAACTTTTTCAAAGGCGCCCTTTGTTTGGTTTTTGTTTTTTTGGCGAAGTTGCACAGAAAAAAACAGTCAGAAAGAGGATTTCGCCATATTCTACGTGGATGTGGCTATTGCCGCATTTTAAATTTACCAATATAATTAACTTAATCGTTTAATTTGTTAATTCAAATCCTTGAGGGAATGCGTAAATTTTCGTAAAGAGCATGAAAAGATTTAAAAGAATTTTGCCTAGATAAAAAAATTGGCAATTTTCCACATAGAAAAAGAGCAAGGAGGAGAAGTGCAAAATGAATGTCCGTGCAGAACAGACTGCGGTAAAAAAGAGAAGGGTGTGGCTGCGGCTCAAACAGAGTGCGCCGCTCTATCTGCTCCTGGCCCCCGCCGTGATCGTATTCCTGATCTTCACGTACGCGCCCATGTACGGCGTAGTCATCGCTTTCAAGGATTACAAGCCTGCGGAAGGCATCTGGGGGAGCGAGTGGGTGGGGTTTGCGAACTTTCTGACCTTTTTTCGGTCCTTCCAGTTTTGGCCAACCATTCGCAATACGCTCGTCATCAGCCTGTATACAATCGCGGTAACCTTTACCCTGCCGGTTTTGTTGGCGCTCATGTGCAACCAGATGCATGCGCTTCGATTCAAGAAGTTCTTTCAGGTTTCCACGTATCTGCCGCATTTTATTTCGACGGTCGTCATGTGTGGCATGATCCTGCTGTTTTTGTCGCCGAGCAACGGCATGATTGCAAAAGTTTTGGAGCTTGTGGGGATTGAGCTTCCAAACCTCATGGGCTCGGCTGCGGCGTTTCCACACATCTATGTATGGTCAGAGGTATGGCAGCACCTGGGGTGGGACAGCATCCTGTATGTTGCGGCGCTGTCCGCCGTGGACCCAACCCTCTATGAAGCGGCAACCGTGGACGGCGCAACAAAGTTCCACAAAGTTCTCTACATCGACATTCCTTCCCTGATTCCGACAATTACAATCATGTTCATCTTGCGCATGGGCAGCGTGATGAACGTTGGGTTTGAAAAGGCATTCCTCTTGCAGAATACGCTCAATGGCAGCACCAGCGAGCTAATCTCCACGTATGTCTACAAGATTGGCCTGGTCAAAAGCCAATACAGTTTATCTGCAGCCATAGGCATGTTCAACAACGTGATCAATATGATCCTCTTGCTGGCCGTAAATGCGATTTCTCGCAAGGTCAGTGAAAATTCGCTCCTATAGAGCAGAAAGGAAGGATGCCCGATGAGCATTCGCGCCACATCCCGGAAAAATGCTGTCTCCAAACCTGCGAGCGATGTCATTTTTGACATTGTGATCTATAGCATTGCGATCTTGCTGGTCATTCTCACTCTGTATCCAATGTACTTTGTGGTCATTGCCTCCTTCAGCGATCCAACCTATGTGGCAACAGGGGAGACCCTTCTGCTTCCCAAGGGAATCACGTTGCGAGGCTATCAAAAACTATTCGAATATGACCAACTCTGGACGGGATACAAGAACACGATCCTTTATGTTCTGGCGGGGACGGCGTTCTCATTGTTCGTCAACATTCCTGCTGCGTACGCACTCTCGCGCAAGGAGCTCTACGGCCGAAGGTTGTTCACTGCTTTTTTTCTGATTCCCATGTTTTTTACGGGTGGATTGGTTCCTACGTATCTCGTCGTCAGTAAACTTGGGCTGATCAATTCTTTCTGGGTCATGGTCGTGCCCTTCTCCGTCGTGACCTATTACATTATCGTGGGCAGGACGTTCTTTGTCACGAGCATCCCCAATGAGCTCTGGGAGGCGGCACAGCTGGATGGTTGTGGAACACTGCGGTTTTTCCTCAGCATCGTCCTGCCGCTCTCCAAGGCGATCGTTTCTGTCATCGGCCTGTGGGCCGCGGTGGGCCTTTGGAACAGCTATTTCAACGCCATGATCTATTTGCAGGAAGAGGAATTGCAGCCCCTACAGCTTGTCCTGCGGAATATTCTCATCAACAATCAGGCCATGAGCACGGTCGAGACCGGCCAAGAGGCTGCAGAGATGAAGAAAATCGCTGACCTGATCAAATATGGTGTGATCGTGATCTCTTCGCTGCCCATCATGATGCTGTATCCGTTTGTGCAAAAGTATTTCAACCAAGGCGTTATGCTCGGATCTGTAAAGGGATAGGCGTTGCCAACCTTCCCAATCCAGATAGACATTTTTCCAAGGAGGAGAAAACACATGAAAAAGTGGCTGTACCTGGTACTCGCGTTCCTGTTGCTCGCGGCAACTGTCACGGGCTGTGCACAGGAAACGCCCGTCGCAACGGAGGCGCCAACCGAGTCAAGCACCGTGGCACAGGAAGAGACGCCTGCCGCAACCGACGACGCGGAGGGCGAAGCGGGAGATGTCAAGACCTACACCATCCTTACCGTCCGCAACAATAGCATTCGTCCCACAGACTTTTTTGAGGAAGAAGGCGCGATCATGCGCCAGCTCGAGGAAGGCGCCGGGATCAATATTGAATGGGATATTCGCGTCCTGTCCGATTGGAATGACCAAAAGGCGCTGTTCTTGGCGGCTGGAAATCTGCCGGACGCATTCCTGGGGAATACCTGCATCAGCGCGAGCGACTTTGCCGACAACAAGTCCTATTTTGTGGATTTGACAGACTATATTACGGAAGAGAACATGCCCAATTTCTGGGCGGCTATGGAAAAGGAGCCGACGCTGCGCTCGATGTGCACCAGCCGCGACGGCCGCATCTACAGTTTGCCGAAGATCCTGCCCCTGCGCCCGGAGGTCTGCGGCGATGGAACCTACATCAACACCGCGTTCCTCGAGGCGTTGAACATGGATATGCCCACAAACATTGAGGAACTGAGCGAATACCTGATTGCAGTGGGCACGCAGGACCCGGATGGCGACGGCGATCCCTCAAACACCTACGGCATTACCAACTGCGCGGGCTCCGTCATGGGCAGCGACTGCCGCCACATCCTCTCCTGCTATGGCACCATGATCAGCCGTGAAGGCAACTATATGGGCCTGAACAGCGAAGGCGTGCCCGTGTTTGTCCCGGCGGAGGAGAACTTCAAGGAAGCTGTCAAGTGGATGAAGTACCTCTGGGACAATGGCGCGGTGGACCCGGAATACTTCACGCAGGACAGTTCTGCTTCGACCTCCAAGGCGCAGCGCGAGGGCGGCTCCCAGGTGGGCCTGGTCTTTGGCTGGACTGCGGATGGTCAGGTTGGCCTGAACGTGGGAGACTTCACGTGCTTGGAGGCCATCGAAGGATATGACGGTACCCACTATGTGGAAGCAGCCTCGAATTACTTGGATATCTCGGACCGCGAGTTCCTGATTACCACCGCGTGCGACGATCCGCTGGCGCTGCTCCGGTATGCCGATCAGTTCTACACGGACCTCGTGACGCTGCAGACTTACTATGGCTCCATTCCGGACCAGATCCAGGACAATGGCGATGGAACCTACACGGTGCTGGCGCCCAGCGACGGCAGTTCTTTGGATGCCTCTGCCTGGTCGAATTCCCTGCGCGACTTCGGTCCTAAGTTTATGGATCCGGAATTCTACGACAACGTGATTCTTCCCTCTGACCAGGGCGACGGCATAAAACTCGCCGAAGACGCCATCAATGGCAAGTACGTGACCAACGATCGAAACTGCGGCTTGCCTGTTCTGCAGTACACGGACGAGGAACTTGAGCGCATCGGCGCCATTCGCACGGACCTGACCAGCTATGCAGAGCAGATGTACGCCAATTGGGTGACTGGCGTCAGCGATATTGACGCGGATTGGGAAGGCTACATCCAGCAGCTCAATGCGATGGGCTTGGAGGAGTACGTGCAGATTCACCGTGATGCCTACGCTGCCTTTACGGGCGCATAAGCAGCGCTTTTCCCAAAAGGGACCGAAGCGCGGCAAAATGGCCGTACTTCGGTCCCAAATTTGAGTACACCGTTTTTACAGAATGAGCAGCCTTTGGGTTTTGAAATGAAGGAGGAAAATATGCTCACATATACAGAGGGAACTCGGATCATCGTTCGCGACGGCGCGGACATCCTTTGGATCGACCCCTGGGGGAAGGACGGCGTTCGCGTTCGCATGACGGGACAACCCCAAATGGACGAAAACGATTGGGCGCTGACGGAACCGATTGAGAACACGAATGCAGAGATTCGTGAGACAGAAGTGGACATGACCGATCCCTGGTATAAAGGGGAAGAATGGACACAGTACCATTACACCGGCAAGGTGTTGGAGCTGATCAATGGCAAGATTCGCGCTCGCGTCAGCGAGGAAGGATGGCTTTCCTTTTACAATCAAAAGGGAGAGCTTCTGACGCAGGAATATTGGCGGAACCGCGACCGCATCTGCCGCTACGCTGTGCCGTTGAAAATGCCTGCGCGCGCGCTTCGGCCGATCCCTGGCACCAGCGACTTTGAACTTTTTGCGCGCTTTGAATCCTTTGCGGAGGAAAAAATCTACGGCATGGGACAATATCAAGTGAACACCCTCAACAAAAAGGGCATGTCATTAGACCTTGAGCACCGCAACTCCCAAGCGAGCGTCCCGTTCTATGTCTCCAGTCGCGGGTATGGTTTCTTGTGGAACAATCCGGCTGTCGGCACGGTGCATTTCGCCCAAAATAAGACGGAATGGCATGCCCGTTCGACGAAAAAGATGGATTATTACATCACGGCGGGGGATACACCGGCAGAGATCGAGTACAACTATTCGTCTGTAACGGGGCGCACCCCGATGATGCCGGAATGCGGCATGGGCTTCTGGCAATGCAAGCTCCGCTACCGCACGCAGGAGGAAGTTCTGGAAGTGGCGCGCGAGCACAAGCGCCGCGGCTTGCCGATGGACGTTATCGTCATCGATTTCTTCCACTGGAGCCTGCAGGGAAATTGGGAGTTTGATCCGGAAGACTTTCCCAATCCAGAGGCCATGGTGAAGGAATTGCGCGACATGGGCATTGAGACGGTGGTCTCCATTTGGCCGACTGTGGACGAACGCTCGAAGAATTACGGGTACATGCGCCAACGCGGCATGCTCATCCGGACCGACCGCGGCAATTCCCTCTACGGCAGCAACTGGATGGGGGCGAATGTCTATTATGACGCCACAAATCCGGATACGCAGCGCTTTGTCTGGGAACAGGCCAAAAAGAATTATTACGACAAGGGAATTCGAATCTTTTGGCTGGACGAAGCAGAACCGGAGTACGGCAACTACGAATTTGACAATTTCCGTTATTATGCGGGCCCTGGCCTTCAGGTGACCAATATCTACCCCAAAGAGTATGCCCGAGGTTTCTACGATGGACTCAAGGCGGAAGGCGAAACGGAAATTATTTCCTTAGTGCGTTGCGCTTGGGCAGGCTCGCAGAAATTTGGAGCCTTAACTTGGTCGGGCGATATCCATTCTTCGTTCCGCGCCTTCCGAGAGCAGATTCAGGCGGGACTGTCCATGGGCATGGCGGGAATTCCGTGGTGGACCTGCGATATTGGCGGGTTTATCGGCGGCGATCCTGAGGATGAGGATTTCCGCGAACTGATCGCGCGTTGGTTTGCCTGGGGATGTTTTCTGCCCGTCTTCCGCTTGCACGGCCAGCGGGCGCCCTGGATTGAAAAAAAGGTTACAATCGGTGCAGGCGGGTTCCAGAAGCTTTCCTCCGGCATGCCCAATGAGGTCTGGAGCTATGGCGAAGAAGACTACGAGATCATGAAGAAATACCTCTTCCTTCGCGAAAAGCTGCGGCCCTATATCCGCAAAATCATGCGCAAGGCATCTGAGACGGGCGAACCCGTCATGCGCCCGCTGTTCTTTGATTTCCCCGAGGACTCTGCGGCCTGGGATGTCGACGACGCCTACATGTTTGGCGAAGCGCTCCTCGTGGCGCCCGTGACAGAGGCGAAGGTCGTCTCTCGCAAGGTATACCTGCCGGCAGGGTGCAAGTGGAAAGAGAGCGCGACAGGCAAAATTTTCGAAGGCGGCCAGATGGTCGACGCCTACGCGCCGCTGGACATCATCCCGGTCTTTGTCCGCGAAGGAGCGGACCTTGAAATCTACTAAGGAAGAAAAGAACCGCGGCGGCAAAGCAATTTTTGCCGCTGCGGTTTGATCTATGCAGAGGTGGGCTTGTAGTGCGCCTTGGCGTACAGGCGGGAGAGGGCCGAGAGCAGGTATCCGGCGGTGACGATGGAAACAGGCACCCACTGCAGCGCGGCAAGGGCCGCGGCGACGGCGAAGTTGGCAAGGACCGAGAGGCGCGAGCGCAGGATCAGCGCCTTCTTGTTCTCCAGCAGATACAGCTTGTTGGGGTGCAGGGTGAGCGGGACGGCGAGGACCGCCAGCGCCAAGAGCGGGCAGGGGAGGAGCGAGAAGCCGAGCCCGGCCAGGAGTCCGACGCACATCGTCGGGAAGCAGCGCAGGTGCGTGGAGGCGTGATCCCCCGCCGGAGGACTGACAGGTGTAGAAGATGGCGATCAGGGCCGCGCTGCAGAAACTGGCCGAGCAGAAGCCCCTGCAGCAGGAACCCCAGGGTGCTTGCGATCGTGCAGATCGTGATGGCAAAGCCGTATTCGTAGACCTCCCGTTCCGCCTCGGGGACGATGCCCTTTCGAATGAAATACTCCGTGAGCCATTTCTTATCGAGAACATGGTCAATGAAGTATGTGACGAGAATTACCGCGATGACCATTCCATGCCCTACATTCGCCCATCCCAAAAGGTGGAAGATATTTTACGTTACAAGTATACCATCTTTCTGACAAAATTTACAGACAGGAGAACTGGTCAAAGCTGTTGGCTCAACAGGAAAAAGAGTCCTGACAATCCCTCGGGACGGCCTGCGCTGAATTGGATCTGAAATCTGCCGAAATGGAAAAGGCTGAAAATCCATGCAAGAAACTCGTATGCGATACACAAAAGAAACGGGAGGTGTGAAGGATGAACAGCATGCTGAAGATCGTCGCGGGCGTTGTCCGCAAGAACGCGATCGCGGGCGCGGCAAGCGTCAAGGGCCCTACGAGTCCAAGGTTCCTGCCACCCGGAAGAAGGCAAAGTAAAAAAAGAGCGGGCAGTCTTCTGCAACGCAAGGGGACTGCGCTGCTCTTATGCGCCTAGGGCCTCTTGCGCACGTCGCGGTGCTTCTGGTTGACCATGTATTGGATGAGATCTGGTTCAGCAGGACGATGTCCTCTTCCTCCAGCTCCTCATGGTAGAGCCGAAGATTCTCGTTCTGGCCCAAGAGGGAGTCGGTGGTCACGTTGAAGATGTTCGACAGGCTCTTGATGTTTTCCAGACAGGGATCGGAGCTGTCGCCTTCCCAATTCTTGACCGTTGCAACGCTGACGCCCGTTCTGCGCGCCAATTCCTTTTGCGAGAGCTTGTGCTGCGTGCGGAGCTGGGCGATCTTTTTGCCGATCATGGAATCACCTCCATCGCAATTCCGTATACGACAACGGGCAAGAAAAAGGGTTGTTATCATAGGGCTAAAACTTTTGCCTCTTCCTATCCCAGGGAGGAATGGATGCCTTCTTATGAGAAAGAGAAATTCTTCGCCGTCCGCACACGGGCAGGCGCGCCGGAGCACGGCGGCAGATTCCCGCCCCTCTGAACGCTGGATGGAAGAGGGGGAGAAGAGGCGAGCGGTTGTCGACCGCGAAAAGCTGCGCGCCATGCGCAGGGCAAAAAACCTCACCCAGGAGAGCCTGTCCGAGCGCGGAAACATCAGCGTGCGCTACCTGCGGAGCCTGGAAACGCGGGACTGCAATCCATCCCGTGTCCAAGATGTACGGCATCAGCCGGGCGCTGGGCACAACCATCGAGGATCTTCTGCTTCCTCCGGAGGAGGAAGATCCATCATACCCAAACCCATATCAGCAAGAGGGCTGAGGGACGCGAGCAGCGCCCCTCGGCCCTCTTGCCGTCCCGCGGCGCGCGGGGGCAAAGGCTGTAGATCCCTCCACATGAATTGTAGATGAATCCATGGTGCAGGCGCTTTCGGCATGTTAAGATTTCGGTGTAAACAGAAAAAGGCGGTGGCCATAAGGAGTTGAGGATTCAATGGCGCAAGCGAGAGTGGCGCGCTTCCAACTGACGCCGGCGCGGCGGGGGAAGCGCCTGCTGAAGAACATTTGGGACAGCCGGTACATGTATTTGCTGCTCGTTCCAGGCCTGCTGTTCTTCGCGTTCTTCCGGTACGTCCCCATGTACGGCATTCAGCTGGCTTGGAAGGAGTTCGCGGCAAATCTGGGCGTGGCGGGCAGCCCTTGGATCGGCTGGGAGAACTTCCGCTTCATCTTTGCCGAGGCGGATTTCTGGAACAGCCTGCGCAATACGCTCATCATCGCGGGCATGCAGCTGATCTTCGTCTTTCCCTTCCCGATCATCCTGGCCATCCTCTTTAACGAGGTGCGCCAGAAAAAGACCAAGCGGGTGATGCAGATCATCCTGACCTTTCCGCACTTCCTATCCTGGGTCATCCTGTCCTCGATCCTGACCAATCTGCTGGGAAACAGCGGGGTCGTCAACAACATCATCGTGGCCATGGGCGGGGAGAAGGTCAACTTCCTCATGAACAAGGGGATCTTCCGCTGGTTGCTCATCTTCTCGCTCCTGTGGAAGGAGAGCGGGTGGAACGCCATCCTCTACATGGCGACCATCACGGCCATCGATCCCGCACTCTACGAGGCGGCGACGATCGACGGCGCAAACCGCTGGCATCGCATCCGCTACATCACCTGGCCGGGCATTTCCACGATCGTGACCGCTACGTTCATCCTGCGCATCGGCTCCATCATGGACGCAGGCTACATGCAGGTGCTCAACCTGTACAACCCCGCGGTCTACGAGGTCGGCGACATCCTGGATACCTATATTTACCGCATCACCTTCGAGAAGGCGCCGGACTACGGCGTATCCACTGCGGTGGGCATGTTCAAGGGCGTGGTCAACGCAGTCCTCATGCTCTCGGCGGAGGTCGTGTCCCGCAAGTTCAACGGCGAAGGCCTGTTTTGACGGGAAAGGAGAAGAAACATGACCGCACAGACGCAAACCCGTCCTCTGACCCCGCGCAGGAAGAGCAAGCTCAATCGCGTCACCGCAACAGACGTGTGCATCCTGGCCTTTCTGCTGGTCTTTTCGGGGTTGGTGCTCTATCCGTTCTACAATTCCGTGCTCATCTCCATGACGCCGCAGGTGGTCTACATCCGCGAGCCGTTCATGCTCTGGCCCAAGGCGCTGGATTGGTCCTCGTACCAGTACGTGTTTGAAAACAAGTCCATCTGGATGGGCATGTGGACGACCGTGCAGATCACGATCTTTGGCACGCTGTACAACATCTTCCTGACGGTGACCATGGCCTATGCGCTGAACCACAGCTTCCCCGGCAAGAAGGCCGTCATTGCCTTGATCATGTTCACGATGTACTTCTCCGGCGGGCTCATCCCCACCTACATGATGATCAAGGACTTTGGCCTGATGAACACGCTGTGGTCCATGATCCTGCCCACCGGCGTCTCCATCTCCTACCTGATGGTCATGCGCAAGTTCTTCAAATCCATTCCGGACGAGCTGGAGGAGTCGGCCAAGATCGACGGCGCAAACGACCTGACCATCATGTTCCGCATCGTGCTGCCGCTGGCGCTGCCGATGGTCATCACCTTCGTCATCTATTACGGCGTGGAGCGGTGGAACGAGTGGTACAACGGCCTGCTCTACATCAAGAGCGCCACCAAGATGCCCTTGCAGCTCGTGCTGCGGCAGATCGTGCAGAATTCCCAGACCATCCAGGCCTCGGAGTCCATGCAGGACGCCGGCATTAAGCCCTTTGGCGACGGAATCAAGATGGCGACCGTCATCGTGACCATGTTCCCGGTGATGGTGCTCTACCCCTTCATGCAGAAGTACTTTGTCACGGGCTTGACGGTTGGCGCCGTCAAGGGATAGCGCGTCCCCACTTTCGGCGGCGCAGCCGCCGACAAAACATATAGGAGGTTTTACACATGACAAGAAGGATCGTCCGCTGGATCGCTCTTGTGACGGCGCTGTGCGCCCTGTTGCTGGCCGGCTGCTCGCCGACTGCGACGGAGCCCGCCGAGTCCCCCGCTCAGACCGATGGCCAGACCGGAAGCGAGGCCTCTTCACCGGCCGAGGACGGCGCCTATACGCCCGACTTCTCGGAGAAGCTGACCATCTCCTCCAACGTGCAGAACGCCGAGGCCGTGCCCGGCACCGCGCTTTGGGACTACTTCCAGGAGAAGTTCAACGTGGAGATGGAACTCATCCCCATGACGTTTAACGAGCGGCATGAAAAGGCGCGCCTCTGGGTCTCCTCCGGGGACATGCCGGACCTGATGTGGATGGACCTGGACGAGTCCATGTTTGCGGAATACGCCAACTGGGTGAACCAGGGCATGTTCCAGGCCTACCCGGCCATGGCGGAGCTCGAGGCCAAGTGGCCCAATATCGCCGCCAACTACAACATCGAGAGCAACGTCGGCGATGAGCTGATGACCATCAATGGCGCGCAGTACGCTCATCCCTGCCTGCGCAACAACCCGGAGTACGACTACATGTCCGGCATGAGCTGGATGTACCGGCGCGACTGGGCCAAGGCGCTGGGCCTCTACCAGGAGGGCGACATCTACACCTGGGACGAGTGGGTCGCGCTCAACAAGGCCTTCGTCGAACAGGACCCCGGCGGAAACGGCGCGGGCAAGACCATCGGCATGGGCACGGAGCTCTTCTACTTCCCCAACGCCTTCGGCATCTACCAGACCTCGGCCGAGTACGGCTACGGCGCCTTCTCGCCCAAGGACGGCGAGTACGTCTGGACCGCGGCCCGTCCCGAGACCCTTGAGGGCCTCATGATCGCCAAGGACCTCTACGACCAGGGCATCATTTGGCCGGACAATCCCCTCGGCCAGACCCCGGACGACACCTATAAGGCGGGCCTGATGGGCAGCGTGTTCAACAACTTCGACGTGGGCCGCGTCCACAGCATGCGCAAGGCCCTGAAGGAGAACTTCCCGGACATCGACGAGAACGAGGCCGGCGCGCTGGCCTTCGTCATCGGCCCGGACGGCACCATGTGGTGCAAGCAGAGCCAGTGCTACTGGGGCGCGGTCGTCATGAGCGCCAATATCGGCGAGGCCAAGATGACCCGCTGGCTGGACATGCTGGACTGGATGCTCTCGGAGGAGGGAACCTACTTCCGCGCCTACGGCATCGAGGGAACGGACTGGGAGTACGACGAGAACGGCGAGGTCAAGTGCCTGTGGCCCGAATCCACGCTCCTGCCCGGCACGCAGCAGAGCCCCTACCCGGACAACAGCGGCAGCTGGTTCAACTGGTACGCGGCGGGCATCTCCAATGAGCAGGCGCCCAACGTCACCTATCCCGAGCAGTACGTCGAGGATACGAACTACAAGTACGAATTCCTGCGCGACAACGGGTTCATGCGCACCTTCGACTACGAATCCTCTTACCTCTCCGCGGAGAACAAGAACAAGTCCGGCAACTTCACCACCGAGGTTTCGGACAAGATGATTGAGCTGCTGACCACGGCCTCTGCCGAGGAGCTGCCCACGCTCTGGAACGAGTGGATCGCCTCCATGGAGCCCAAGGTCCAGCCCGTCCTCGACGAGCTGAACAGCATGATCGAGGAAATCCCCACCGAGTCCGAGCCCAAGGTCTATACCAAATAACCGAGAGAGGGAGAGGGCGGCGCGGCCAAGCGCCGCCCTTCTTTCCCCGACAGATGAGGAGGAAGAAACGATGAAACTGGGGCTGGCATACTTTGGCGGCTTTGACCGGGCCAAGGTGGACCTGCAAAAGCAGCTGGGGCTGCGCTACGTCATCAGCGGCGCGTCGCAGTACGCGCCCGGATCGCCAAGCTATTCGTTCCGCAACCTGCTGACCATGAAGAAGGCCTACGAGGACGCGGGGCTGGAGCTGTCCATCATCGAGGGCCCGCCCGCGCTGGACAAGGTCAAGCTCGGCCTGCCCGGCGCGGAGGAGGAGCTGGAGAACTTCAAGACCTTCCTGCGCAACTGCGGCCGGCTGGGCATCCGGACCGTGTGCTACAACTGGATGCCCGTGCTCAACTGGTTCCGCACGCACATGGCCATCGTCAACCGCGGGGGCGCGACCGTGACGGGGTTTGACATCGAGGACGTGCGCAACGCGCCCGATACCTGGGCCGGCAAGATCAGCAAGGAGCGCCTGTGGAGCACGCTGGAGGGCTTCCTGCAGGAGGTCATCCCCGTGTGCGAGGAGGCGGACGTCAACCTCGCCCTGCACCCGGACGACCCGCCTGTGGACGAGCTGATGGGCATCTCCCGCATCCTGACCAGCGCCGCGGCCTTTGACCGGGTCTTCTCCCTCTATGACAGCCCGCGCAACGGCATGACCTTCTGCCAGGGCTGCTTTGCCACCATGGGCGAGGACGTTCCCGCGGCGATCCGGCACTTCGGTGCGCAGAAGAAGATCTACTTTGTCCACTTCCGCGACATCCAGGGCGACAAGTACCGGTTCAACGAGGCGTTCCACGACGATGGGATTACGGACATGTACGAGGCGATGCGCGCGTACTATGAGGTCGGCTTCGACGGCATTGCGCGGCCGGACCACGTGCCCACCCTAGTGGGCGAGGACAACGCCAACCCCAGCTACGGCCTCATGGGCAACCTCTTTGCCGTGGGCTACATCAAGGGGCTGATGGAGTCCGTCGAAAAGCAGATGGGCTGGGCAAAATAGGGTAGACGCAAAGGGACCGCCGCCTTCCGATTTTGGAAGCGGCGGTCCTTTTTCGCTCAGCAGGAGGGGTCCTGCCTGCGCGAGGGCAGGCAGATGCACACGCTCGTGCCCTCGCCGCGGCGGGAGCGGATTTCGATGGCGCAGCGGTCGCGCGAGAAGAGGCGGATGCGCTGCGCGATGTTCGCCAGCCCGATCGAGCGCTTGGCAAAGGAGCGGTCGATGGCGGCGTTGGGCGAGGCCAGGGCCGCGCGCAGGCGGTCGACCTCTTCCGGCGCCATGCCGATGCCGTCGTCCTGCACGACGACGACCAGCTCCTCGTTGTGCAGCCGCGCGCGGATCGTCACCGTTCCGTTCCCCTTTTGCGGCTCCAGGCCGTGATAGATCGCGTTCTCCACGAGCGGCTGTAGGATCATCTTGGGGATGATGCAGGATAGCGTCTCCGGCGTGCAGTCCGTTTCCGCGTGGAAGCGGCCGTCAAAGCGCACATCGATGATGTTCATGTATTGGCGGATGATGCGGAGCTCTTCCTCCAGCGCCACCATGGGCGATCCCTTGATGGAGTAGCGGAAGATGTCCGCCATGGCCGTGGAGATGGAGACGATCTCCGGGCTTTCGTAGTACAGGCCGATGGAGCGCATGCACTCCAGCGTGTTGTAGAGGAAGTGCGGGTTGATCTGGCTTTGCAGGGCGGAGAGCTCGCTCTCCCGCAGGTGGAGCTGCATGGCGTAGACCTCGGTCTGGCTACGAATCCGCTCCTGCGTGGTGCGCTCCAGGCGGGCAAAGGTGCGCTCGATCGTCTCGACGATGATGTCGAGCTCCCCGCCGAAGTGCAGGCCGAGGTGCGAGAGATCCTTCCCAGAGCGCAGGCGCGCGAGGATGGCGTCGACCGGGCGCGCGACGCTCCTGCGCACGATGGCAAAGACGATCAGGAGCATCGCCGCGCAGATCAGCGCCATGCGCACAACGACGCCCAGGGACATGCCCTGAAACGAGAAGGTGGAGAAGTCCAGGTGATAGCGCAGGCTCCACCCCGTAGAGGGCAGCGCATGGATCAGAATTTCGGCCCCGTGCGGGGCGGCGGCGCCCTCCGTGCGCGAGCAGATCAGGAAGTCCTCCGAGTCGTAGAGGCGGATGTCGCAAAAAGGCGCGGTGAGCGTCTGATCCAGCAGGGACTGCACGCGCCGAAGGTCGCAGAGAACCACGCAGGTGGCAACGCGCGTGAGCGGCGTCTTGTTCCGCGTGTCGTACACGGGCAGGATGTAGGCGTAGTAGGGGATCTTTCCCTCCATGCGGATGGCGCGCGTAAAGAAGGGAGAGAAGGCGTCCGGCTCGAGCAGGAACGGATAGGTGCGCTTGAGCGTGGAGAGCAGGACCGCGTCCAGCTGCGTGCCCACGGTGATGGAGCTGCCGTCCAGGTCCAGCAGGCCCACGGCCAGGATGTCCGGCCGGTCGGCAATGGCGTTGAGCGCCAGGCTGTTGAATACGCGGATGTTCTTCGCGCGCTCATTGATGTCGTCCGAGGCGTAATACGCCTCGACGTAGGCGTTCTGCGCGAGGGAAGAGGCGGTCTTGGTGATGGAGGCCGTCTTTTCCTCTAGGCTCTGCGTGATGGATTCGGAGAGGGAGAGCGCATAGGCGCGGCTGTCGCTGCGCGCGGTGGAGGCGACCTGCCAGACGTAGAGCACGAGCACGGCCAGCAGGCAGAGCATGCCGCCGAGCAAAACCAGCGTGATGCGCTGCGTGATGCTGCCCCGGCTCAAGGCGCCTCTTCTCCCTTCCGGTACTGGATGGGGGAGAAGCCCGTTTGCTGGCGGAAGACGCGCGAGAAGTACTGCGCGTCCGCGTAGCCGCAGCTCCGCGCGATCTCCTCCACCGTCATGCGCGTGCCCCGCAGGAGCGTCTTGGCGCGGTCCACGCGCAGGCCGCTCACATAGGCGCTGTAGGTCGTGTTCAGCCGCGTGCGGAAGAGGTTGGAGACGTAGTTCGGCGTCAGGTAGAACTGCACGGCCATGTCCTTGAGCTGAAGCGGCTCGGACAGGTGCGCGTCGACGTAGCGCACCAAGCGCGTGAAGGCGTCCGCCTCCTGCGCGTCCTCGCCGGCGTCGGGCATCTTGGAGGCGACAAGGCGGGCCCGCACCTGCGCCAGGGAGGCGCCCGCGCGCGGGGAGCGGTCCAAACCGTCCAGGTGAACCTTTAGGCGCGCGAGGAGTTCCCGCGCTGCGTCAAAGTGCAGGGGCTTGAGCAGATAGTCGAACGCCGCGTATTGCAGCGCGCTCCGCGCATAGGCAAAGTCCTGCAGGCCGGAGAGGATGACGAATTCCGAGGCGATGCTCGCATCCCGGGCCGCCGCGATCAATTCCAACCCCGTCATGCCCGGCATCCGGATGTCCACAAACGCTGCATCCGGTGGGTCGGCCAGGATGCGGCTGAGCGCTTCCTCGGGGTCCGTCAGCGCCTCCGGCTCCGAAAAATCGTACTCCGCCCAGGGAAACGTGTGCAGAATCCCACGCAGCGCCCATTTTTCATCGTCGACAACAACAGCGCGATACATCCACAACGCCTCCTCAGTTTTCCCCAGTTTTCTCCATTATAGCAAAGTTAACAATTAATGTAAATTGATTTGTTAACTGGGAAATTCTTCCAGCCCCTGAGAAAGAGCATTGACAAGCGCGCGCACCCCTTGCATAATGAAAGCATCCGAAGGGAAAAGGAGGAAGCCACATGCCAAAGAAGAGCATCCACAGCGCGCCGGGATTGTTCGGCACGGTGACGCATCGCGACGAAAAGGGCAAAAAGATCGGAGAGAGCCGCCCGGGTTTGTTCGGGAACACAATTCATTACGATGCAAAGGGCAAAAAAGTTGGAGAGAGCCGGCCCGGTCTGTTTGGAGGGACCATCCATACCGACGCAAAGGGGAATCGCATAGGGACCTCGGGCCCTGGCTTCTTTGGCGGTACAATCCATCGCGACGCACAGGGGCGGAAGATTGGGGAGAGCACGTCGGGATGGTTTGGCGACGTGCGGACCTGGCTGGACAAGAAGAAGTAGAAATGTGCAGGAGGAACGAGGAGAGAACGACCTTGGAATACATGCACGCATATGCCTCGCCGCTCGGCGGCATCACCCTGGCCAGCGACGGCGAGGCGCTGACCGGCCTGTGGTTCGACGGGCAGAAGTATTTCGGCAGCGGGCTGTCCGCGGCGCGCGAGGAGCGCGACCTGCCCGTCTTCGCCGAGACCATCCGTTGGCTGGACATTTACTTTTCGGGCAGAGAGCCGGACTTCCTGCCGCCGCTGCGCGCCAGGGGCACGCCGTTTCAGGAGATGGTTTGGGAAATCCTGCGGGCCATTCCCTATGGGAGGACGAGGACCTATGGGGAGATCGCTGCGCAGATCGCGCAGCAGACCGGCCGGCCCCGGATGTCTGCGCAGGCCGTCGGCAGCGCCGTTGGGCGCAATCCGATCTCGCTCCTGATCCCCTGCCACCGCGTGGTGGGGGCGAACGGGAGCCTGACCGGGTATGCGGGCGGCGTGGAGAAGAAGCGCCGCCTCCTGCTGCTCGAGGGAGTCGCGCCGGAGACATTTTTCGTTCCCCAGAGGGGAACTGCGCTGTAAGGAGGGAGAGTTTCGATGCAGTTGGAACGCGTTTCACCGGAATCTGTCGGCATTTCTTCCAGGGCCATCTTGGAATTCCTGCGCCGGGCCAGGGAGGCGTGCGTCGAGATGCACGGCCTGATGGTCCTGCGCCATGGCAAGGTCTGCGCGGAAGGGTGGTGGGCGCCCTATGGCCCGCAGTACAAGCACAGCATGTTTTCCTTCTCCAAGACCCTCACGGCAACGGCCATCGGGTTTGCGGAGCAGGAGGGCCTCCTCTCGCTGGAGGAAAAGCTCGTGGACATCTTTCCGGACCTCTGCCCCGAGGACCCGAGCGAAAACCTGCGCAAGGCCGATATCTATAGCCTGCTGACCATGAGCTGCGGCCACGAAAACGAGATCTCCGCCCAGGAGGACGCAAGTCCCGACTGGATCTCCGCCTTCCTGCACCACGATTTCCCGTATGCGCCCGGCACGATGTTTCAGTACAACACGCCCGGCACCAACATGCTCGCCGCCATCCTGCGCAGAAAGACCGGCATGGCGCTGACCGAGTTCCTGGAGCCGCGGCTCCTCGCGCCCCTGGGCATCGAAAACGCCCGCTGCCTGCGCCTCGCCGACGGGGTGGAGCGCGGCGGCGCGGGGTATTTCCTCTCCACGGAGGACATGGCCCGCTTTGCGCAGTTCTATTTGCAGCGGGGCGTGTGGGAGGGCAAGCGCCTGCTGCGGGAGAGCTGGTTCGACCGCGCCAGCGCCGCGCAGATTGCGACCGTCAACCCGATCTTCACAAACCACGACTCCAACTGGCGGCTCGGCTATGGGTTCCAGATGTGGCGCTGCATCCCGGAGGGCGTCTACCGCATGGACGGCGCGTTCGGGCAGTTCGGCGTGATCTTCCCGGAGCAGGACGCGGTCGTGGCGATCAACTCGGCCTCCGTCTATCCGGACGACCTGCTCAACATCCTCTGGGACACGATCCTGCCCGGCATGCAGGACGAGCCCCTGCCCGAGAATGCGCAGGACGCCGCAGCGCTCGCGCGCACGCTGCAGGGCCTCTCCCTGCCCGCGGCCTGGGGCGTGCGCAGCCGCGCAGGGGAGAGCGCCTATGGCGGCAGGACCTATGCGGCAAAGGGCGAGATCCCCGGCCTTGTGGGGCTGATCGGCGGCATGGGCCTGTGGCCGGCGGGCGCCGGCGCGCTCCGCGGGCTGTCCCTGGCCTTCGGGGAGCGGGAAGCGCTCCTGACGGCGACGGAAGCGGAGGGGACGAAGGTCCTGCGCATCAGCCTGACCGGCGCGTACGCGCGGTCCGAGCTGGACGGCCAGCCCTACGCCGCCTCCGGCGCCTGGCGCGGCGCGGACGTCTTCGAGATCGAGGCGCGCTGCGTGGAGTTCGTCAGCGGCTCGACGCTGCGCCTGCGCTTCGCGCCCGAGGGTCTGCTCCTCTCCGTCACCTCCGCCCTGCCCAACGCAGGCGAGGCGCGCTATGCGCTCGTCCCTGCGCGCTGAATCCACGCACGCAAAACCGCTCCCTCCAAACTTTGGGGGGAGCGGTTTTGTTTGGATCGATCAGGTCGCAAACCCTGCGTACTGCGTCTGATAGAGCTCGTAGTATTTGCCCTTCTGCGCGAGGAGCGCATTGTGGCTGCCACACTCGGCGATGTGCCCCTGGTCCATGACGACGATCAGGTCCGAGTCGCGGATGGTGGAGAGCCGGTGCGCGATGACGATGCTCGTGCGGTTCTGCATGACCAGCTGCATGGCGTCCTGGATCGCCTTCTCGGTTCGCGTATCGACGTTGGAGGTGGCCTCGTCCAGGATCAGGATCTTGGGGTCCGCAACGAACGCGCGCGCGATGGCCAGCAGCTGGCGCTGGCCCTGGCTGATGTTCGCGCCCGATTCGGCGAGCATTGTGTCCAGGCCCTGGGGCAGGCTCTCGAGCATCTCGCGGCAGTGGCTCATGTCCAGGGCGCGGCGCAGCTCGTCCTCCGTCGCGCCGTCGCGGCCGTAGAGGAGGTTTTGCCGGATCGTGTCCGAGAAGAGCACCGTGTCCTGCAGCACGATGGCGATGTCGCGGCGCAGGCTGCCGCGGGAGATGTGTTGGATGTTCTGGCCGTTGATGCGGATTGCGCCGCTGTCGATGTCGTAAAAGCGCAGGAGCAGGTTGACGATGGTCGTCTTGCCGCTGCCCGTCGCGCCCACGAGGGCGACCTTCTTTCCGGAGGGAACGGTCAGGGAGAAGTCCCGGATGACGGGATGCTGCGGCGCGTAGGAGAAGTTCACGCCTTCAAAGGTCACGGTCTTGGCGGAGTCCTGCGCGATCGGCTCGCCGGACTTGTCCTCGTCCGCCTCGTCCAGGACGGAGAACACGCGCTCCGCGCCGGCGATGGCGGTCTGCAGCTGGCCGTAGACCTGCGCGATCTCGTTGATCGGCCGGCTGAACTGCTTGGCGTAGACGATGAAGGCCGAGATGACGCCCACCGAGATCAGCCCGTGGATGGAGAAGTACCCGCCGAAGGCCGCGATGATCACGAACCCGATGTTGCCGATGGCGTTCATGATCGGGCCCATGACGCCGCTGCACACGTCGGTCTTGATGCCCTCGCGCGTCAGGGAGTCCGCGGTGCTGCAGAAGTCCTCGGTCGTCTTGTCCTGGCGGTTGTAGGCCACGACCGTGCGGTAGCCGGCGACCATCTCTTCCACCGTGCCGTTGAGCTGGCCGAGCAGCGCCTGGCGGCGGCGCGAATAGGTGCGCACCTTGCCCGAGAGCAGCTTGGTCGCGAGCACCGTCAGGATCACCGTCACCAGGCTCAGCAGCGCGAGCTGCCAGCAGTACCACAGCATGATCGCCGCCGTGCCCAGGATCGTCAGCACCCCGGAGAACAGGGAGGGCAGGGACTGCGACACGGTCGTGGAGATGTTCTCGACGTCGTTGGTCATGCGGCTCATGACGTCCCCGTGGGAGTGGGTGTCCAGGTACTGCACGGGCAGGTCCACGATCTTGCCGAAGAGCTCCTCGCGCATGCGCCGGACGATGTTCTGACTCAGGCGCGCGCTGATCAGGTTCTGCAGGAGCTGGCCCAGGCAGTAGAGCACGTAGACCGCCAGCATCAGCAGCACCGTGCGCAGCAGGTTCCCGGAGGCCGTGCCGGCGAGGATGTCGATGGCGCGGCTCTGCAGGCTTGGCGCGTAGACGCCGCAGAGCGTGCCGAAGACCACCGCCGCCAGCATCCCGAGGACCATCGCCTTCTCCTGGAAAAAGTAGACGGCGACGCGCCGGAGCGTCTTGCCCGCATTCTCCGCGTGCTCGACCTCCTGGAAGCGCTCGCGCCGGTTGACCATGCCCGGAATCCTCTGTTCCGGCGTCTTTTGCGTCCTCTGCGTGCTCATGCGCTCTCCTCCTCTCCGATCTGCGAGCGGTAGATGTCCTGGTAGACCGCGCAGGTGGAGAGCAGCTCGCTGTGCGTGCCGCAGGCCGCGATGCGCCCGCCCTCCAGCACGACGATGCGGTCCGCGCGGCGCACGGAGGCGATCCGCTGCGCGACGATGAGCTTTGTGCTCGTGGGATTCGACCGGCGCAGCGCCTCGTGCAGGTTGGCCTCGGTCTTCAGGTCCAGCGCGCTCGTCGAGTCGTCAAAGATCAGGATCTCCGCGTTCTTGAGCACCGCGCGGGAGATGGAGATGCGCTGCTTCTGCCCGCCGGACAGGCTCATGCCGCGCTCGGCGACGGGCGTGTCGTACCCGAGCGCCGTGGAGGAGATGAAGCCGTCCGCCTGCGCGGTGACGGCGGCGCTGCGGATTTGCTCCGCGCTCGCGTCCGGCGCGCCCCAGGCGATGTTTTCCGCGATGGTCGCGCTGAAGAGCTCGCTCTTTTGCAGGACGGAGGCGACCTTCTCGCGCAGGGCCTCCTGCCGGTACTGGCGCACGTCCACGCCGTCCACCAGCACCGCACCGCCCGTCACGTCGTAGAAGCGGGGGATGAGGCTGACCAGCGACGTCTTGCCGCAGCCCGTCGCGCCCATGATGGCGACGGTCTCGCCGGGGCGGATCTTGAGGTTGATGTGCTCGAGCACGGGCGCGGAGCTGCCCGGGTAGGCGAAGGACGCGTCCCGGAACTCGATCTCGCCGTGCGTCTGCGTCGGGCCGGAAAAGCCGCCGTCGCGCAGCGCGGGCTCGCTGCGGAGGATCTCCTTAACGCGCTTCCAGGAGGCCAGGCCGCGGGAGATGTTCTGGAAGATCATCGTCAGCATCATGATGCCGTGCAGCAGCTGCGTGGTGTAGGTGATGGCCGCCATGACGCTGCCGGGCGTTGTCGAGCCGTAGGCCACGTCGCGCGCGCCCACCAGCAGGAGAATCGCCACGACCGCGTACATCAGCGCGTTGATCACCGGGTTCAGGAAGGCGAAGATCACCAGGGTCCGCAGCTGCGTGCGGATCAGCGCGCCGTTGGCCTTGCCAAAGCGCAGCTTCTCGTAGACCTCGCGCACGCAGGCCTTGATGATGCGGATGCCCGCGATGTCCTCCTGCAGGATGGCGTTGATCTCGTCCAGCTCCGCCTGCAGGCGGGTGAAGAGGGGATTCGCCTTGACCATGCAGAGGATCAGGCAGCCCACGATGAAGGGGAACGCGCACAGCACGATCCACCCGAAGGTCCGGTCGAGCTGAAACATGCAGAACATGCTCCCGAACATGAGCATCCCGTTGCGGATCATGCCGCGCACAAACTGCGAGAGGAAGTTTTGCACCTGCGTGATGTCGTTGGTCACGCGCGTGACGAGCGAGCCCGTGCCGATGGAGTCCATCTGCGGAAAGGAGAAGGCCATCATCCGCCGGAAGCAGTCCTTGCGCATGTTGTTGCCCACGTTCTGCCCGGCATACTGCACGACCACGTTGTTCATCGAGCCGCAGAAGCAGCCGAGGAGCACGAACCCGACCATCTGCAGGCCCAGCCGCCAGATCAGGCCCATGTCGCCCACGCCGCCGTTGGAAAGGCCCAGCACGCCCTCGTCCACGATCTCGCTCATGAGGCTGGGCTGCAGGAGGTCCATGCACACCTCGCCGACCATGAAGAGCGCGCCGAGCACGCCCAGGGGGATGTACTTGCGGACGTATTTCCACATCATGCGTCGCCGTCCCCCCTTTGGGGTTTGCCGGCGTGCGGGTTCCAATCCTGAATCGCGCCGCGGTACCGGCTCTGCCAGTCCGCGTTGACCTTCGCAAGAAGGCCGAGGAGCGCGGCCTTTTCCTCGTCCGTCAGGCAGGAAAACATCTCCTCATGCCGCCGGGCCCGCTGCGCCCGGGCCTCGCTCGCGCGGGCTTTCCCCAGTTCTGTCAGGGTGATTTCCGCCGTCCGCCGGTCGCTCGGGCTGGGCGTGCGCACGATGCAGCCCGCGCTCTCGAGCTTGGCGATGACCTCGCTGGCCGACGCCGGGCGGATGCCCAGCCGCTCCGTCAGATCCCGCTGCGTGATGGGCGCCCCGATCTCCTGCAGCACCATCAGCACGCGCTTTTGGCTGCCCTTGCCCTCGTAGAGCACGTGCATGACGTGGCTCACATCCCGCAGGGCAAAGATGAGCAAATCGTTGGGGCTGGACGCCCGGTACTCCACCGTCTCCTTCATTCGACGATACGCCTCCGTTCCATTTCTTTTGGTACCTTGATAAGTATACCATCGGGGCGGCTGTCTGTAAAGGTACCTAACGAATTTTTTCAAAAAAAGCGCTTTGACAAAGCCGGAAAAAATCCGTATAATGAAGAGCGACGTGTGGCAGCTCTCTGCGTAAATCCAGTTGAGCTGCCGCGCGTCTTTTGTTTTGCGCGCCGCGCCGGCGCGCAAACTCCCATGCGCGTGGCCCCTGCGGGCGTAAATCCAGCAGCCGGGCCGCGCGCGCATTTTTTTTGGAAAGGATGAGTCCCCATGGAAGAGAAATCGAATGCGTTTCTCGGGCAGGAGCGCGTCGGCAAGCTGATGGCGCAGTACGCGGTTCCCTGCATCATTTCGCTCCTGGTCGGCGCGCTGTACAACATCGTGGACCAGGTCTTCATCGCCAATGCGGCCTACCTGGGCTCCTACGGCAACGCGGCGAACACGGTCGTCTTTCCGTTGACGGTGGTGGCCCTGGCCATCGCCGTGATGGTGGGCGACGGCTGCTGTGCCTTTGTCAGCATCCACCTGGGCAAGGGCCAGCCGGAGCGCGCCAACCGCAGCGTGGGCAATGCGGTCGTGATGAGCGCCGCCAGCGGCGTTATGCTGATGGCGGTCTATCTGCTCTTTCAGGAGCAGATCCTGACGATGTTCGGCGGCAGGGTCAACGAGGAGACCTTCGCCTATGCAAAGGAATATTTCTTCTATATTACCCTGGGCATTCCGTTCTACATGTTCGGCCAGGCCATGAACCCCATCCTCCGCGCGGACGGCAGCCCGCGCTTTGCCATGGTCTCCACGCTCGTGGGCGCCATCGCCAACACGATCCTGGACCCGATCTTCCTCTTTGTCTTCCGCTGGGGCATGATGGGCGCGGCGGTGGCGACCGTCATCGGCCAGGTGCTCACCGCGGCGCTCTCCGTTTGGTACCTGCTGCACAGGAAGACCATCCGCCTTGGGAAGAAGGACTTCGCCCTCCAGGGCAGCGTCAGCGGCGGAACGCTGGGGCTCGGCATCACGAGCTTCCTCTCGCAGATCTCGCTCGTGGCGGCCATGGCCGCCATCAACAACATGCTGCAGGTCTACGGCGCGCGGGACGCGGTCTTTGGCCAGGCGCAGTATGCGCAGATCCCCATGGCGGTGGTGGGCATCGTCATGAAGTTCTTCCAAATCGTCATCTCCATCATCGTGGGCATGGCCGCCGGCTGCATCCCGATCGTTGGCTTCAACATGGGCGCGGGGAAGCGGGACCGCGTGCGCGCGCTCTTCACCAAGCTCCTAATCGCGGAGGCGGCCGTCGGCATCGTGGCCCTGGTCCTGGCCGAGTGCTTCCCGCGGAACCTGATCTCCCTCTTCGGCGCGGCGAACGAGAGCCGCTATTACACGGAGTTTGCCGTCCTGGCCTTCCGGACGTATCTGTGCATGCTCCCGCTGGCCTGCGTCAACAAGGCGTGCTTCATCTTCCTGCAGGCCATGGGCAAGGCGGCCGCGTCCACGGCCCTGTCCATGATCCGCGAGGTCGTCTTCGGCGTGGGATTTGCGCTGGTGCTCCCGGTGTTCTTCGGGCTCACCGGCGTGCTGTACTCCATGCCCGTCTCCGACGCGCTGACGTTCCTCGCGGCGGTCTCCCTGATCGCGCGCACCTACCGCCAGCTGCGCAGCGATCCCGCGCTGCGCCCACTCCCTTGACGCCGCGCGGAAAATCCGCTAAACTGATAGCGAAAAACTTCCCGCAAAGGAGGGGA
The DNA here is from genome assembly GCA_904393115.1 of uncultured Clostridia bacterium. Classification (GTDB taxonomy): domain Bacteria; phylum Bacillota; class Clostridia; order Christensenellales; family UBA1750; genus Spyradocola; species Spyradocola merdavium. The sequence continues at coordinate 134,169 of CAJFMX010000001.1, forward strand.
TTTTCCATGCCGGAAGGCGTCAAGCAGTGCGCGCAGAACCGCAAGGCGTGGCACGATTACTTCATAGAGGATAAGCTGGAGGCGGGCATCGAGCTCTTTGGCACGGAGGTCAAGTCCATCCGCGCGGGCAAGTGCAACCTCAAGGACAGCTACGTCGAGATCCGCAACGGCGAGGCCTTTATCCAGGGCATGCACATCAGCCCTTACGACCACGGAAACATCTTCAACAAGGATCCCCTGCGGCCCAAGAAGCTCCTGCTGCACAAGGCGGAGATCCGCAAGTTCTACGCCCGCGTCATGCAGAAGGGCTATTCCATCGTTCCCTTGCAGATTTACCTCAAAAACGGCCGCGTCAAGGCGGAGATCGCCCTGGCCCGCGGCAAAAAGCTCTACGACAAGCGCGACGACGCCGCCAAGAAGGAGGCCCAGCGCGACATCGACCGTTCCGTCAAAGAACACGCGCGCTAAGAGCCGGCGCACGCCGGCGAGCAGATACAAAAAGGGGGTACGACCATGTTTACCTTTGACCGCGAAGCCTACAGGAAGCGCGTGGAGTGGTTCCAGCACGACCGCTTCGGCATGTTCATCCACTGGGGGCTGTACGCCATCCCCGCCCGGGGCGAGTGGGTGCGCAGCGTCGAGCGCATCTCCGCGGAGGACTACGAGCCCTTCTTCCGCGAGTTCAACCCCGTCGACTACGACCCCAAGACCTGGGCCTACCTGGCCAAGCAGGCGGGCATGAAGTACGCCGTGCTCACCACCAAGCACCACGACGGCTTCTGCCTCTTCGACAGCAAGCTCACCGACTACAAGGCCACCAACACCCCCGCCGGGCGCGACCTCGTGCGCGAGTTCGTGGACGCCTTCCGCGCGCAGGGCATCAAGGTCGGCTTCTACTATTCCATCATCGACTGGCACCACCCGGACTTCCCGCACTACGGCGACCGCAACCACCCCGAGCGCGACAACGAGGCCTTCAAGGGCGCAAAGCACAACTTTGACAACTACCTCGAGTACATGCACGGCCAGGTGCGCGAGCTCTGCGAAAACTACGGCAAGATCGACATCATGTGGTTCGACTTCTCCTACGACGACATGACCGGGGAGAAGTGGCGCGCAAGCGAGCTGGTGCGCATGGTGCGCTCCCTGCAGCCGGGCATCCTGCTGGACAACCGGCTCGAGGTCAGCGGCTCCGGCTTTGGCTCGCTCGTCACGGCCAACCCCACGGAGTACAGCGGCGACTTCGTCAGCCCCGAGCAGATCATCCCGCCCAAGGGCATCATGGACGAGATGGGCAACCCTGCCGTCTGGGAGGCCTGCATCACCATGAACAACAACTGGGGCTACTGCGCGGCGGACAAGAACTTCAAGCCCGCGTCCCTCATCCTGCACAAGCTCGTCGAGTGCGTGAGCAAGGGCGGCAACCTGCTGCTCAACGTCGGCCCGGACGCGCGCGGCTGCATCCCGCAGGAGTCCGTGCAGATCCTGCTGGAGCTCGCCCGCTGGATGCAGAAGAACGGCGACTCCATCTACGGCTGCGGCTATGCGGACCGGCCCAAGCCCGAAAACGGCCGCATCACCCGCAACGGCAACAAGCTCTACTACCACATCTACGAGGCCGCCATCGGCGACATCCCCCTGGAGGGCCTGCGCCGCGAGGAGGTCGAGAAGGTCCGCCTGCTCGCCACCGGCGCGGAGGTCAAGATCTCCGACAGCTGGATGGCCGCCAACTATCCGGACACGGTCTTTGTCAACCTCGGCCCGAGCCCCCTGCTGCCCGACCCCGTGGATACGGTCCTGGAAGTCACGCTCAAGGCGTAAAACAGACGAGCGGCCCCCTCTGCAAAGAGGGGGCCGCTTTTGCGTGTGCCCCGTTCGTCAGGCCTGCTTCCAGCGCTTCAGCTGCGGGAAGAAGGCCCGCATCTGCGCGCGCGCCGCGTCCTCGGTCATGCCCGGCATCTCCCGCACCCAGATCGGCGCGCAGAAGTCGATCATTTCCTCCATCGTGCAGTCCTGGACAAAGGCGCCGTCCTTGTAGCAGTAGAGGCAGTAGTCCGCGTTCTTTGCGCCGTCCGCCTCCGTGGCGAGCAGGTCGGGGTCGGTCAGCGGCATGCCGCAGCTCTGGCAAAACTTCTCGTTGGCATTCATTTGGGTCCCTCCTCGTCAAAATTTCCGGGACCAGTATACCAGGGAAAAGGGGACAGCAGCGCGTCCTATTTTCCGTAGCGGTCCGCGGTTTTTTGCAGCGCCTCGCGCACGGCCTCGCGGAGGCCGGGCGGCTCCAGCACCTCCGCTTCCGGCCCGAAGGAGAGGAGGTAGCCCACCAGCCACGCGTCCACGGGGTACCGCACGCGCACGAGGAAGCTGCCGTCCGGCTGGCGCTGCCGCTGTCCGGGCTCGAACTCGTCCAGCACGCGGTAGGTGAGGCTCGCGTCGACGCGCAGAACCGTCTCCGGCGCCTCGAATTCGGGCAGCGGCGGGGGCTCGTCCGCCTGCGGCGGCGCGCTGCGCGTAAAGCGCTCCTCCAGGAGCTGCACGCCCTCCATCCGCGTCAGCTTGAATAGGCGCAGGTCCTGCGCCGTGCGGCAGTGCGCCAGCAGGTACCAGGCCCGGCCCTTGAACCGGAGCTGCAGGGGCTCCGCCGTGCGCGCGCGCACCTCGCCGCGGGCGTTGAAATAGGTGAAGGCGACGACGCGGCGCTCCAGGATCGCGCGGCGCAGGTCGAGGAAGAGGCTGCGGTGCAGGTTGCTCCAGTCGGAGAAGTCCACGTCGATCCACGGCGCCTCGCGCGCGCCGAAGAGCGCGCGCAGCTTGTCCAGCACCGCGCCGTCCAGGGGATAGCGCGCGGCGGCGAGGCTCTGCAGCGCGGCCAGGAGGTCGACCTGCTCCTGCCGGCTCAAGAGCGACCGGTCCAATACGTACCCGTCCACAAGCTGCACGCCCCCGCCGCGGCCGCGCTCCGCATACAGCGGAACGCCGCTGCGGCACAGCGCGTCGATGTCGCGGCGGATCGTGCGGCTGGAGACCTCGAAGTGCGCGGCGAGCTCCGCCGTCGTCATGCGGCCGCGCAGCACGAGCAGGTGGAGAATGCCGAACAGCCTCTCCTGCATCCGAATCCGTCCTCCCTTCAAACTCGTTGCCAACCCCGGGGGATTGTGCTACACTGTTCCTACAGTCTCGGAGAAACGAGGTGGCTCTCATGCCTGTATGCCAAGAAAAAAGACCGAAAATCCTCGTCATCGGGTCCATCAACATGGACATGGTGGCGCGCATTGACCACATCCCCCTGCCGGGCGAGACGGTGCTCGGCCAGGGCTATTCCTTTGCCCCCGGCGGCAAGGGCGCAAACGCCGCCGTCGCCGCGGCGCGCCTGGGCGGCTGCGTGGCCTTTGCCGGCTGCGTGGGGGACGACAGCTACGGCCAGGCCCTGCGCAAAACCCTCACCGACGAGGGCGTGGACGACCGCCTGCTGCGCACCGCGCAGGACGCGCCCACGGGATATGCGCCCATCCTCGTGCAGGCGGGCGGGGAGAACAGCATCATCGTCTTCCCCGGCGCGAACCGCAGCATTCGCCCCGAGGACGTGCCCGCCATGTTCCGCGAGCCCGTGGACGCGGTGATGATGCAGCTGGAGATCCCTGAGGAGATCGTGCTCCTCGCCTCGCGCGAGGCGGAGGCGCGCGGCATTCCCGTGATCCTGGACGCGGGCCCGGCCTGCAGCTTCCCCCTGGAGGAGATGCGCGGCCTGGCCATCGTATCGCCCAACGAGACGGAGACCATGGCGCTGACCGGCCTGCCCGTCGACAGCGAGGCAGAGGCCCGCGCCGCCGCGCGCGCCCTGCGCGAGCGCAGCCACGGCGCGGACGTCGTGCTCAAGATGGGCGCGCGAGGCGCCTACCTGCTGACGAAGGACTTCGAGGGCATGGTGCCCGCCTTCCCGGTCGAGGCCGTGGACACCACCGCCGCGGGCGACACCTTCACCGCCGCCATGACGGTCGCCTACCTGCGCGGGGAGCCCCTGGAGCGCGCCGTGCGCTACGGCTGCGCCGCGGGCGCGCTGGCGACCACGCGCCTGGGCGCGCAGCCCTCCCTGCCCACCGCGGCGGAGGTCGAAGCCTTCCTGCGCGCGCGGGAATAAGGCGCGCAGCGCACTGCCAAAGACGCCCAGGGGGCAGCGGAACGATTTCGCTGCCCCCTGGGTTTTGCGTTTTTGGGGGGACTAGCCCTCGGCCTCGACCGCCTGCAGCTTCGCGAGCCAGAGCTTGTACTTGGCAAAGGAGAAGGGCGGCATGCCGCACAGGTAGTGGTTGAAGCCGCGCTTGCCGTTGGCCGTCCAGCGGATCAGCAGCATCCGCTGCTCGGAGTAGAACATGCGCAGGTCGGCGAGGGGCGTCGTCCGGTTCGGCGGCGCGAGGAAGTCCCCTTCCCAGAGGACGGCGCCGGTCTCGATGTCCGAGACGGTGCAGGCGCCCCGGACGGTCTCGAGCGTGTCGTTTGCGGCCAACAGCGTGTGGTTCCAGTCGCGCATCTCGCCGAGCAGTAGCGCAAAGGGCGCCTGCGCGCGCCGGATGTACGTATACGCCAGCTTCTTGCGGAAGAAGTAGTCCACGACCGCGTCGGACATCTGCGGCCAGCCGTCCAGCAGGTTCCACCAGAGCACGCCGCTGCGCGCCGGCCGCCCGGCGCGCACGCGCTCGATGAAGAACTTCTTCGCCTCCGCCTGGGAGATCTGCGAGGCGAGGGAGAAGTCCTCCAGGCTCTGCGGCTCGAAGGCGAACAGCTGGGTGATCTGGTCGGCCATCAGGCGCACGCGGGCGTCGTCGCCGCGCTGGTCGGAGGAGTGGAGCGTCCACTGCTCGTTGCTCCAGGGCCAGACGCAGTCCTCGTCCACGATCTGGCGGACGGATTCCGGGGCGGGGCAGCCGTGGTATCCGGTCTCGCTGACGAAGCAGGCGGTCGAATTCGCGTAGTAATCCGCCTTGTAGTAGTCGCGCGTGCCCCAGAGGTGGCGCTCGGGGATGTGGTTCCGGCCCTCCTGCAGGGCGGCATAGCCCGCGCTGGAGATGTAGGGCGAGCTGGGCAGGTAGGGGCGGTAGGCGTCGTGCTGCGCCAGGAGCTGCGGAATCCACTCGCGCGTGATGCGGTTCATGGACGGGTCCCGGCCGCTGGAGCTGAGGCATTCGTCAATCTCGTTGTCCCCGGCCCAGAGCGCGATGCAGGGGTGGTGGCGGAGCGTGCGCACGGCCCAGACGACCTCCGCCTCGAGGTTCTTGCGGAAGGCGTCGTCCATGGGGCACATCTGGCAGGCCATCATGAAGTCCTGCCAAACCAGGATGCCGTGCCGGTCGCAGTAGTCGTAAAAGCATTCCTGCTCGTACACGCCGCCGCCCCAGATCCGCAGCATGTTGCAGCCGATGTCCGTGACCAGGGCCAGGGCGCGGGCGTACCGGCCGCGGTCCAGGCTGTGGTAGGCGCTCAGCGGCACCCAGTTGCTGCCCCGGCAGAACACGTCCACGCCGTTGACCTCGAACTGGAACTGCAGCTGTTCCGGCTCCTCGCTCTGCTTGAGGCGGATCTGGCGCAGGCCGACGTTCAGCTCCCGCCGCGCGACGACGGTCTCGCCGTCCAGCAGCTCCGCCACCGCGTCGTAGACGTTGGCCTCGCCGTAGCCGTAGGGCCACCAGAGCTTGGGATTCTCCACCGCGCAGGCGATGCGCCCGACCTTGACCCGATCCAGCGCGCACTGCCCGAAGAAGGAGGAGTCCGCGCCGCAGCGCCCGGCGACGCGCACGGAGAGGCTCTGCCCCGCGAGCTTTTCCAGCGGCGCATCCACGCTGAAGTAGAATTCCAGGCTGGGCGTCTGCACGCGGTCGAAGCGGACGCGGTAGCCCAGCTCCGCAAAGGCGTACGCGTCGCGCACGGCCAGGCGCACGCTCTTCCACAGCCCGGCCGTCACCGCCCGCGGGAAGATGTCCCAGCCAAAGGAATGGGCGGGCTTGCGCAGCGCGACGCCGCCGTCGATGTGCCAGCCGGTCAGCAGGTACTGCGCATAGGGCTGGGAGAGCTGCTCCAGCAGGGCGGAGCGGATGTGTACCCAGAGGGCGTTCTGCGGCCGCAGCCGGTCGGTCACGTCGAACTCGTGGGGCATGAAGGTGTTCTCAGACGCGCCGATCCGCTCGCCGTTGAGGAAGTATTCCGCCAGGCAGTCGACCCCGTCCAGGCGGAGAAATACGCGCTCGCCCGCCGCGGACTCGGGCGCGGGAAACTCCCGCACATACCACCAGCCAAAGGGCTCGAACGCTTCGGCCTTTCGGGGGTTCATTCCCTGGAACAGGTCCGCAGGCAGCAGTCCCGCCCGGGACAGGTCCAGCTCCACGTTTCCCGGCACCTGCGCAGGGATGCAGGGCGCGCCCAGCGCCAGAAGCTCCTCCGGCGTTTGGGGCGCCTGCCGCCGCTCGTCGGTAAAATAGAGGGTCCAGGTCCCGTCCAGCGAAATCCAGCGTTCCATATCGGCATCCTTCCCTTCGCCTTTTTCTGTCAGTATACCGGGTGCACAGAAAAAAGTCCATCCGCAATTTGCCGTCCGCGGGACGCGGATGCGCAGACGAGCGAAAGGCCCCAGCGGCATATGCCGTTGGGGCCTTTCGCTTGTTGTGATCTGGTGGAGGTGAGGGGAGTCGAACCCCTGTCCGAAAACCCGTCAAGACGCCTTTCTCCGAGCGCAGTCTGTGTTTTAACGTTCCCTCTGCCAAGCCCCCGCAGACAGGGTCATGGGTTCAGTAGCTTCATCCGTACGGCCGGCCGCAAAGCTTAGGCCGGTTCGGTCCCTGCATTTCTGACGCCGGGATCCCAGGCTGCAGGTGGCCTGGGGCCGACGTCGCCGTTAGGCGGCGAAAGCCAATTCGTTAGAATTGTCAGTTCATTTTTAGGTCCCGCTTGTTGACGCAGGTGCAGGGCTGCGGCTCGCTTGACGCCCCCCCGGCGTCCCCGTCGAAACCAGTACACCCCCAAGTCCTCTGGGGTACCTTCTATTATACAGCACTCCCGGGAAATGTGCAAGTCTTTGGCCGGCCGTTCATTTCCGCTCCCGCCAGGCGCGCGGGGAGAGGCCGTAGCGCGCGTGGAAGAGCCGCGCAAAATAGCCGGGACTTTGGAACCCGCAGCGGATGCCGACCTCTGTCACCGTCAGGTTCCCTGCGCGCAGCAGCTCGGCCGCGCGCGTCAGGCGCGCTTCGGCAAGGTATTGCATGGGCGTCAGGTTCAGGCACTCCCGAAACCGGCGCTGGCAGGCGCGCTCGGACAAATGCGCAAAGCGCGCAAGATCCGCCAGGTGGATGGGCTGGTCCAGACGGGATTGCAGGAAGCGCATCATCTCCTTGACCTGGTCGTCGTCCTTGCGCGGCCCGGCGGGAACCCGGACGCTGCGCGGTTCCCGGAGCGCGGCGCAGGCCTGACAGAAGACATGCGTCAGCGCCTCGCGCACGCGGAACTCGTACAAGGGCGGCTTTTGCGCGCACAGGGCGCAGGCGGAGGCGATCTGCGCAGCGGACTCCGGATCGGGCAGCGCGATCCCCGCCGCGGCTTCGGCCAGGTAGACGCGGACGTGCCTCCAGAGCACCCCGTCCGCCGCGCCGCAGAGCAGACGCGGATGAAAGACGATGTCGCATTCCTTATAGCGCCGGCCGGGCAGGGGGAAGAGCGCGTGCGGCGCGCCCGGGGAGAGCAGCACCGCCTGCCCCGCGGCGAGGCGGAGGCGGCGGTCGCCTGCAGCAACCTCCAATTCCCCGGAAAGCACAGAAATTGCCTCAAATTCCTCGTGCCAATGCCAGGGAAAGCCTGTGTCCTCCGTCTCGTAGGCGGCGCAGGGAAAGTCCGCCGTGCCGTGGGGCTGCAGCTCGCGCCCGCTGCCGTCGATCCGCGCTTCCATGCATTTCCTCCCTCCGTTTCTGTCGCTTTTGTACCAGTATACGCCGTTTTTCTTGCAGATGCAAGGAAGGCGGCGTGCTATACTGGTCCCGCTGCCCTGGCGGCAGCCTGTAAGGAGGTTTGGTTCCAAATGGTTTCCCTGCTGCTTCCCATCATCTATCTGGCGTTTATCTCCCTGGGCCTGCCGGACGGGCTCCTCGGCGCGGCCTGGCCCAGCATGTACGAGAGCCTGGGCGCGTCCGTCTCCGGCGGCGGGCTGATCTCCATGATCATCTCGGCCGGCACGGTCGTCTCCGCCCTCTCCTGCAACGCGCTGCAAAGGCGCCTGGGCACGGGGAGGATCACGGCCATCAGCGTGGGCATGACCGCCCTTGCGCTGCTCGGCTTCTCGCTCAGCCGGGCGTACTGGCAGCTCTGCCTGCTCGCCATCCCGTATGGACTCGGCGCGGGCTGCGTGGATGCCGCGCTGAACAACTACGTCGCGCTGCACTACAAAGCGCGGCACATGTCCTGGCTGCACTGCATGTGGGGCATCGGCGCCAGCGGCGGCCCGGTCATCATGGCCTGGGCGCTCACGCGCGCTTCCTGGAATCTGGGGTATGGCATCGTCTCGGGAATCCAGATCGCATTGACGCTGGTTCTGCTGCTGACGCTGCGCCTGTGGAAGGAGGACCGCGCCGGCGCTTCGGAAGGGGAGGCGGCGGGCGCAGGCAAGCGCTCCCTGCCGGAGCTGCTGCGCCTGCCCGGCGTGCCGCAGGTGATGGCGTGCTTCTTCTGCTATTGTGCGCTCGAGGTGACCATCGGCATGTGGGCGGCGAGCTACTGCACGCTGGTGCGCGGGATTCCCGCGACCGAGGCCTCGGCCTGGGGGAGCATCTTCTACCTCGGGGTCACGGCGGGGCGGCTCATCAGCGGCTTCATCACCTTCCGCGTGAACGATCGGAACATGATCCGCTTGGGACAGATGATCTGCGCGGCAGGGATTCTGCTCGTCGCCCTGCCGGTCGGGAACGCCGCGCTGCTGCCGGGCCTGCTGCTGCTCGGCCTGGGCTGCGCACCGATCTATCCCGCCATCATCCACGAGACGCCGCTCAACTTCGGCGCGGAGAACAGCCAGGGCGTCATCGGCATCCAGATGGCCAGCGCCTATGTGGGCACAACGCTCATGAGTCCGCTCTTTGGCCTGCTGGGCGAAACGATCTCCTTTGCGATCCTGCCGGCCTACCTGGCCGTCGTGCTCCTGGTCATGTTCGTCATGGCGGAGTGGCTGCACCGGAGGACACAGCCGGTCCGCTGAATGTGACGGTTGAATGAAAAAGGGATTTCCGCATCGCGGAAGTCCCTTTTTCTCATTCGATTGAGAAAGAATATGTAGGAAATCCATTGAAATGATAAATAATTTCGAAAGAAAGAATTATTTTTTTGTAAAAATTGTCAAGACCATCACGATTTGCGAACAGAGAAATTTTGAAGTCAACATAGAAAAATTTATCGATAGAGTGTGTGTTTCGTAAATTACTTTCTCTTTTTTTGTGGCTGCGTTAACATATGTCTATTGACTTTTTATGTATGAATAAAGTAAAATTAGAAAAACTTTTTCCACACCTCGCGGACCTCAACTTCCATCCATCATTTTCGAGATCCACATCGCGCAATCCGCCTTTGGGAGGGAACCTGGATGAAAAAAATCGTTCAAGGACAAAAACGATTTTGGAGCTTGACATTGGCCGTTTTGTTGGCGTTGAGTCTTGCCATACCGCTGGGAACCGCTTGGGCCGAGGAGAGCACGCCCGCCCCCTCCGCCGCGGGCCCCACCCAGGCGGCGGGGGAGCAGACCCCAACGCCTTCGGAGCCCACCCCCGAGCCCTCGGCGCCCGCCCCCGCGGATGGCGACGAAGCGCCTGCGGAAACGATAGAGGCGCCGACGGCAACGCCGACGCCCACCCCGGAACCCGCGCCGTCAGAACCGGCCCCCACGCCGACGGCCACCCCGGCGCCGGAGGTCACGGCTGCGCCGGCCACGCCCGCTGTGACGCCGACCGCCACCCCGGAGATCTCGCCGGCGCCGTCGCTGTCCCCGGAAATCTCCCCGACGCCCATCCCGGCGCAGTGGACGATCCAGGTGCGGGCGGAGGAGGCGAACCTTTCCGCGCAGGCGGAGGCCGCGGGTTTCGCCGTGCAGGGCGACTGCACGGGGGAGGGGGAAGGGACCGCGACCCTGGCGCTGGCGCTCCATGCGCAGGGCCGCTCGCTGCCGCAGGGGACTGCGGCCTATGATGCGCAAGCCGGAGCCGTCACCATCGAAGGGGAGACGGTGCTGCGGCTCTTTGGCCTGCCCGCGGGGGCTTCCGTCTCCGTGGAGTCCGCCGCGGAGGACGCGCTGCGGCTGCGGATCGAGATCCCCGCGGCGAGCTTTGCCCTGCGCGCGGAAGCCGTCCTCCCGGCCCTGACGGGCGAGGGAGAGGGCGCGCTTACGCTCGCGGCGGAGCTGGGCGGCGCGCAGGCACAGGCGCAGGCCAGCCTTGCCGCGCAGGAAGCCGCAGCCCAGGTGCTCGAGTGGGCCGGCGCGCTGACCGTGCCCCTGACCTGGGCGGACAATGACGACGCCAAGGGCCTGCGCCCGGACGCCGCAGCCTATCCCGCGCCGTCCCTGCTCGTCTCCATCGACGGCGGGGAGGCGCACGCGCCCACCGCGGAGGACGAAACGCTGCTCGGCCTTGCCGCCCTGCCGGAGGTGGAGGTCGCGCAGGACCTGTCCGCACTTGCCGTCGCGGCGGGAACGCTGCCCGCGCGCACGGCCCTGGACGGCGCGGAACATACCATGGTCTGGTCCATCGCGCCCGCCCCGGTCGAGTCCTATGCACTGGAACAGACCGAGGCCGGGTATACCTACCGCCTCGTGGGCGACGTGGAGATTGCGACGGAGGCCTATGCCGGCGCGCTGTACGCGTCGGCCTCCTTCCTGGACTTCGATAACGCGCTGGAGACCCGGCCCGAGGGCGCGGCGCTCCAGGCCAGCCTGCTCGTCGCCATCGACGGCGGCGCGGCGCACGCGCCGGCCGAGGCGGACCTCGCCCTGCTGGGCATCGCGTCCCTGCCGGAGGTCTCCTCCGCCTGGACCGCGGCGGGCGTGAGCTTCTCCGTGCCCGGAGACGTGCTGCCCGCGCGCGTGCTGCACACCGCGGCCGACGGCACACAGACCGCCCACACCGCGGTCTGGACCATCCAGCCCCCGGAGATCGAGGGCTATACACTCCTGCCCGGCATTTCCACGATGCGCGCCGGCGACGGGGCGAGCGCGTGGGTGTACGAGATCCAGTACGAGGAAAAGACGATCATCGAAACCGAGAAGACGGAGTATTGGGCGGCGATCTCCCAGGCCGTCTTCTGGGCGGACAACAAGGACGAAGCGGGGATGCGGCCCGGGGAGACGTTCTATACCCTCCGCGTCTCCATGACCGGCTTGGAGCAGATGGGGGAAGGCGAAGAACCCGAGGACGGCGACTTCAGCGAGTTTGCGCCGCTGACGGCGGAGGATCTTGCGGAGCTCGGCCTGGATGCCATGCCGAAGATTTCCTACAACACGGCGACCGGCATCGTCTCCATCGCGGGCAACGTGCTGCCCGAAACCCTGGTCTACAAGGACGTCCATGGCGACACCTTCGTCCGCCACGTCAAGTGGGAGCTTCGGCCGAAAACGGTCGAGGGATACGAGCTGCGCGAGGTGACGCAGGAGGAAATCGGGGAGGGCGGCTACACCTCCATCGATGCGCCCGGCTGGTACTATGTCCTCCTGACGGACGTCGAGTTTGACATCCGCGTCAACGCCGCGGCGATCTCAGACCTTGCAAATTATGAGAAGCTGACGGAAGCGATCCAGAACTATTTCCGCCTCAGCGTGTCGGTGGACGGGAAAGTTGTCCGGGATGAAACGCTGGCAGACCTGGCGGCCGATGCGCAAGTGACCATCGATGGGATGACGCCGGGCAACAACACCGGCAGCCTGACCATATCGGACACCTGGAAGTACAACCTGGACGGCACGCCCATCGTCTACACCGTCCATTCGCCGGAGGGGGGCGGCCTGCTCAGCGAAAGCGAGGAGCTGCAAGACGTCCTGGAGGTGGGCGACCGCCTCGTCGTGAACTTCGACAACACGAACGCGCCCAACTATGGCTCGGACACGTCGGCGCTGCACCCGGGCGGCGAGCTCGTCATCACCTTGAAGGGCGAGACCGATTACAACGCGACGAAGCATTGGCTTGACGGCGGAGACGATACGGGCCGCCCGGACGTCACCTATGAGCTCTGGCGCTACCGCGAGGGGCAGGGCTATGACACCGCCGCGCCCGTGCGCAACAGCGCGGGCAACATCATCGAGCTGACGGAGGGCGCGGGCGGCGCGCTGTCCTATGGAACGGCCGGGAGCATGCTCGACAAGTACGACGCCGAGGGCTACCGTTACATCTACGTCGTGCGCGAGTACATGACGGGCGGAACCGTGCAGTACGAGCAGGTATTCGACGAGGTGGACGAGGACGGCGCCGTCTCCGGCGACGTCGTCGAGGGCGTCGAGGGCGCTGAGCGCCCGAACGGGAACACCTACCTCTACGACGGCGGCACCCTCAGCAACCGGCGCACGGGCAGCGTCCAGACCAGCGCGACAAAGGACTGGGACGCCTCCGCCTTCCAGGCGGAGTTCGAGGACGTCAAGGTCGTGCTGACCCTGCAGTCCCGGCCTGCGGGTTCTGAGGCGGCGTGGGAAAACACGGAGACCACGGCGGAGCTGGACAAATTCTACGCCGAGCACCTGACCATGACCCACACGGCCTCCGCCCCGCAGTACGACGCGCTCGGCCGCGAGCTGGAATACCGCTGGGTCGAGACCGCCGTCTACCAGGGCGCGGACTCGGCGCAGAACCTCTTCCAGCCGGACGGCAACGGCGGCGGAACCTTCACCCTCCAGCAGAGCGAACGCATCATCAAGTACCGGTCCACCGTGCAGGTGGACAAGGCGAGCGGCCACACCACCGTGACGAACACCATCGCCAATACCATCGACTACGACGTGGAGAAGCACTGGGATACGAACGGCGATGGCGAGTACGATACAGACGAAGACCTGGAAGTTCTGCCGGAAAATACGCAGATCACGTTTGCCCTCTACCGCACGATCAGCGGGCAGGCGCTGCCCGAAACGGCATATGTCTCGTTCCCCATGGACGGGACGGAGGACGCAGCGCCCACGGAGCTTCAGCCCGGGGAGGCGAACGTCACCGTCACCGTGCAGGAGACCGCGCCGTGGGTCGCAAAGCTCACGGGCCTGCCCGAGTTCGACGAGGAAGGCCGCGCCTACGAGTACGTCCTGCTCGAGAGCACGGGCCCGGAGAACTTCTTCCCGACCTATGAGACCACGCGCGACGGGGAGGGCAACTACCGGACGGACGTCTACAACGCGCCGGGCGAGGGCAACCGCATCCTCGTGCGCAAGGAGTGGATCGACGACAGCGACATCGCCCACCGCGAGCCGGTGACGATCCAGGTCTACGAGCGCGCGACGAATGCACCGGTTGGAAACCCGGTCGTCCTCGGCGAGGACGGCGTCTGGCAGCAGCTCGTGGGCATCGGGACCTTGGCGCCCGAAGACGTCTACATCCTCGAGACGAAGGTCGGGGATACAGACGTCCCCCTGCAAAGCTATACCCTCGGGTCCGAACAAAGTCCAAACTATGATCCGAAGAAGCCGGAACGAGATACCGCCATCCAGTTTGCAGGCACGTACCACAACTACGAGGCCACCTATTTGGATAAGAAGATCGAGAATGAGCACTGCTACATCGTCATGAACCGCCGCCTGGGCCGCATTGACCTGACCGTCACCAAGGAGTGGATCGACGGCGACCGGCAGGCGACAGAGGCGCTGCAAGAAGCGCTGAAAGAGAACGAGATGGCCCTGGCCCTGCGCCTCGAGTTCGACTGCGAGGTGAAGGAGGGGTACGTGATTGGGACGGATTCCGTCACCCTCGGCGGCCAATCGCTGTTCATTGAGGATGCGGCGGGCAATCGCGCCCAGTCCGTGCAGATCCTCCTGCCGGAAGATGGCGACCTGACGGAGAGCAACAAGACGCAAACCCTCTGCTTCTTCAACCTCCCCAAGTACGATACGGAGGGCACGTCCGTCACCTATACCGTCGAGGAGATCGTGGTCTATACGGACAGCCTGACGGAAGTGCCGGCCGAGGAGATTCCGGCGGAACTCTACCAGTACAGCCGGACGGTCGGCGAGACGAAATACGTGGTCGGCGATAACCACGCGCAGGACACGGCCTCCATCGACGTCACCAACAGGCTCCAGGAGACCAAGACCGTCAATTGGCACAAGGAGTGGTACGACGAGTACGCCTATGCGGGCAACCTGCGCCCGGACATCTACCTGAACATCTACAAGGTCGAGCACGACGAAAACGGAGATCCGAAGACCCCGGAGATCTACGTGCGCGACTACCGCTGGGTGTACGAGGAGGGTGCGGGTACGGACCAGAAGAGCAACTGGACCGCGCAGATCTCCGGCCTGCCCCGGTACGACGACTATGGATACGAGATCCTCTATTACGCCACCGAGCACACCGTGATCGACTGGGCCGCCATCGACTACGCGGAGGTGGGGTATGAGTTCGGCGGTGCGGACATCGGCAGCGCCTCCGATCCGACGGATCTGGCCCATGTCGTGGACGTCTCCGACCTGGAGAACACCCGCGCAGGCGAGAGGCTCTACGCCCTGCAGGAGGACGGCACCTTCGTCAACCGCCTGGAGAACACCGTCACCATCCAGGGCCAGAAGGTCTGGTCGTCCCTGCCGGCTGGCTGGAACCCGGCGAATCTGCCCACCGTCACGTTTGCCGTGGACCAGTGCAAAGGCGAGGAATTGGTGAAATCGGGTATTGCCACGCTGACCGTCTCCGACTGGACGGATTGGCAGAACGGGACCTATACCTTCCAGATCACCCACACGGGCGAAAATACACCGGGTGAGACGGAGGTCCCCGAAGGGGAACAGCCCCTGCCCAAGTACGACGAGAAGGGCAATCTCTACAACTACGTCCTGCGCGAAGTGGAAATGACGTGGGGCGGGGATGGGGAGAAGCCTGATCTGGAAAATTGGGGTTCCGTTTTCACGCCCACGATTCAGCCGGGGACGTACCTGGCCACCAATACCTACGCGCCGGACACCGGCAGCCTGTCCTTCCAGAAGTACCTTGAGCTGCCGATGGGGCAGAAGGGCCCGCTGTCGTACCCCGCGGTGAAGTTCGAAATCACCCGCACGTACACGGACAATGAAGGAAAGACCTCTGAGCCGGAAGACGTCGAGACGGTGACTTGGACCTCGGACGAGGTGGAGGAGGCGTATACGACCTCCACCGGCATGAGAAGCACGCCGGTGCAAAAGGTCTTTACCGTCGAGGACTTGGAGCTCTATGCCCCCAACGGATCGGCCTATGTCTACACCGTCACGGAGGTCAAGGACGGCTTCCTCGAGGGCTACGACACCTGGGCGGCTGCAGAAGCGGTGGAGCCGGACGCCATAAAGGAGCAAGAGGGTGCCAAGGGCACCGAGGAAATCTCCGGCTTGACGCCCACCCTGGTGAAAGACGGCACAGAACCCACGGAGATTCCGGTCTCCGCGACCTTCCTCAACGCCCGCCAGAAGCAGGAAACCGTGGAGCTGACCTTCTTGAAAAAGTGGGTCGACTACGGCAACGCGCTGAATACCCGACCGACAGAGCTAACCGTCAAGCTCTACCGCAAGGCAAATTCACAGCCCGATCAAGACAACGCCATCGGCGAGGAGGAGCTGCCAGAGGAAAGCTATGCCCTCTCTGAGCCAGATAAAGACGGCGACATCTGGACCTACACCGTCACCGGTGCGAATGGCACAGGGCTGGAGAAGTTCGCGCCCAACGGCATGCCGTGGATCTACATCGTAAAAGAAGAGGTGCCGGGGAATTACACGGGGAACCCTAGCTCTGTGCAAAAGCCCGCGGATTCCGCGGCGGATGACGACGGGAAAGTCAATCTTGGCCAGCTGGTCAATTCCATCCAGACGGACGTCCCCTTCTCCAAAAACTGGGCCCAGCAGGGAGAAGACGGAAAAACGGAGCCGATCACGGAGGACTACCTCGGCTTCAAAATCGCCGTGACCTTTGAACTCCAAGTGCGGGTGAAGAACGATCCGAATGGCGCGTGGAAGCGCGCAGAAGAGTTCTTTAAAGACAAAGAGATTCTGCAGAACTACGAATTTACGCAAACGAAAGAGATGTCCATTACCGATTCCTGGAATGGAAAATTCACAGGGCTTCCGCTGGTTTGGAAAGAGGCTGAAAGCAGCTTTGTGGAACTGGAATACCGCGTCGTGGAGACGCAGGTGGAGTATGGGGAGCAGCCGTACGAGGTGACGATCGAAGATGGTGCTACTACCTACACGGTCAATCCGGGCGCGCCCTTCATCCCGCCGGCAAAAATCCCCGGCGGAAACAACGCCCACACCAACCGCCTCGAGACGCAGGACCTGACCGTAACCAAAACTTGGAAAGGGGACCATGGCAACGCCTACGGCTCCCGCCCGGATACGGACCGCACGGGGTACGATTGGCAGGTCAGCTTCCTCATCCAGCAGAGCAGCAACAGCGGAGCAACCTGGACCCACGTCCAGGCGCACGACGGAGACGCGGCGGAGGACCTGGTCATGACCCTCTACGGCAAGAACGACCAGGATACGGTTTGGACGACCATCTCCGGCCTGCCGACGGTGGACGAACACGGAAACCAGATCTCCTACCGCGCCCGCGAGATGCAGCCCAATACAACAACGGTGGTTTCTGGGGAAGGAGAGGATATAACCTTCTACAATACCTACACAGTGGAATACAAGGATGAGAATTCCCACACCACCGCCACCAACACCCTGGAGCCTACGAAGGTCCTAGCGCTGAAAGAGTGGAACCCCGGGGAAACGGATGGCGAGTATCTCTCGGTCGATCTGACCCTGAAATACCAGGTCGGGAAGGATGCGTGGAAGACGCTCTGCACCGTGACCGTCAACGGCGAAGCGGACACCACCACCCGGCCCTACTACGAGTACGAACCCTGGCACGCCGTCTGGGAGGACCTGCCCGTCGCCCTGCCCGGCAGCATGCTGACAGACGGCAAAACCCACTACCGCGTCGTGGAAACCGTGCCGGACGGGTACGTTCAGGAGGACATGGAAGAGTCCGTCGATGGAGAGAATGTGTACACATACACCTTCACGAACGTCGAGGCCGTGGACTTCACCGTGACCAAGCGCTGGCATGTGGAGGAACAGAGCGAGATTCAACCGGTGAAGGTCCAGCTCTACCGCACGACAAATGCGCAAGAGAAAAACCCAGATGAGGATGAAAAAGTTGCGACAGTAGACCTTACAGGCAACAGCAGCCACACCTTCCAGAACCTCCCCAAGTACGCCCCCGACGGCAAACTCTACACCTACTACGCCCGCGAAACCCCGGAGTGGGGCGGCTACGACGTCTACTACTCGGATGACACGGACGGCACCATCATCCGCAACGTCGGCACGACCTCCATCGCGGTCACCAAGATCTGGAAGGACAACGGCAACGCCTACAACACCCGCCCGGAGAAGCTCGCCCTCACCCTGCAGCGCAAAACAAACGCTGAAACCAGATGGACGACGGTCACGGATGTGCAGCAGCCGGTATGGACGAAGAACGACAACACCTGGACCTGTACCTACACCGGCCTGCCCTATGCGGATGCGAACGGCAACTCCTATGCCTACCGCGTGACGGAGGCGGGGCTGGATCGGGAAGACATGCTCCCCGCGAATGCAGCGGCAGGCCCTGCCCACGCGGATTCGAAGTACGCCCCGAGCTACGCCCCGGCGGACGGCACCGCGCAGGATGGAAAGGTGCAGATCACCAACACCCTGCAGGAGTACATCGACATCCCCGTGACCAAGGTCTGGGTCGACGGCGGCCCGGACGCGGGCGAGCGCCCGGACTCCATCACCTTCGTCCTCTGCGCCGACGGGGTGGAGGTCAACCGCCACACGGTTCCCTACACGCTCGCCAGCCGCATCGCGGACCTGCTCACCGGCGGGGAAGGGGAGTGGGAATACACCTTTACGACGGACTCCGACGGAGATCCGCTGCCCCGCTACGATGCAGAGGGCAGGAAGATCCTCTACACCGTCCGGGAGGAACCCGTACCGGACGGCTACAAGGGCGGCCAGGGCGAGGCGAACGATCCCGACGACGCCTCACAGAGCTTCACCGTTCGCAACGAGAAGGTGACTCAGCTCACCGTGACCAAGGTCTGGCACGAGGTCCCTGTGGAGGAGAAGTTGGAGGTCGTCGTCCGCCTCTACCGCTACACGAACGACCTGAACGCGCTGGAACCCGTCCCGAGGGACGCAGCGCTCAACGCCGGGAACAACTGGACCTATACCTTTGCGGACCTCCCGCAGTATGAGGCGGAAACGGGCGCAAAGTACACCTACGTCGCCCGCGAGGTCTCCGTCGGCGGCACGCTCGTCGAGGACCTGAACTACGAGATCACCCACACGGACAGCGCGCAGGCGGACGGAACTTTCCACACCGCCTACACGACCACAATCGCCAACGTCGGCCGCACGGACATCCCCGTGACCAAGACCTGGCTGGACAACGGCAACGCCTACGGCACGCGGCCCGATACGCTGACGCTGACCCTCTACCGCAGAATCGAGGGCGGAGCGGAGGTGGTGGTTCGCGAGGTCACGCCCCCCGCGGAGAGCTGGACAAAGGATGAGGAAACGGACACCTGGACCTACACCTTTGCGGACCTGCCCATCGCGGACAAGGACGGCAACTGCTACATCTACCGCGTGGCGGAAACCGTGCCGGAGGGCTACATCCGCTCCGACGATCCGCAGGGCGACCTGACCCTTACCAACACCCTCTATGCGCAGATCGACATCCCGGTGACCAAGACCTGGGTCGACAACTCCGACGGCTGGGGCGAGCGGCCGGAGAGCGTGACCATCGCGCTCTACCGGCAGAGCGATCTCACGGCAAGGGAGCTCGTCCATACGCTGACGCTGAAGGCGGACGGCGGCTTCCTGGAGCAGGTCTGGAACGCCCTGACCGGCCGGACGGACGACGACTGGACCTACACGTTTACGGACCTGCCCAGGTACGACGAGTACGGCGCGCTCTACACCTACACGATCGAGGAGACGCTGCCCTCGGGCTATGAAAACCGCTACGACGTCGCATACGACCAGGAGAACTTCACCGTCACCAACACCCGCGCGGGCGACCTGTGCGTGGAGAAGGAAGTGACGGGCAGCGACGGCCAGCGCAACCGCGACTTCACCTTCACCGTGACGCTGGACAACGCGACCATCCAGGGCGCCTACGGCGGCATGACGTTTGAAAACGGCGTCGCGACCTTCACGCTGCGCCATGGCCAGAGCGCCACGGCGGAGGACCTGCCCGCTGGCATCGGCTACACGGTCGTCGAGCACGAGGCGAACACGAACCGCTACCGCACGACGTACACGGGCGAGACGGGCACGATTCCGGCCGGCGACACGGCGGTCGCGCACGTGGAGAACCGGCGCAACCGGCAGACCTACCCCGACTACACGGAGGAGCCCACGCCCACCCCCGAGATCCCGGAGGAGGATTGGCACTGGCCCCATACCCCGCCGCACGACGGCGACTGGCACGACGTTCCCCGCACCGGGGACACCATGCACCTGACGCCGTACCTCCTGCTCGCGGCCCTGTCCGCAGCGGGTCTTGCGGTCCTTGCGGCCTTCGCCCTGCGCCGCAGGCGGAGGAGATAAGCCCCAAAACGCAGCGCGCGGCCCGGACTCCCGAAAGGGAACCCGGGCCGCGCTCTGCATGCGCTACCGGCACAGGCGCAGCAGCGCCGCAACGGCCCCGGCCGCCGCCGCAGGGTCGCGGCACAGGCGCAGCGCGTCCAATACCGCGGCCTCCGCCGGGGAGAGCGCCGCGCCTTCCGGCGCCTCCCCGGTCAGCAGCGCCCCGGGCGTGGTCCCGAGCGCGCGGCAGACCTCCGGCAGCTTGTCCAGCGGCAGGCGCCGCGCGCCGCTCTCGTACCCGGAATAGGTCGTCTGCTTGAGGCCCAGCGCCTGCGCCAGCTCCGCCTGGGAGAGCCCCTGCGCCGCGCGCAGCGCCGCCATGCGCCGGCCGAGCTCCACGTAAAACTCCCTCGATTCGTCCATGCTGCGTCCCTCCCCTGAACAAAATCGTAGCACGACCGCAGCGCTTTGGCAAATCGAAAATTTACAGAAAATTTGATTTCTCTTTGCAGGCGTGATATACTTGTGTGTAGGGCGTTGCGGTATCGATTACCTGGCGCCCTGAAACACAGACAAACATTTTTTCAAGGAGGGGCGGTTCCGCAATGAGACGACTCAGACAGGCAGACGCGGACATGACGCAGGGCGTCATCTGGCGTCAACTTTTGGATTTTGCCGTGCCCATGGCGCTGGGGCTTCTGTTCCAGCAGCTCTACAACACCGTGGACACCATCGTGGTGGGGCAGTTTGTGGGCAAGGAGGCGCTGGCGGCCGTGGGCAGCGTGGGTAGCGTGGTCAACATGCTCGTTGGCCTGTGCGCAGGGCTTTCCACCGGCGCAAGCGTCATCATCTCCCAGTGCTACGGCGCGCACGACAATGCCCGGCTACACGACGCCGTGCACACCACCATCGCGCTGACGTTCCTGCTGTGCATCGCGGCGACGGTCGTGGGTCTTGCCATGGTCCCGCTGATGCTGGACCTCATGGCCACGCCTGCGGACGTCATCGAGCTCTCCCGCGAGTATCTCAACATCTATTTTGCGGGCATCACGGGCCTGCTGATCTACAACATGGGCTCGGGCATCCTGCGCGCGGTGGGCGACTCGCGCCGGCCGCTCTACTTCCTCTGCGTTTCCGCGCTGACCAACATCGTGCTGGACCTGGTGTTCGTGGTCGTCTTCCACTGGGGCGTCGCGGGCGTGGCCTACGCCACCATCATTTCCCAGTTTGCCTCGGCGGTCCTTGTGCTGATCGTGCTCACCCGCAGCGACACCGCCTATGGCATCAAGTGGCGGCAGATCCGCATCCGCCGCGGGATGCTCGGCCGCATCATGGCCATCGGCTTCCCCTCCGGCATCCAGCAGGCCATCACCTCCTTCTCCAACGTCTTTGTCCAGTCCTACATCAACTACTTCGGCTCCGCCTGCATGGCCGGCTGGTCCAGCTATAACAAGCTGGATTCCTACATCACCGTGCCCCTGCAGGCCATCGCCCTGGCCTCGACCACCTTCGTCGGGCAGAACTACGGCTCCAACAACCTGGAGCGCACGCGCAAGGGCGTCAACCAGGCCCTGGGCATGTCCCTTGTGGTCACGGCGGCGCTGGGCGTGCTGGTGATGATCTTCTCCCGGCCGTGCTTGCGGCTCTTTACGGCGGATGCCGAGGTCATGGAGTACGGCACCCGCTTCATCATGATCATCTCGCCCTTTTACATCATGAGCTGCTTCAACCAGATCTACGCCGGTGCGCTGCGCGGCGTCGGCAATGCGAACATCCCGATGATCGTCATGCTGGGCTCCTTTGTCGTCTTCCGCCAGGTCTACCTGCTCGTCAACCGCATCGCGTTTGACAACAGCTTCCTCGGCGTCTCCCTGGCCTATCCCATGGGCTGGGTGGTGTGCAGCATCCTGCTGTTCGTCTGCTATCGCCGCAGCGTGATCTGCCACCCGGAGAAGGCCAAGGCCAAGGCGGTCGAGGAGGTGGCCGCGGAGTGACGATGAACCTTTCCCGGGAGCTGGAGACGCCGCGCCTGCGCCTGCGCCCCTTTGCCCTGCGCGACGCGGAGCCCATGTACGCGCTCCTGCGCGACCCCGTGGTCAACACCTTCCTGCCCTGGTTCCCGGCGCAGACCCTCGCCGAGGCCGAGGAGATGCTCCGCAGCCGCTGCATCGGCGGCCCGGGCGTCCATTACGCCGTCTGCCTGCGGGGCGAGGATGCGCCCATCGGCTATGTCAGCCTGGCCGAGGGCCCGGCCTACGACCTGGGGTACGGCCTTGCCCGCGCGCACTGGGGGCAGGGCATCACGTCCGAGGCGGCCGCCGCCGTCCTTGCGGAGGCCCGGCGCGCGGGCCTGGCCTTTGTCACCGCCACGCACGACGTGCACAACCCCGCAAGCGGCGGCGTCATGCGCAAGATCGGCATGACCTACCGCTATTCCTACGTCGAGCGCGTGCAGCCCAAGGACCAGATCGTCACCTTCCGCCTCTGGCAGATCGACTTTGCGCCGGAGGTCCCAACCTACCCCGGATATTGGAACACCTACCCCGACCACTTCGTCGAGGAATTGTGAACACAGGGGCGCCGTCCACCTGAGGCGGCGCCCCTTTGCATGGAAAGGAGAGCGCCTATGAATTTCCATCAGCTTCGCCGCGCGCTGCCGCACCTGGACGAGCTGCGCCTCTGCGCCGGATCTGCGCGCGCGGACGGCGCGCTGGTCAGCGCTATGGCCTTGCTGCGGCAGGGCGCGCGCGCCGTGCTGTGCGCGGTCGAGCGCGTGGAGGAGGGGAGCCTGGAGCAGCCGCCCCTCCCGCGCCGCGCGACTAACCGCGAGCGCATCCTGGCCCGCTGCGACAGCGCCGCCCACGACGCCTGGGACAGCGCCGCCGCCGTGGAGCTGGGCGAGGCAACGTACGAGATCGAGGAGGGCAACTTCGATTCCCTGGAGGAGGCGTCCACGGAGGACCTGTTCCTGCTGGCGGAGATCCTCCGGGCCGGTTACGTGCCGCATCCGGAGATCGAGCAGGAGAACTTCTCCCTGCTGCGCCTGTGCGCCTGGCAGCTCGCGGGCGAGTTCGACCGCCTGCCGGAGGGCGAGCTCCGCGCCCTGCACACCCGGGAGGGCAGCGTCCTGCACGCCTGCCGCGAGGGCGCGGTCGACCTGCCCGTCGGCCCCTGCGGCGGCGCGGCCCACACCTACCTCGACGCTGCGACGGGGGAGAAGCGGACCTTCTGGGTCCACAGCGTGGAGCTGGTGGACCTCAACCCCGAGCGCGAGATGCCCAGGGACGCCGACCCGCGCGCCTGGGCGTCCCTCCAGCAGGACATGGAGCGCCTCTGCCCGCGCGGCATGCGCGTGCCCGCCATCGTCTATGAGGAGGAGGGGAACCGGCAGCTCGATTTCTTCGACGCGGCATACCTGGACGCCGTGCCGGAACCCCGGGGCCTCGGCGGCGCGACGAGCGTCGCGGTCCTGCGCTCCCGGGGGGAGGTGGGCCCCCACGGCCTGCCGCTGCGCGACGCGCTCCTGCAAACGCCCGTGCCGCCGGATGCGGACCGCGTCCGCGCCGAAGCCCTGCGCTGCTTTGTGCCCGTGCCCGCGCAGCGCATCGCGTTCGCGGAGGAGAAAGCTTGACACTTTCGGCAAACTGTCTTGTTTTTTGGCAAAAACGGGGAACTGTGTAAAAATTGCACAGTTCCCTGTTTCTGTCTATGGAGGTTCCACCGGGGATTCGCTATACTTTTTTCCAGTGAAAAAACGGAAAGGAGCCGGAATCATGGAAATCAAGAACCGCATTGCCGCGGCCGGGCTGGAAACGGCCTACCGCTATCTGGAAAAGGACCCCGTGCAGAACCTCCCCAAGCTCATGGAATTGGTGGATCGCTTTGCCGGCGATGCCTTTGCTCCGCAGCGCGATGTCGTGCGCCGCGTCGTGAACGATCCCGAGAACAACTGGAATCGCCTGCTCTGTTCTCTTTGGACGGATATTGACTCCGAAGTGCTCAAGAAGATCTTTACGAACTTCCTGCTCAACGCGAACTTCATCGGCTGGGAGAAGCAGGAGAAGGCGCGGGAGAAGTACAACTGCAACATCCCCTGGGCGATCCTGATGGACCCCACCTCCGCCTGCAACCTGCACTGCACGGGCTGCTGGGCCGCGGAGTACGGCAACAAGCTCAACCTCAGCCTGGAGGAGCTGGACGGCATCATCCGCCAGGGCAAGGAGCTGGGTGTCTACTTCTACATCTATTCCGGCGGCGAGCCGCTCGTGCGCAAGGACGACATCCTGCGCCTGTGCCGCATGCACGACGACTGCGTGTTCCTGGCCTTTACGAACGCCACGCTCATCGACGAGGCCTTTGCCAAGGAGATGCTCGACGTCAGGAACTTCGTTCCCGCCATCTCCGTGGAAGGCTTTGCGCAGGAGACGGACGCCCGCCGCGGCCAGGGCACGTTCGACCGCGTCATGGAGGCCATGCGCATCCTGCGCGAGAACCGGCTGCCCTTTGGCGTCTCCTGCTGCTACACCCGCGCCAACGCCGAAACCATCGGCAGCGAGGCCTACTTCGACAAGATGATCGAGTGGGGCGCCAAGTTCGCCTGGTTCTTTACCTATATGCCCGTGGGCTCGGACGCCGTGCCCGACCTGATGGTGACCGCGGAGCAGCGCAAGGCCATGTACCGGAGCGTGCGCGCCTTCCGCAGCACCAAGCCGCTGTTCACCATGGACTTCTGGAACGACGGCGACTACGTCGGCGGCTGCATCGCCGGCGGGCGCAGATACCTGCACATCAACGCCAACGGCGACGTGGAGCCCTGCGCCTTCATCCACTATTCGGACTCCAACATCCGGGAGAAGACCCTGCTGGAGGCCCTGCAGAGCCCGCTGTTCCAGGCGTATCACCAGGGCCAGCCCTTCAACGAGAACCACCTGCGCCCCTGCCCCGTGCTGGACAACCCCGGAAAGCTCACCGCCATGGTGGACTGCTCCGGCGCGCGCTCGACGGACCTGATGAGCCCGGAGAGCGCGGAGGCCTTCTCCGACAAGTGCGTGGAGGCCGCCGCCAACTGGGCCCCGGTCGCCGATGCCCTCCGGGAGGAGAAGCGCGCCGCCGCGCAGCGTTGACGAGGCGGGCCGAAAAGAGGTATACTGGTAGGCAAAGGGAGGGTTGATCCATGCAGCCAAAGATGAACTGGACCTTTATGTCCCTGCAAATCCTGGACGATGTCCGCAGGGGCAAGCTGACCTTTGCCGAGATGTTTCCCCGTGCCCGCGCCGCAGGCTTTGTCGCCTACGACGCCTCGGACAGCGACGCGGAATTCGCGCCCCGCGAGGAGGTCCTGCGCCTCTGCGCGGAAAACGGCCTGCAGATTGCCGATTACATCCATTGGGTGCACCTGACGACGCCGGACGACGCGGCCTTCCGCGCCGCGGTGGAGAGCGGCTGCCGCGCCGCGCGCACGGCCCTGGCCCACGGCACGGACAAGCTCATGATCGTGGAGAACGTCGTGCCAGAGGACCTGGCCAGGATGAGCCGCGAGCAGGCCGCCGCGCGCCTTGCGCAGGGCCTGAAGCGCATCGTGAGTGCCGCTGCGGAATACGGCGTCACCGTCATGGTGGAGGACTTCCCCTCGCCCTTGCTGCCCATGTGCGACTCCGCGGAGATGCGCGCACTGCTGGACGGCGCGCCGGGCCTCAAGCTCGTGCTGGACACGGGCAATATGCTCGCCCGCAAGGAGGACCCCGTCGCCTTTGCGGAGCGGTTCCTCGGCGACTTTGTGCACGTGCACCTTAAGGACATCGAGTACCCCGAGAACGCGGCCACGGGCGACGTGGACGTGGACGGGCGCCGCATGTGGAACGCCCAGCACGGGGAGGGCGTCGTGGACTTTGCAAAGCTCCTGCCCATGATCGAGAAGACCGGCTACAAGGGCTTTGTCACCGTGGAGTACGGCCCGCACGAGGGCACGCGCGACCACTTTGCGAAAATGGCGGAGAGCATCCGCTATCTGGAGGGATTGCTGTGAGATACGAAGAAAATCCGTTTGTGGAAGTGGAAAAGCTGGCGGACGGCGTTTGGTCGCTGCTCTCGCCCGGCGGCTGCCCGACGCTCTGCTACCTGGTCGAGGGCGCGGAGCGCGCGCTGCTCATCGACACGGGCTTTGGCGTGGGGGACCTCAAGGCGCTCTGCGAGCGGCTCACGGACAAGCCCCTGCTCGTTGTGGACACCCATTCCCACGGAGACCACGTGCTCGGCAACCCGCAGTTTGACCGCGTCTACATCCACGCGCTCGACCTGGAAGCGGGCCGGGCGGCCAACGAGCCGGAGCAGAGGCGCCGCTTCATGGACGCGCCCGAGGGCTGCGGCTACACGATCGGCGACTACGTCCCGGACGGCCCCTGCGAGCTCGTGCCGATCGAGGCGGGCTACGTCTTTGACCTGGGCGGCGGCCACGAGCTGGAGGTGTTCCACACGCCCGGCCACACGCCCGGCGGCATCTGCCTGCTGGAGAAGAAGCGCCGCATGCTCTTCACCGGCGACTCCCTCGTGCGCACGCCCACGCTGATCTTCTTCGGCCAGGGCGAGCTGTGCACGGTTGAGGCCTTCCACGAGCACCTGCTGCCCCTGCAGGCGCGCAAGGGCGAGTTCGACGCCCTGTACCCCGGCCACTTCGAGACGCCCCAGCCCGTCGAGCTCCTGGACGACATGGTCACCCTGAGCGGCCTCATCCTGCAGGAGCCCGAGAAGTACGACGACTGGCAGGACATGCACGGGAATCCCCAGGCCGCCTGGCGCCGCAACTACGGCCGCGCCTACATCGCCTTTGACCGGAAACACGTCTACAAGAAGGAGCGCTGAGGGCGGTTCCCCCGACGCGCTCCGGGCCCCGCCCACCCGCCCCCTGGGCTCGGCTTCCCCACGAAGAAAAGCCCCTTCGAACCGCTGCAAAGCCGTTCGAAGGGGCCTTTTTTGCGCGCCCACGCAGCGTCCCGCGCCCCACCCCGCCCGCCCGGCGGCGTCCGCGCATCCACCGCGCGCCTCACTGCGGGGCGCGGAGAAAACCGTCCCGGCCGTGCCCGCAGAGCGGGCAGACCTCCGGCGCGCGGGCGGAGAGATGCGCCCAACCGCAGTGGGAACAGACCCACACCGCCTGCTCGCGCCGGTCGTAGACCTCCCCGGCGCGGACCTCGTCATAGAGCGCCCGCAAGCGCTCCTCCCGCGCACAGGAGACCTCCCCTGCGCGCTCCAGAAGGTTCGCGATGTCCGCGTGCCCTTCGCCCCGCGCAGCCCGCGCCCGCGCGCGCAGCGCATCCGACCAGAGCGCCCGCTCTGCGCGCAGGGCCTGCTCGAGCGCATCGGCGGCAGCGGGCGCCTTTCCCTCGGCCAGGCACCGCAGCCAGACCTCCGCGTGCGTGAGCGTCTGCCGCGCGCAGGCGCGAAACTCCTCCTGGACGGGCGCCAAGCCCGCTTCGCCGGCCAGGCGCGCCCAGAGCGCATACTTCCCCGCCAGGACCAGCGCTTCCTCCCAGGATGCGCGGAGCGCCTGGCGCGTTCTCTCTCCCAGATGGTGCATGTGCTTCTCCTTTCTCCGGGCGCACGCGCCCCGCACCATTCCTATGCAGCGCCCCCCGCGCCTGAGTCCTCAGTCCAGGGGGGAGTAGCGCCGGCGCGGCGCGGGCTTGGGCGCTTCCGGCAGGGGATGGGCCATGAAGAGATACCGCCACTCGTCGTAGATGTGGTCCTCGCCCTGCGTATCCACGTCCTCGCAGCGCTGCGCGTCGTAGCTCAGGGCCGGGAGCGTGCGGATCGAATCCCGGCAGGTGGAGAAGACCTGCACCCCGCTGCGCCCCTCGGCGTCGAACTCCAGCCGCCGATGCACCTGCATGAGCCCGGCCAGGCGCGCGTTTTCCGCGGGGAGGAAGTAGACGCCCTCCCGCTGCATCTGGTCCGCGATGCTCTCCCCGCGCGAGCCGTCCCAGATGGAGGGGTCCGCGTAGCCCGTCACGAGGAGACCACGCTCGTGCGCGCGCTCCGCCTCGGCGATGCCCCGCGCGATGGCCGTCGGCGTCAGGCGCAGGCCCGCGTTGGGCACGCCCGTGCAGCCGTACCACTCCCGATAGCGCACGAGCGTCCCGTGCGGGTCCAGCGCCCACCAACCCACGGAGAACGGCCGCGAATACCCGAAGTCGAACGACCGAAACCGCCGCCAGCTCTCCGGGATGGGGAAGGGGGCGACCACGTGCGTGAAGCGCCCCGTGCCATAGGCCGCGGGGTCGTCCCGCCACTCGGTAAACACCTGGCCTTCGAACGCGTCCCACCGGCCGTAGAGCAGCGCGTCCCGGAGCGCCGGGGGCTTTGCGGCCAGCTCCAGCGCATAGCCCGGCGCCAAATGGGGGTTGTCCTGCACGCGCGCGGGGATGTAGCGCAGCGTGCGCTCCCCGGCGACGCCCGCGGCCTCCACGCGCTCCGTGCGCACGGTGTCCGGCGGCATGGGGTCGAGAAAGCGGGCCTTGACCCAGGCGTGGCCCGGACCGCCAGGGTTGCTCGTCGCGCGCACGACGGGGCGAATGCCCAGGTCCGCCCGCGCGCGCAGGCGCGAGCGGAGGAACTCATACACCTCCTGCGAAAAGTGCGTCAGCTCGTCGATGTAGAGCCAGTGGATCTCCGCGCCCTGGTAGAGAAAGCGGTCCACATCCTTCTGACAGTGCCGGAAGCGCAGGGCCGAGCCGTTGCACAGCCGGATCTCGTGGCCCTGGCCGGAGTAGCGGTAGAGCGGGCGCGGGATGCGCCGCAGCGCCTCGGGCAGGAGCGTGTCCTCCAGCTCGCGGTACGTGCGGCGGAAGAGGTAGGCGATGGTCCCGGGATGCCGCGCGCAGCGCAAAAAGGCGTCCATCACGATGGCCGTGGTCTTGCCGCCGCCCGCGGCCCCGCCGTAGAGCACCTCGTCCTCCCGGCTCTCGTGGAAGGCGCGCTGGCGCGGCGTGGGCGAGTAGTTGACCTCAAGTCGCATCGGCGGCCAGCGCCTCCTCCCCGCGCAGGACGATCTCCATGCAGCCCGCGTCCTCCGCGCCGGAGAGCTTCTGCTGCATCTCCACGGCCTTGCAGAGAACGGGCACGATCTTGAGCAGGAGATCGTCGTCCTTGGCGCGGTAGGCCGCGCCGCACCGCAGGCGCAGGTAGCGGATCGCCTTGTCCAGTACTTCCGCGTTTGTCATAAAAAAACCTCCCTCCCTTCACCCCCCGAGCGTAGCGCTCCGTGGGACGGACAGCGCGCGAAAGCGCGGGAAACGCGCCCACGCCTTGCGCCGCGCCCCGCGCTTTGCTATAATGGAAGAAGCGTATTTTCGCCATTTGGGGAGGTTTTCCGTATGATCTGTACCCTTTGCGGCCACCGCTGCGGCGTGGACCGCGCCGAAAACGAGACAGGCTTTTGCACCATGGGCGAGACGGCCTTTCTTTCCAAGGTCATGCTCCACAAGTGGGAGGAGCCCTGCATCAGCGGGACGAACGGCTCCGGCGCGATCTTCTTCACGGGGTGCTCGCTGCGCTGCGCCTTCTGTCAGAACTGGGAGATCAGCCACATGCGCAAGGGCGTGGCCGTGGACCTGGACCGCCTGCGCGACATCTTCGACGAGCTGGCCGACCAGGGCGCGCACAACCTGAACCTGGTCAATCCCACGCACTTCGTGCCGTTCATCGCCAAGGCGTTTTCCCGCTACAACAAGCGCATCCCCGTGGTGTACAACACCCACGGCTACGACAGCCTGGAGGCGCTGCAGCGCATGGACGGCATCGTGGACGTGTACCTGCCGGACCTCAAGTACACCTACTCGCTGCCGGCGCGCCGCTATTCCGCCGCGCCCAACTACTTCGAGGTGGCCAAGGTGGCCATCGACGAGATGTTCCGCCAGGTCGGCCCCGTGCAGTACGACGAGAACGGCCTGCTCAAAAAGGGCGTGCTCATCCGCCACCTCATCCTGCCGGGCCAGACCGACAGCGCAAAGGACGTCATCGACTACGTCGCCGAGCACTTCGAAAAGGGGAGCGTGCTCTTTTCGCTCATGGCGCAGTACATCCCCTGCGGGGACGCCGTGCGCTATCCGGAGATCAACCGCAGGCTCACCCAGGAGGAGTACGACGAGGTCGCGCAATACCTGATGGACAGCCCCATCGAAAACGGGTTCTTCCAGGAGCTGGAATCGGCGGAGGAGGAGTACGTCCCGAATTTCGACCTCGGCGGCGTGCTGCCCCCGGAGGAGCGGTAAACAAAGGCGCAAAAAAAGGACCGGAGCGATCCGGTCCTTTTTGCAGTCTTGTATCGATTAGGCAAGGCCGTCGATGTCGTCCGCCAGGCCGTCCTCGATCACGGAATCCACGGGCGGGCACACGACGGGCTCGCGCAGGCCGTCGAACTTGCCGTTGTCCTCGGTGGGCTCCAGGGCGGTCTTGTCGCCGTTGAGGCCGTCATACTTGCCGTTGTCCTCGGAAGCCTCCAGAGCGGTCTTGTCCTCGTTCAGGCCGTCGTACTTCTCGGTGACGCAGGCTTCCAGGGGCTGACCGGAAATGCCGAGACCGTCGAACTTGGCAGACGCCGCAGCGGGCTCCAGCGCGTACTTCTCCTCGTCCAGGCCGTCGTACTTGCCGTTGTCCTTGGTGGGCTCCAGCGCGCACTTTTCCTCGTCCAGACCATCGTACTTGCCGGGCTTCTCCTCGTCCTCCAGGGCGTACTTCTCCTCGTCCAGGCCGTCATACTTGCCGGGCTTCTCCTCGTCCTCCAGGGCGTACTTCTCTTCGTCCAGGCCGTCGTACTTGCCGGGCTTCTCCTCGTCGGGGAGGGCGGTCTTGACGCGGTTCAGGCCGTCGTACTTGATCTGGTCGATGGTCTCGCAGGGATTCTCGGGATCGTAGACGTAACCGGTGTAGTTGTCGGCCACGACCGTGATGGAGATCATGGACAGGGCGAGAACCACGATGAGAACGGGCAGCAGGGATTTGATCAGGGACTTTTTCATGACGAATCGCTCCTTGCAAAAGATTTGAGTGACCAAATACACATTGCGCTGATTTGGACGAAACAATCCGGCACCGACGCTCGTCTATCATGACGTAGGGGATGCAGGACGGACGAGTGCGATTACAAAATTGTTACAGATATCATAACACAACTGGAATAGAATTTCAATCATCAAACGGGCCAAATTTGAACTTTTCGAAAATTTTTGCCCGCGCTTTTTTGCGCCCGTTTTCCGGCCCCCGCGCGCCCTGGCGGGGGCCGGCCTGTTTTTTTGGCGGAAAACCGGGCTAAACCGGGGTCTTTACGATCCGGAATCCGTGCGCGGGCAGGGTGAAGCGCTCCACCGCCTCGCCCGTGAAGAAGTCCGTGCCCGCAAGCTCGACCTCGCGCGCCTCGGGCGCAAAGTTCAGGGCGAAGGCGTAGTTCGTCTCGCCGTCCGTGCGGGTGGCGACCGTGACCCCTGCGGGCAGCGCGTGCGCCGGCACGCCCGCATCCGCAAGGATCTTTCCGTACAGGGCGTCCAGGAACGCAGCCTCAAAGCGCCCCGCGACGTAGTAGGCCTTGCCGCGGCCGCGCTCGTTGACCGTCAGCGCCGGCATCCCCGCGTAGAAGTCCTCCTCGTAGGCCGCAAGGACCTTGGCGCCCTCGGGGTGGACGAGCTCTGCGTAGTCGGTCAGCGCATAGCGCGTGCCGTCCAGCTGCGCGTGGTTCTCCATGCCCGGCATGAGGACGTCGATCTCCTCGGCCCAGAGGCCCAGCGTCTTCTTCAGCGGCCCGGGAAATCCTCCGAGGAAGCAGAGGTCGCTGTCGTCGACGTAGCCCGTGCCGTAGGTCGTGACAAACGTCCCGCCCGCCTGCACGAACTCGTCCACGCGCAGGGCGAAGTCCCCCCGCAGCATGTAGGAGAAGGGCGCGATCAGCACGTCGTGGCCGGCAAAGTCGCTCGCCTGGTCCACGATGTCCACGCTCACGCCGCGGCGCCAGAGCGCGCTGTAGTGGTCCATGACGGTCTCGACGTACTTCTTGTTGACGTTGCACAGGCCCTGCGCGTCCTCCAGCGCCCAGCGGTTCTCCCAGTCGTAGACCAGGGCGACGCGCGCGGGCGCCGTGGTGCCGACGATGTCGTCCATCTGCGCAAGGAGCTTGCCCAGATCCGCGATCTCGGCAAACACGCGCGTGTGCTCGTGCCCGCAGTGGTCCACCACCGCGCCGTGGAACTTCTCGGAGGAGCCGCGGCTCTTGCGGAACTGGAAGTACTGCACGGAGTCCGCGCCGTGGCCGACGGCCTGCATGGACTGCAGCGCGTGCACGCCGGGGCGGTGCAGCCGCGCATAGGGCCGCCAGTTCGTGGCTGAGGGGCAGCTCTCCATCAGGAAGAAGGGCCTGCCGCCCTTGAGCCCGCGCGTCAGGTCGTGCTCGAAGGAGAAGAACTGCGCGGTGGCGATGTCGTTCTCCGTGCTCTCCCACTGGGGATAGCTGTCCCAGCAGACGAAATCCAGGTCCTTTGCCAGGTCAAAGTAGTTGATGCCCGGGTAGGTGCCCATCAGGTTCGTCGTGCAGGGCACGTCCGGCGTGATGCGCTTCAGGGGCTCGACCTCGATGCGGTACCACTTGCGGAACTGATCGGTGGTAAAGCGCTTCCAGTCGAGCTTCTGCGCGTGGACGGACTGCTCGCCGATGGGGGAGGGGGACTCGATCTGGCTCCAGTCCGTGTAGGTGTGGCTCCAGAAGGCCGTCCACCAGGCGTGGTTGAGGTTGTCCAGCGTGTCGTACTTTTCCCGCAGCCAGAGGCGGAAGTTCTCCTGGCAGGCGGGGCAGTGGCACTCGCCGCCGAACTCGTTGGAGATGTGCCAGGCGCCCAGCGCCGGGTGGTCCTTATAGCGCTCGGCCAGGAGCGTATTGATTTCCTGTACCTTTCTGCGGTATACTTGACTGGATAGGCAATGGTTGTGCCGGCCGCCGTGGAGCATCTTCTCCCGCCGCTCGTTGACGCGCAGCACCTCCGGGTACTTCTGGCTCAGCCAGGCCGGCCGCGCGCCCGAGGGCGTGGCCAGCACCGCCGTCAGGCCGTTGTCGGCCATCCTGTCCAGGATCTCGTCCAGCCAGGCGAAGTCGTAGACGCCCTCTTCGGGCTCCAGCGCCGCCCAGGAAAAGATCCCCACCGAGAGCGAGTTGAGGCCCGCCAGCTTGGCCAGGCGCATGTCCTCCTTCCAGATGACGTCCTTTTCCCGGAGCCACTGGTCGGGGTTGTAGTCGCCGCCGTGGACGATGTGCGGCACCTGCCGCATGATGGGAGGGTATTTCATGGAATTGCAACCGCCTTTCCGTATGAAGTGCTTCGCTCAATAATAGGATTTTAACATACCCCTCGGGGGAATTTCAACCAAAAAAACGCAAGGAGGTTTTGCGCACATGTGCGGCATCGTCGGATATATTGGAAAGGATCAGGCCGTGGGCATCCTGATGGAGGGCCTAAAGCGCCTGGAATACCGCGGCTACGACTCGGCCGGCGTCGCGGTGCTCCGCGGCGGCGAGATCGACGTCGTCAAGGCCCGCGGCAAGCTCGACTGCCTGCGCCGGAAGCTGGAGAGCACGCCGCTTTCCGGCAGCGTGGGCATCGGCCACACGCGCTGGGCCACCCACGGCGAACCCTCGGACGAGAACAGCCACCCGCATTTGTCCCAGTCCGGGGAGGTCGCGGTCGTCCACAACGGCATCATCGAAAACTACGCCCCCTTGCGCGAAAAGCTCACCGCCAAGGGCTATCGCTTCCAGAGCGAGACGGACACCGAGGTCTTTGCCCACCTGCTGGAGGAGACGCTCAAGACCGAGCGGGACATCCTGGGCGCCGTGCGCGCCACGGTGCGCCAGCTCGAGGGCGCCTATGCCCTGGGCGTGCTCTGCACGCGCTTCCCGGACCGCATCCTCGCCGCCCGCAAGGACAGCCCCCTCATCATCGGCCTGGGCGAGGGCTGCAACTACATCGCCTCCGACATCCCGGCCGTGCTGCCCTACACGCGGCGCGTCTACCTGCTGGAGGAGGGGGAGATGGCCCAGGTCTTTGCCGACCACGTCGAGATCTACGACATGGAGGGCGAGCCCGTCCACAAGGAGGTCTTCGAGGTCACCTGGTCCGTGGACGCGGCCGAGCGCGGCGGCTACGCGCACTTCATGCTCAAGGAGATCTACGACCAGGGCCGCGCCATGCGCGACACGATCCGCCCCCGCATCAAGGACGGCCGCATCGACCTGAGCGAGGCGAACCTCACGGACGAGATGCTCCGCGGCGTCCGCCGCGTGGTCATCACCGCCTGCGGCACGGCCTCCTACGCCGGCCAGGTCGGCCGCGTGCTGATCGAAAAGCTCTGCCGCGTGCCCGTGGAGATCGACGTCGCCTCCGAGTTCCGCTACCGCGACCCGGTCCTTGACCCGGAGGACCTGTTCGTCGTCGTCAGCCAGTCGGGCGAGACGGCGGATACCCTGGCCGCCCTGCGCCTGGCCCACGCGCGCGGCTGCAAGGTGCTGGCCATCACCAACGTCGTCGGCTCCACCATCGCCCGGGAGGCGGACAGCGTCCTGTACACCTGGGCCGGACCCGAGATCGCCGTGGCCTCCACCAAGGCCTACACCACGCAGGTGCTCATGCTCACCATGATCGCCCTGCACATGGCGCTCTGCAAGGGCACGCTGGAGCCGGCCCGCTACGACGAGCTCCTGAAGGAGCTGCAGCGCCTGCCGGACAAGGCGGAGGAGATCCTCTCCGACGTCACCCCGGTGCAGCGGTACGCCGCGCGCTTCTTCTCCCAGGAGGACATGTTCTTCATCGGGCGCGGCCTGGACAGCGCCCTGTGCATGGAGGCCTCCCTCAAGCTCAAGGAGATCTCCTACATCCACTCCGAGGCCATGGCCGCGGGCGAGCTCAAGCACGGCACCATCGCCCTGATCGAGCCGGGGCGCCTGGTCGTCGCGCTCTGCACGCAGGGCAGCACGATCGAAAAGCTCCGCTCCAACATCCGCGAGGTGCTCACCCGCGGCGCGGTGGTGCTCACCATCGGCTACGAGGACAGCGACGCGGAGAAGGAGCTGACCGAGTACCGCCTCACCATCCCGCGCACGGACGACCTGCTCGCCCCGGCGCTGGCCGTCATCCCCGCGCAGCTCTTCGCCTATTACTGCGCCATCCAGCGCGGATACGATCCGGATAAGCCCCGCAACCTGGCCAAGTCCGTCACCGTCGAGTGATCCCAAGACCCACTCTCAACAAAGGAAGGAAGCGACCGCCATGGACAAACGCGCCATCTCCGACATGATCTCCTACTACCACAACGAGCCCTGGGTGGCCCACACGCTCAAGGTCTTCGGCTACGCGCAGGGCATCGCCGCGGGCGAGAACCTCTCCGGCGAGGAGCTGGAGGCCCTGGAGTACGCCGCGCTCTTCCACGACGTGGGCATCCCGGAGGGCCTGGCCAGGGAGGGCACCGCCGCCGGCCCCGTGCAGGAGCGCCTGGGCGCGCCGATCGCCATGCGCCTTGCCGCGCCCTACGTCTCCAGCCCGGCGGTGCTCGAGCGCATCGGCTACCTCGTGGGGCACCACCACTCCTTCGGCATCCGCGGCCAGCGCGATTTGCAGATCCTCTTTGAGGCGGACTGGCTGGTCAACCTCGTGGAGTCCGCGGACAAGTACAACCCGGACATCGTCTACGAAAAGCACTTCGTCACCGAAACCGGCAGGCGCTTCTTCCGCTGCGCCCTGCGCGGGGAGGAGGCGTGAAGCGATGGCCCTGCTCTATGTGGTGGGCACGCCGATCGGCAACCTCGGCGAGCTCTCCCCCCGGGCGCTGGAGGCGCTCCGGGACTGCGGCCTGGTCCTCGCGGAGGACACGCGCGTGACCCGAAAGCTCCTGAGCGCCCTGCAGATCCCCGGCAAGCGCCTGGTCTCCTGCTTTCAGCACAACGAGGCCGCGCGCGCGGAGGAGATCGTGGGCCGCATGGCGGAGGAGGACCTCACCGTCTGCCTGGTCACGGACGCGGGCACGCCCTGCATCTCGGACCCCGGCTACCGCGTGGTCGAGGCCGCCTGGGCCGCCGGAATCCCCGTGCAGCCCATCTCCGGCCCCTCGGCCGTGGTGGACGCGATCTCCGTCAGCGGGTTTTCCGCGGATAGCTACGCGTTTTTCGGATTCCTGCCGCGGCAGGGCCGCGAGCGGGAGGAGGCCTTTGCCCGCCTTGCCGCCTGCCCGACGGCCCTGGCCGTGCTCTACGAGAGCCCGCACCGCGTCAAGCGCCTCGTCGCCGACCTGCAGGAGGCGCTCCAGGACCCGATGCTCTCGCTGAGCTGCGACCTGACCAAGCTGCACGAAAAGACGCTGCGCGGCCGGGCGGGCGAGGTCCTCGCCGCGCTGGAGGCCAACCCCAACGCGGAAAAGGGCGAGTACGTCTGCGTGGTGGCGCTCCCGGACCGCAGGGACGAGGAGGAGAGCGCCGGCCCCGCCGCGTCGCCTCGCGCGCTGCTGCTGGACCGCCTGCTGGACGGCGCGACGATGAAGGACGCCGTGCGCGAGGTCTCCGCCCTGCCCGGCCAGAGCCGGAACGCCGTCTACCGCGCCTCGCTCGAGGTCGCGGACTTCCTGCGCCGCGCGGGAGACGAGGCCTAGCCAGGCGCCGCAAAGCCCCTTTTGCGCCCCAAAAACAGCGCAAAAGGGGCTTTCTGCGTCCGAGCAGGAAATTGTGATAAATTTATCATATAGGCGCAGCCGGGGGAAGCTCCGTATCGTTCCGGTTTTATCTTTTGACAAAATCATTGTATTTTTTTTATGATTGTTATACTATAATGGATGGAGTGAATACAGGGGCATTTTCCGTTTTATCGAATCGCCCAAGAAAGGGGAACTCTCTGGTATGAGCAGCGTCAAATCCTTTCGCGGCGGCATCCATCCGCTGCACGCCATCGGCAGCGGAAAGGGCCTGACTGCGAACCTCCCCATCGCGGAGGCGCCTGCGCCGGCGCGCGTGATCCTGCCCATGGCCCAGCACATCGGCGCGCCCTGCGTGCCGTGCGTCGCGGTGGGGGATCGCGTGCTCCGCGGCCAGGCTGTGGGCCAGGTGCGGGGCTTTGTCAGCGCGCCGGTGCACGCTTCGGTATCCGGCACGGTGGTCGAAATCGCGCCGCACCTGACCATCGGCGGGGCCATGGTCCCCTGCGTCGTCATCGAAAACGACGGCAAGGACGAGTGGGACCCGGACTGCCGCCCGCCGGAAGGGTCCGTGGACAGCCTGAGCCCGCAGGACATCCTTGCGCGCATCGGCGAGGCGGGCGTCGTGGGCATGGGCGGCGCGGCGTTTCCCGCGCGCGTCAAGCTCTCCCCGCCCGGGGATAAGAAGATCGACTTCCTCCTGCTCAACGGCGCGGAGTGCGAGCCCTACCTCTCGGCGGACCACCGCCTGATGCTGGAGGAGGGCGCAAGGATCTTGGAGGGCGCCCGCTACGTCGCCCGCGCGCTGGGCTCGCCCCGCGTGATCGTGGGGATCGAGGCCAACAAGCGCGACGCCGCCGAGGCGTTGCGCGCCCTGGCCGCGCCCCTGGGCATCGAGGTCCAGGTCCTGCGCGTCAAGTACCCGCAGGGCTCGGAAAAGCAGCTCATCTCCGCGCTGACGGGCCGCAAGGTGCCCTCCGGCGGCCTGCCCATGGACGCCGGGTGCGTGGTGGTCAACGTCTCTTCCGCCGCGGCCATTGCGGACGCGGTCGCAAAGGGCCGGCCCGTGACCGAGCGCGTGCTCACCGTCACCGGCGCGGTCCAGACGCCGAAGAACCTGCGCGTGCGCATCGGCACGCCGGCGCAGGAGCTGATCGACCTGTGCGGGGGCCTCAAGCCGGAGGCGGACCGCGTGGTCTCCGGCGGGCCGATGATGGGCGTCGCGCTCTACGACCTGGCGGTCCCGGTGGTCAAGGGCACCAGCGGCCTGCTCGCCCTCACCCGGGAGCAGACCGCCCCGGGCAAGCTCACCAACTGCATCCGCTGCGGGCGCTGCGTGCGGGGCTGCCCCATCCACCTGCTGCCCTACGAGCTGTGCAACGACTTTGAGCGCGGGGACTGGGCTGCCGCGGACAAGCACAACGCGCTGGACTGCATCGAGTGCGGGTCCTGCACCTACGTCTGTCCCGCGAAGCGCAGCATCACCTCGTCCATCCGCGTCTGCAAGCGCCAGGTCCAAGCCCTGCGCAAGAAGCAGTAGAAGGGGGGAGAGATCCAGATGAGCAACCTTACGGTATCCCTGTCGCCCCACGTGCGCGCGCAGAGCTCGACGCGCCGCATCATGCTCGATGTGCTCATCGCGCTGATCCCGGCGGTGGTCTTTGCGGTGTACTGGTTCGGCTTTTCGGTCCTTGTGACGATTCTTCTCTCCATGGCGGCGGCCATCGGCTCGGAGGCTCTGATGCAGAAGGCGCTGCGCCGGCCCATCACCGTGGACGACGGCTCGGCCGCGGTCACGGGCCTGCTGCTGGCGCTGACGCTGCCGGCGGGCGTGCCCTGGTACGTGCCGGTCCTGGGCGCGGCCTTTGCCATCGTGATCGCCAAGCAGGTATTCGGCGGCCTGGGCGATAACTTCGTCAACCCGGCGCTGGCCGGGCGCGCGTTCCTGCTGGCGTCCTTCCCGGTGGCGATGACGACCTTCCCCGCCGTGGCGGACGCGGTCTCCTCGGCGACGCCCCTCTCGAGCGAGTTTGCGGGGACCGTGGACTACGCGCAGGCGTTCCTCGGCCGCATCGGCGGCTCCATCGGCGAGGTCTCCAAGCTCGCGCTGCTTGCGGGCGCGGCCTACCTGCTCGTGCGCCGCGTCATCGACTGGCGCGTGCCGGTGAGCTACCTGGGGACCCTCGCCGTGCTGAACCTGGCCTTTGGCGAGCCCGTGCTCGACAGCGTGCTGCTGGGCGGCACGGTCCTTGGCGCCTTCTTCATGGCGACGGACTACGTCACCTCTCCCGTGCCCGCCTGGGGCAAGGTGCTCTACGGCATCGGCATCGGCGCGATCAACTTCGCCATCCGGCAGTGGGGCGCCTATCCCGAGGGCGTGACGTACGCCATACTCCTGATGAACATCGCGTCCCCGCTCCTGGAGCGCGCGACGCGGCCGCGCAAGTACGGGGAGGTGAAGCGCCGTGCGTGAGATTGCAAAGGTGGCCTTTCGGCTCTTCCTCATCATGATCCTGGCCGGGCTGTGCCTGGGCGCGACGTATACCGTGACCAAGGACCCCATCGCCCAGCAGGAGCTCCTCCAGCAGGAGGCGGACCGCCGCGCGGTCCTGCCCGAGGCCGCCACCTTTGAGGAGGTGGCCATCGAGCCCACGGGCGCGGTCACGGCCTGCTTCCGCGGCCTTTCGGAGAGCGGGGAGCCCTGCGGCTATGCGCTCTCGGTCACCGCGTCGGGCTTTGGCGGGGACATCGCCATGACCGTCGGCGTCTCCGACGGCGTGGTCACGGGCGTGCGCATCGGCACGCACTCGGAGACCCCGGGCCTTGGCGCCAAGGCCGCGGACGACAGCTTCCTTTCCCAGTTCATGGGCAAGGGGGGCGACCTCACCGTCAACAAGAACGGCGCGCAGAACGACTCGGAAATCAGCGCCATCACCGCCGCGACCATCACCTCCCGCGCTGTGACCAGCGCGGTCAACGAGGCGGTGGCCCTGGCCGGAAGCCTGGAATAAGGAGGAGGGGGGAAACCATGGCAAAGCAGGATCTGAAGAAGATCTTCCTCAACGGCATTGTCACCGAGAACCCGACCTTCCGCCTGGTTCTCGGCATGTGCCCGACGCTGGCGATCACCACCAGCGTGCTCAACGGCCTGGGCATGGGCCTGGCCACCACGTTCGTCCTGGTCTGTTCGAACTTCGTCATCTCGCTCATCCGCAACTTCGTGCCCTCCAAGGTGCGCATTCCCGCCTATATCGTGGTCATCGCGACGTTCGTGACCATCGTGCAGCTGCTCCTGGAGGCGTTCCTGCCCTCGCTGTCGCAGAGCCTGGGGCTCTTCATCCCGCTGATCGTGGTCAACTGCATCATCTTTGCGCGGGCGGAGTCCTTCGCCTCCAAGAACCCGCCGCTGGCCTCCATGGCGGACGGCCTGGGCATGGGGCTGGGCTTTACGATCTCGCTGTCCATCATCTCCGCCGTGCGCGAGCTCATCGGCTCCGGCACGCTCCTGGGCTTCCCGGTGCTGGGCAGCAACTACCCCGGCGTGCTGCTCTTCATCCTGGCCCCGGGCGGATACATCACCCTCGGCCTTGTGATGGTGGCCTTTAACGCCGTCATGAAGAAGATCGACGGCCGCCGCCGCGCCGCCGCGGAAGGGAGCGTGGCCTAAATGCAGGAAAACCTTTGGCTCATCCTGGTCGGCAGCATCCTGGTCAACAACTTCGTCATGTCCAGGTTCTACGGCACCTGTCCGTTCCTGGGCGTATCCAAGCAGGTCTCCACGGCCCTGGGCATGGGCGTCGCGGTGACGTTCGTCATGGGCGTGGCCAGCCTTGTGACCTACCTTGTGCAGTACTACATCCTCGTCCCGCTGGAGCTGACGTACCTGCAGACCATCGCCTTCATCCTGGTCATCGCGGTGCTGGTGCAGCTGGTCGAGATGGTCATCAACAAGACCTCGCCCTCGCTCTACAAGGCCCTGGGCGTGTACCTGCCGCTCATCACCACAAACTGCGCGGTGCTGGGCGTGACCATCCTCAACATCACCGAGAGCTACTCCCTGCTCGGGTCCGTCGTCAACGGCGTGGGCTCGGCGCTGGGCTTTACGCTGGCGATCGTCCTGTTTGCGGGCGTGCGCGAGCGCCTGGAGAACAGCAACATCCCCGCGTGCTTCAAGGGCTTCCCCTCCACGCTCATCGGGGCGGGGCTGATGGCGGTGGCCTTCCTCGGCTTCCAGGGACTGATTTAAGGGGGCGTGTGACATGATGCTATCGGATATCCTCCTGCCCGCGGGCATCCTCGGGAGCATGGGCGTGCTCTTTGGCGCGGGCCTCGCCTTCGCCAGCCAGAAGCTCGCCGTCAAGGTCGACGAGCGCGTCGCCCAGGTGCGCGAGGCCCTGCCCGGCGCGGGCTGCGGCGGCTGCGGCTACGCCGGCTGCGACGCCTACGCCGCCGCGGTCGTCAACGAGGGCGCGCCCGTCAACCGCTGCCCCGTCGGCGGCGAAAAGGTCGCCAGGGAAATCGCCGCCATCATGGGCGTGGAGGCGGGGTCCTCCACCCGCATGGTCGCCACCGTCCTCTGCCAGGGCGACGCGGATACCTGCAAGATCAAGTTCCCCTACGAGGGGCTGACCGAGTGCCGCGCGCTCTTCCTCGCCTCCGGCGGGGACAAGGCCTGCAAGTACTCCTGCCTCGGCCTCGGCTCCTGCGCCAAGGTCTGCGACTTTGGCGCCATCACGGTGGAAAACCGCCTCGTCCACATCGACCCGGACAAGTGCAAGGGCTGCGGCAAGTGCATCCAGGTCTGCCCCAAGTCCGTCCTGCGCCTGGAGCCCTATGGCCAGCGCTCCATCCTGCGCTGCCGCGCGGTGGAGAAGGGCCGCGCCGTGCGCGAGGCCTGCACAAAGGGCTGCATCGGCTGCGGCAAGTGCGAAAAGAGCTGCAAGTTCGGCGCCATCACCATGGAAAACAACCTGCCCATCGTGGACATGGACAAGTGCGTCGGGTGCCTGGAGTGCGTGCGCAACTGCCCCACCGGCGCCATGACGGGCGACCTTTCCACCCGCAAACACGCCGTCATCGACGAGGGCGCGTGCGTGGGCTGCGGCTTGTGCGCCAAGCAGTGCAAGTTCGACGCCATAACCGGCGCGCTCAAGGAGAAGCACCGCGTAGACGCGCAGAAGTGCGTGGGCTGCGGCCTCTGCGCGCAGAAGTGCCCCAGGAAGTGCATCCAGCTCGTCTAAGGACGCGCTTTCCCCGCTGCGGCGATTGCCTCGGCGGGGATTTTATTGTATACTGAGGAGGAAACCGACGCGCGCATTTCCGCGCTCTTTGGGAGGAAGCATGAAAAGAGCTTGTTGCATCATTCTCGCGGCATTGCTGCTGTTTGCGGCAGGGTGCTCCGCGCCCGCGCCGACGCCCTCGTCCTCTGTGCCCGGGTATTACGGGCAGGGCCAGACGATGACCGGCGGCGCAAACCTTCGGGAGGCGGCCCTTTCCGCCGTCGCCGTCGAGCGCCAGCAGGAGGAGGTGGTCCTGACCATGACCTTCCGCCAGGGCGAGGGCGAGAGCGCCCGCGTCCCGGCCTACGAGGTCGAGTCGATCACGGCCCCGGCGCGCATCGCCGTGCGCGTGCAGGCGGACCTTGCCGCGGACGCGCAGACGGACCTGGAGTCCGCCGGCGAATTCCTCGGCCTCTTTGCCCGCAGCACGGAGGAGGGGACCGACCTCTACTTCCAGTTCCTGGGCCAGATCGCCTACAAGATCAGCGAGGAGGAGGGCGCGCTCGTCCTGCGCGTGCGCGCGGACGACGCCCAGAGCATCGACCAGTACCACGTCAAGGTCCCCTATAACGAGGCCAACCTCGCCGTCACGGCGGAGAGCGGCCTGCAGCCCGCCCTGTGCGCGGACGGCGAGCACGTCTACGACCTGAGCGCCGGCTTTGCCACGATCGAGGAGGCCGACGCCCTCTGCCGCACGCTGAACGACGCCCTGGAGGCCGCCGGCAGCGACGAGACGGCCGAGGTCATCTACCTGAACTCCGGCGCGGCGCCGGCGTATACCGAGCCCGTCTCCCGCTCCGAGCTCACGATGATGGGCGCGCTCAAGACCGACAGCGGCGTCGTGGACGGCACGCTCGTGGCCACCGACGCGCGCTTCCTCTGCTGGGACCCGGAGGGCGGCATGGTCATGGCCCGGCCCCAGGTCGAGACCACGGGCGACGGCACGACCTCGACCTATGAGGAGATCTGGCTCTACCAGCTCGACGGCACGCGCGCGCCGCTGCTGGACACGGCCTTTTCCTCCGTGCAGAAGGCCGCCTATTCGCCGGACACCCGCTATATCGCCCTGCTGGAGCAGAGCAGCGGCGCGCGCCTGCTCTATCTCTACGACCGGCGGGACGGCGGCCTGCTCTTCCTCTCGGCCGAGGGATTCGGCGACTACACCTCCGACTTTGCCTGGGGGCAGGACGGTGTCCTCTACGCCATGAGCGGCAGCGACACCATGCAGCTGATGGCCTATGACCCGGCCATGGCCGAGATGGGGCAGGAGCCCCTGCACGCCGTGGAGGAGCGCGAGGGCGGCTACGGCAACGTCGGCGAAGCGGGCGGAATCGTCTACTTCAACGACGAATACGGCAACGTCTACGCCGTGGATACCGCCACCGGCACGCGCGAGCTCTTCGAGATCGCCGACGGCTTCCTGCTCTCGCCCGACGGCAGCCGCATGCTCCAGATCGTCTACGAGGACGGCGAAAACGGGTCCCTGGCCACGATGTACCTGTGCGACCTGGCGAGCGGCACGCGGATGCAGATCGCCGCGCAGGCCGCGCTCTCGGACTACGCCTGGTCGGAGGACAGCCGCGTGCTCTTCTACCTGGTCAGCAACCGCGACGCCGAGGACGCCGCGGACTACCCCGTGCGCCTGATGCGCTACAGCACGGTCGACGGCCGGACCACGGACCTCGGGGCCCTGGCGAGCAACTCGATCTTCCCCGGGCGCACGCAGGACTCGATCCTGCTGATGTACTACCAGGACCGCGACGGCCTGTTCTATCCCATCACCTACCAGCTGAGCCTGACGGACCTGACCGACCACGCGCAGGATGAGCTGGTCCCTACCCTGGAATAAGAGCGGAGGGCGGAGCGCATGGTCACAGAAGAGGAGCTTGTGCGGGAATTTCAGGCGATCGGGGTGCAGCCCGGCATGACGCTGGAGGTCCACAGCTCCCTGAGCAGCTTCGGGTTTGTAGAGGGAGGCGAGGATACCGTCATCCGCGCGCTGAAGACGGCCGTGACGGAGGAGGGGAGCCTCTTCCTGCCCGCCCTCCGGCTCAGCCGGGAAATGCCCCTGACGGAGAGAGACCGAAGCCTGGGGATCGAGCGAAAAATCCAAATT
This sequence comes from uncultured Clostridia bacterium, assembly GCA_904393115.1. Taxonomy (GTDB): domain Bacteria; phylum Bacillota; class Clostridia; order Christensenellales; family UBA1750; genus Spyradocola; species Spyradocola merdavium. The sequence goes on from CAJFMX010000001.1 coordinate 178,063, forward strand.
CTGCCTCCGGACTGCGCGCATACCGCGATGGGCGCGGTGGCCGATACCTTTCGTAGGCAGCCGGACACCTGCACGGGCGAGGGCGTGTTTCGGATTTCCGGCTGGGGAAAACATGGCGGCGAGGCCGCGCGCGGGGGACTGCAGTTCGCCCTGGAGCACGGGGGAAAGGCGCTGCTCCTTGGGGTGGACATCTACGCGCTCACCGCGATGCACTATGTGGAGGACCTGCTCCCGGAGCGGATTCAGCGCATTTTTGCGCCCGGTCCGGAGGTCCTGGCCCTGTACCCGCCGGAAAACTGGCTGATCGAGGTCGGACATCCTCCGGTCCGGGCCTGGTACACGATTCAGCGCATGGCGTACGACCGCGGATGGATTCGGGAGGGAACGGTCGGGTCCTGCAAAATGCGGTTCTTCGATTTGCGCAAGGTGGTAGGCCTCTACGCGGAGGAGCTGCGGCGGAATCCATACCGGCTCTACGGCATGGAGGAGCCCTCTCCCGAATAAGACAAGACGCGGCGCGCTTCCCCGGTTTTCATGGGGAAGCGCGCCGCGTCTTTTTGCCGCGCAGGGGAGAAGGGATCAGCCCACCGCCCCGTCCTCCTCGTCGTAGGAGGGGTAGACGTTGCTGTCCGACCAGCTGTCGCCGCTTCCCTCCTCGGGGATGCCGGGCAGGCTGTAGTCGCCGTGCGCGGAGCAGTAGAGGTTCTGCGGCAGGGCGCCCGCGTTTGCAGCGGCCAGCAGCTCCTCTGCGGAGTTGTAGCCGCGGATGCCGTGCGGGAAGTAGACGTAGAAGTCGTCGTCATCCATGTTGTCCGCGCCCCAGGAGGAGGGCACGACCTGGTAGGCGACCTCCGTCGTGTTCGGGCAGCCCGCGCGCGCGATCTGGCCGGTCGTGGCGTCCGTGGGGAGCGTGACGTGCAAGTCGCAGGTCTCCGTGGGCACGCTGTCCGCGTGGCACCAATCGGTCGTGGGCGCGAAGTCGTCGTCCGCGTAGCAGGCGTCGGTGGCGAGCTTGCCGGTGAGGGAGCAGAGGGTCACGCGGGTCAGGCCCAGGCTCTCGGGATCGTCCTCGATGATCTCCTTGTCCTCCTGGCCCTTGGCCTCGATGATGCGCTCCATGACCGCCTTCCAGATGGGCGCCGCCTCCTTGCCGCCGGTCGCGCCGCTGTAGAGGGACTTGAACTCGTCGTGGCCGACCCAGACCGCGCCGGAGAGATAGGGCGTGAACCCCGCGAAGAACACGCTCTTGTAGTCCGAGTGCGTGCCGGTCTTGCCGCCGACGGTCATGCCGTCGATGCGCGCGGAGCGGCCGCTGCCGCTCTGCACGGCGTCCACGAGCATGTCCACGAGCATGTAGGCCGTGCCCTCGCGGAAGACCTGGCGCTGGCTCTCGGCCTGCTTGGCCTTCATGTCCAGGATGACGTTGCCGTCCGCGTCCGTGATCTTGGTGAAGGTCAGGGGCTTCTGGTAGGTGCCGGAGTTGGCGATGGTGCCAAAGGCCTGCGCCATCTCGCGCACCGTGATGCCGGAGGAGCCCAGCGCAAGGCCGGAGCCGTCGGCGTTGATGTGATCCGGGTCGATGCCCATGGCCTCCAGGTACTCCACGCTGTCGGAGATGCCGACCATGCTCATGAGCGTGTTGGCCGCAACCGTGTTCAGCGAGGCGCGCATGCCCGCGCGCAGCGTCACCATCCCGCGGTAGGTGCCGGAGGTGAAGTTGGAGGGATAGCCCTTGGCCGTGCCCCAGCCCTCGATGGGCACCGGCAGGTTGGAGGAGACGGACCCCGGGGCGTAGCCCTTGTCCAGCGCAGGCCCGTAGACCGCCAGGGGCTTGATGGAGGAGCCGACGGGCATGTTGGAGTCCGTCGCGCGGTTGAGCACGAGGAACTGCGTCTGCGGCGTGCGGCTGCCCACGACCGCGCGGATCTCGCCGGATGTGTAGTCGTAGATCACGCAGGCGGCCTGGGGCTGAATGGCCTGCGTGCTGCTGGCGTATTCGTCCGAGGGGTCCGCCAGCTTCGGATAGTCCTCCCAGTTGTAGAGCACATCCTCGACGATGTTCTGGATCTCCGGGTCGATGGTGGAGTAGATGTGGTAGCCGCCCTCCTGGATCTCGCGGCGGACGGCGGAGCGGTTTTCGCTCGTGTCCTCCAGGCCGCGGTCCGCGAGCAGCTCCGTCACCGCGTCGTCGAGCACCGTTTCCACGGCAGAGGGCATGTCGTACAGGTCGTTGACCGTGGAATCCTCCACCACGGTGAGCGAATCCGCGAGCGCCGCGTCGTACTCCGCCTTGGTGATGAACCCATTGTCGTACATGCACTCCAGCACGTAGTCCGTGCGGTCGTCGATGATGCTCGGCTCGCCCGTGCCGTAGTAGTTGCGGCGCGGGTTGTAGCGACTGGGGTTGCGGGTGATGGCCGCAAGGGACGCGCACTCGCGCAGCGTCAGCTCCGACAGGTCCTTGTCGTAGTAGTCCTTGGCCGCGGCCTTGACGCCGTAGTTGCTCTCGCCCAAGGGGATGATGTTGAGGTACCACTCCAGGATCTGCTCCTTGGAGTATTCGCTCTCCAGCTCGATGGCCAGGTACGCCTCCTGCAGCTTGCGCTTATAGCTCTGCTCGGTGGACAGCAGCGTGGTCTTGACGAGCTGCTGGGTGATGGTGGAGCCGCCCTGCGTGCTCTCGTTCTGCAGGTTGGAGACAAAGGCGCCGATGATGCGCTTGATGTCGATGCCGTTGTGGGTGAAGAAGCGCGCGTCCTCCACGGCCACAAAGGCGTAGACCAAATTCTCCGGGATCTCGTCGTAATAGGCCCAGACGCGGTTCTCCGTTCCCTTGTAGGCGGTGATGAGCTCGCCGTTGCAGTCGTAGATGAAGGAGGTGAGGTTCTGCGTCTCGATCTTGTCCACGTCCAGGTCCGGCGTCGTCTCGTAGTAGCCCTTGGCCACGCCCATCAGCGCGCCGAAGCCGCCGACCCCGAAGACCAGCACCACCACCAGCAGGATGCAGACCGTGTGGCACAGCACCGAGAGGATGAAGTTTGGCTGCTTATCCCTGGGCTTGAACGGGGAGAAGGAAGGGCGGCGCGCCTTGCGGCCCTCCGGGGTTTCGGAATTGTCCTTGTTCTTCTTCAGCATGCGGGTTCCTCCTGGGAAGTTGGGTGCGCATAAAGCGGATGCGCAGAAACATAGTATAATTCGCCGGGGCGCCGGGATTTTCCTGCAAGGAGAGGGGGGTGTTCCTTGAGAAAGGGGAAAAAGGGCCTGCTCCTTCTGGCGCTGGGGGTCGTGCTCGCGCTGGGGGCCGCCATCGCCGTCGTCACCGAGGTCAACCTGCGGCCCATCATCCTCAACACCGCCGAATCCCGCGTGCGCGCCATCGCCCTGGACGCCGTGAATTCCGCCATCGCGCGGAACCTGAGCGCCATCACCTATGAGGACCTGATCCGCGTCGATACGGACGGGCAGGGCCGCGTGACGCTCCTGCAGGCCAACACCGTCAACATGAACCGCATCTCGACGCAGACGGCGCTGACTGCGCAGCAGTACATCGCCGACATCGCGGACCAGTCCATCCGCATCTCCATCGGCTCGGCGACCGGCAGCCCGCTGCTGGCCGGCCGCGGACCCGAGATGCTCGTCAAGGTCGTGCCCGTGGGCTCGGTCTCCTCGGAATTTGTCACGGAGTTCCGCACCGCCGGCATCAACCAGACGCGCCACAAGGTCTATATCCGCATCCGGGCCAACATGCGCATCGTCATCCCCACCGGCGCCCGCGAGGTCGAGGTCGTCGCTCAGGTTCCCGTGGCCGAAACCGTGATCGTGGGCCAGGTGCCGCAATCCTACGTCAACGTGGACTCCACGGAGGATATGCTCAACCTTCTGCCCGATATGTCCGGCTCCTGAGGCGAGAATTAACCTTGCCATTACCTAAAACGAGCGCCGAAAGCCCTCCGTTTCCCTTTACGGGAGGCGAAAAGGTGTGGTATAATGACGGGTAAGCATTTCACAGCATTCTCGGGAGGGATTTACCGTATGTCCGGACATTCCAAGTGGCATAACATTCAGATGAAGAAGGGCAAGACGGATGCCGCCCGCGGCAAGATCTTCACCAAGATCGGCCGCGAGATCGCCATCGCCGTCAAGGCCGGCGGACCGGACCCGGCGCTCAACGCCAAGCTGCGCGACGTCATCGCCAAGGCGAAGTACAACAACATGCCCAACGACAACATCAACCGCTCCATCAAGAAGGCCTCGGGCGAGGGCCAGGGCGAAAACTACAAGGAGGTCACCTACGAGGGCTACGGCCCCGCAGGCACCGCCATCATCGTCGACTGCATCACCGACAACCTCAACCGCACCGCCTCGGACGTGCGCCACTGCTTTGAGAAGCACGGCGGGTCCCTGGGCGCGACCGGCTGCGTGGCCTGGATGTTCGACCGCAAGGGCCTCATCGTGCTCGAGGGCGAGAACCTGGACGAGGACGAGGTCATGATGGACGCCATCGACGCCGGCGCCAACGACGTCGCCTTTGACGAGGGCTATGCCGAGATCGAGACCGACCCCAACGAGGTCGAGTCCGTCCGCGAAAAGCTCGAGGGCAAGTACACCATCAGCTCCGCCGAATCCACCCTCGTCCCGCAGAACACCACCGATCCCGCGGGCGAGGACCTGGAGCGCCTGCAGAAGATCCTCGACATGCTCAACGACCTGGACGACGTCTCCGAGGTCTACCACAACGCCAACCTGCCCGAGGAGGAAGAGGAGGACTGATCGCCTCCCCCCCGCGCCAACGGCACACAAAAAGGACCCGCCAAGCGGGTCCTTCAGCCTGTCGAAAAAGGTCACCAGAAGGTGGCCTTTTTTCTCATTGGAGATTCTCGAATTGAGGGAAAGAATGCGGTATAATAGTGAGGGGTGATAAA
>CAJFMX010000002.1 GCA_904393115.1 uncultured Clostridia bacterium
ACATTCCCCACACAGTTTTCAACCGAGCCGTTGAAAAACTCCGCTTCAACAGACATCCACAATTTATCCACAGCCCTTTTTTTAAAACTTCTCCCTCGAAAAAAAAGGCCTCACGCGGTTTTGCGGACTTTTCCACTTTTCAGCGCCTACTACTAAGACTACTAAAATAAAAGATAAGATGCATGGATTTATATATTGACCTGCAGCAGCTGCAAGTCCGACGGATAATCCTGCAACGGCAGTTAAGATAATACACTCTGTATATTTGTCAAAGAAGCACGCTCACCTCACCCTTTACCGGGTTGTATAAACATACAAGCTATACGGCGCAAAGCGCTGTTCCAAATATGCCGGCAAGCAATGGCCGGCCTTCATTTCATTGAAAGGGGTTGACATTATGAACCTGACCTGTACCAAACAACAGCTGGTAGAGGCTGTTTCAAACGTACAACGCGCAGTTTCTTCCAAATCCTCCGTCCCCGCGCTGGAGACGCCCGCGCCGACCGCGGACATTCCCCAGGAGGACGGCTCCAACATCTACGAAACCTTCCCGAGCGAAGACGACAGCAACGTCTACGAATAGCCAGAGAAAGGAAAGGGGATAACACATGCCAACTATGAGCCTGTCCAGCGCGATCCTGAACTGGGAGACGATCGGCAGCGCGATCCTGGACATCCTGTGGATGGTGGTCAAGGGCCTGATCGTCCTGGGCATCGGGGTCCTGATCATCAAGTGGCTGATGCGCCTGAGCACCGCGTGCCTCAAGCGCAGCCGCCTGAGCGTCACGCTGCACGCCTTCATCCTCTCCAGCGTCAAGGTGATCAGCTACGTCTTCCTCATCATCATCGTCCTGTCCGTCCTGGGCATCCCGACGACCTCCCTCATCACGGCCATCGGCACCGCGGGCGTGGCCATCGGCCTGGCCCTCAAGGACAGCCTCTCCAACTTTGCCAGCGGCGTGCTGATCCTGGCCAACGCGCCCTTTAAGGTGGGCGATTTCGTGGACCTGAACGGGCAGAGCGGCACGGTGCTGGAGATCGGCCTGATGGAGACCAAGCTGCGCACCGTGGACAACCGCCACATCGTCATCCCCAACAACACCGTGACAAACGGCATCGTCGTCAACTTCTCTTCCGAGACGAACCGCCGCCTGGACCTGGACTTCACCATCGCCTATGAGGACGACGCGGAGCTCGCCATCTCGCTCATCCGCGGCATCATCGCGGAGAAGGGCGACCGCATCCTGCGCGAGCCCGCCGAGCCCTTCGTCATGGTCACCGGCTACCTGGACAGCGCGGTCAAGATCACGATGCGCGTCTGGTGCCCGGCCTCCGACCTCTGGAACCTCAACTTCGAGTTCCTCAAGGAGGTCAAGGCCGCCTTCGACCAGCACAACATCCACATTCCCTACAACCAGATGGACGTGCACATCGTCAAGGACTGATGCGCAGAGCCAAAAAAAATCCGCCCCCAGCCCGGGCGGATTTTTTTGCCCGCCCTTTTGCGGCAGGCCCTTCAAAACGGGACCCGAAAATGCTATACTGGATGGGAATGCGAGACGGAGCCGGGGAGAGGGGGGAAGGCCGCGTGGAATCCATCGCCTGCTTTACGGGCCACAGGCCCAGCCGACGCATGCGCTTTGATCCGGGGAGCCCGCAGGGCGCGGCCCTGCGCAACCGCGTCCACCAGGCCGTGCGCCTGCTGTGCCTGGAGCGCGGGGTGCGCGTCTTCCTCTGCGGCATGGCCGCGGGGTTCGACCTGTTCGCGGCGCGCTGCATGCTGGAGCTGCGCTGCGCCGGCCAGATCCCGCAGGAAACCTGCCTCGTCGCCGTGCTGCCCTATCCCGACCACGGCGCGGACGTCCCCAACGGGTGGCAGCACGTCTACGACGAGGTGCTGCAGCACTGCCAGGACCAGTGCATCGTCTCCCCGCGCAAGAGCGCGGCCGCCTTCCGCAGGCGCAACGACTACATGACCGCCCGCGCGGATTACGTCCTGGCCTATTGGAACCACGACCCCCGCACCGGCACCGGCCAGACCGTGCGCATGGCGCACGAGCGCGAACGCGTGGTTCTCAACCTCTACGATCTATAGCCCTGCGGCAGATTTTTCGCGTTTTTTCCTGCGTTCCCCGTTTCGGGGGGCGCAAGTCGGGTACAATAAAGGAGAGAAGCAGGATGTCTCAAGTGCACGCGCGGACCCTTCGCCTCATCGGCGAGGAAGGGATGCAGCGCCTCGCGGCCGCCCGGATCGCGGTGTTCGGCCTGGGCGGCGTGGGGGGCGCGGCGGCCTGGGCGCTCTCGCGCTGCGGGGTCGGGATGCTTCGGCTCATCGACTGCGACGCGGTCGCCGAAAGCAACCTCAACCGCCAGATGGTCGCCGAGTTCGAGACCATCGGCATGCGCAAGACCCTCGCGGCTGAGCGCATGATCCGCCGCTATAACCGGACGATCGACCTGGACCTGCGCGACGTGCGCGCGGGCGAGGAGAACGCCGCCGCCCTGTGCGAGGGCATGGACGTCGTCATCGACGCGGTGGACGACCTCTCCGCCAAGGAGGCGCTGGCGGTCCATTGCGTGGGCCAGGGCATCGCGCTGCTCTCGAGCATGGGCACGGGCAACAAGCTCGGCACAGCCTTTTCCATGCAGGATCTGGCCAGGACGCAGGGCGACCCCCTCGCGCGCGCCATGCGCCGCCGGCTGCGGCGCCGCGGCATCGAGCACCTGCCGGTCTGCATCTCGGCGGAGCTGCCGCGCGGCGTGCCGCCGGACGAGGCGGGCGGCCACACCCCGGCCTCCATCGCCTTTGTCCCGCCCAGCGCCGGCCTGACGCTCGCGGCGGAGGCGGTGCGCATTCTGTTGGAAAGGGAGGCGGATTCCCATGCGGGAGAGCGGAATCATCACCGAGATTGAGGAGCATACCATGATGGTGGAATTTGAGCGTTCCTCCATGTGCGAAAAGTGCGGCGCCTGCGAGCGCGCCCACAACGCCATGCGCATGGAGGTGGAGAGAATCGGCAACGCGTCCCTGGGCGACCGCGTGGAGGTGGACCTGCCCGAGCGCACGGTGGTCCGCGCGGCGCTGGTGGCCTACGGCATCCCGCTGGCGCTGCTGCTGGCGGGGCTCGCGGCCGGCTCCGCGCTGCCGGGCCGGCTGGGCCTGCCCGGGAACCCGGACCTCTACGCCCTCGCGCTGGGCCTGCTCCTGGCCGCAGGCGCGTTCCTCGCGCTCCACCTGACGGAGCGCCGGCGGCGCAGCTCCGGCCGCTATGCGCCCAAGGTCGTCCAGATCGAGAGGCTCTGCCAGCAGTGCGGCGCCTCCAGGGAAAACAATCGAGAAAGGCAGGATGCAAACCATGGCAATGAAATTGGACAGCACGAACTTTGACCGGGTGCTCGCCACCCCGGACACCCCCGTCCTCGTGGACTTTTGGGCGACCTGGTGCGGCCCGTGCCGCATGGTCGCGCCCGTAATCGAGCAGCTCGCCGCGGACTACGAGGGCCGCGCCATCGTCGGCAAGGTCGACGTGGACGAGTGCGGCGACCTGGCCATGCGCTACGGCGTGATGTCCATCCCCACCGTCATCGTCTTTAAGAACGGCAAGCCCGTCGCCCAGCAGGTCGGCGCGGTCGGCAAGGGCGTCTACGCCGCCATGCTCGACAAGGCCCTGTAATCCCTACATACAGCAGAAAAAGGGAGCGGAAGGAAAACCTTCCGCTCCCTTTTTCTGTCTGTCATTCCTCCCAGCGCAGCGTTGCGACGTCCTCGTGCAGGATGCGCGAGATCTTGTCCAGCGAGTACAGGTCTGCGGTGCTGATGACCTCGGAGGAGAGGTCTACATTGGGAATCTTGAGATAATCCTGCAGGAGATAGTTCGGCGTGACCCGCAGCACGTTGCAGAGCGTCAAGAGGCTTTCCAGGCTGGGTGCACGCGTTCCGCGCTCGATGTGCCCGATAAAGGGGATCGACACCTCGCAAAGCTCCGCCAGTTTTGCCTGGGTATAGCCCAACTCCCTGCGCTTGCCGCGCACGCGGGCGCCAAACTTAATAAATGTCATCGCGGACTGCCCCCTTCTGCCTCTGCCCGCCCGGGCAGTTTCGTACATCTATTGTATCCCGGTTTCCGGCAAAGCAAAACTAACTCAAAGAACAATGCGCATACTGTGAGTAGAAACCGCGGGAAAAAGCAGATATTTGCCCGAAAAAACGCCCATGGGGCGGAAATTGCGCTCCATAGGCGTTTTTTCAGAGGTTTCCGTGCGAAAGGTTATTCCTCCGTGGTCTGGGCGTCGTAGAAGTAGCGGCCGATCATGTAGGGGTAGCCGTCGTGCGTGCCGTCCGCGTGCACGTCCGCATAGACGTTGTAGGTCTTGCCCTCCTCCAGGGCCTTGCCCTCGACCATCTCCAGGTAGAGGATCTGGGGTTCCTCCGCCGTGCCGACGTTGTAGAGGCAGGTGTAGGGATCGGTCGAGAGCACCTGCGTCACCGAGCCCGTGCACAGGAAGGGCTGGAAGGTGCCGGCGTAGTTGCCCAGGTTGGCGTACTCCATCTTAAAGGCCTTCTCCACGTACTCGTTCGCGGTGGGGAGGTAGGTGATGGTGTGGGTCAGCGTCGAGCTCTTGTCGCCGCTTGTCGCGGTGATGACCACGTCGTTCTCGCCAAAGGAGGGCATCTGCGCCACGAAGGAGAAAGTTCCGTCCTCGTTCAGGGTGACGTCGCCCTGCGTGGGGGAGGTGACCTCGATCTGCACGCCGGGCGCGACGCTGCCGGAGATGGTGACCGTGTCGGTCTCCACCGTCGAGGGCGTGGAGGAGTCCAGCTCAATGGGCACCTCCATCACCGGCCGGGTGATGACGATGTCCTGCGTCACGGACTTGCAGCCTTCCTTCATCACGACGATGGGGATGGTGTTTTCGCCCGTGGGCGTCACGTCCACGTTATAGATGATGGAGCCCACGCCGCCCTCTTCCTCCGTGATCATGTCCGAGACGTCCTCGCCCGCGATGGTGACGGTGGAGCCCGTCTCCACGCGGATCTGCACCTGATAGGTGCCAAGGGTCGTGTCTGCCGCGCCGCCCGCGGGGTTGACGATCTCCAGGTAGGCGTCCGGCGGGGTCACCACAAAGGTGATGGGGTCCATGTTCGTCTCGCGCCCGCTGCCGGCCTCGTGCAGCACGGGGGTGAGCGTGACCTCCACGTCCTCGTTGACGATGCGGTCGCCGATCAGCGCGCTGTCCTCGACCTGCAGCGTGCCCACGCCCCCGGCGATGGAGACGTTGTAGCTCGTGCCCAGGTCCTCGTTGGTGACGTAGATCAGGTCGCCGTCATTGCCCTTGAAGGTGATGATGTGGCCCGGCCGGCCGTTCACCTCGCCCGTGGTCACGGTCGGGGCGTTGGGATCGACCTCCTGCGCAGGCGTCTGCGAGGGCGAAACCGAGCCCTCGGGCGAGCCCTCGGCCGGCTCGCGGTTCAGCAGCGCGCGGATGCCCATCACCGCGCCGAAGACGATCAGCGCCAGGAGCACCAGCGCCGCCGCGCCCACCAGGATCATGCGCTGCAGGTTCTGCACGCGCAGGCCCGCCAACGGGCCGCCGCTCCGGCTGGGGGAATCCGCCCCCGGACCCCGGTCCCCGGGCCCGTCGTCCGATCCGCCGCCGGAGCCGCCGCGCGGGGCGCGCGGGCGCATCGGCGACTCGGCGCGGGGCGCGCGGGTGGGCCGCTCCGGGGCGGGCAGGCGCCGCTCCCGGCTCTGGGCCCGCGGCGCGTACTCCTGCTCCCGCGGCGCTTCCCGGCGGCGCGGGGCGGAGGAGACCGGCGCCTCGCGCCGGCGCGTCACGGTTTCCTCGGGCATCTCCCGGGGCATTTCGCGGGGCGCTTCCCGCCGCGCGCGCGCAGGACCCGCCGTGGGATGCTCTTCGGCGCGGCGCTGGAGCACGGAGGTGCTGCGCGCCGCCTCGTGCCGCGCGATGGCGTCCAGACCGCTGCGCGCCGGCGCGCCGTAGACGCCCTCGTCCGCGAAGCCAAAGTCCGCACTGGGGTCGGGGGCCTGCCGGCCGTAGCCAGCCTCGCCGCGGTTGGCGCGGGGCGCGGGCCGGCGCGCGCCCTCCTGCTGGGAAAGTGCCTCGCGCTCCTGCATCTCGCGCTCGCGCTCCATGCGCAGGGCGCGCTCGTGGCGGGAGCTCGTCTCCTCGCTGATGGGCGTCTGCGGAGTGCGCGCCTGTGGGGTTCGCTCCTGTGGAGTGCGCCCCTGCGAGGTTCGCGCCTGTGGGGCCTGGCGGCGCGGGGCCTGCGCCGCGCGCCGGGGCCTGGTGAATTCCTCCTGTCCCAAGTTGATCAGCGCCTCCTTGACCCATGCGGGCTGTTCCGGCTGGGGGGCTTCCTGCGGCGTCTCCGCCTCGGGCGCGGGCTCGGCCTTTTCCGGCTCCGCCGGGCGGGGAAGCTCGATGGCCTCGTCAAAGGGATCGGTGTTCTGCACCTCGGCCACGAGGTTCCGCTTGGCCGTGGCAAAGGCCGTGAACTCGTCGCCCTGCTCGTCGGCCTTCTTCGCGGCCAGGCGCGCGGTGGGCTTGAAGTCCGCAACGCGCTCCACGCGCGGCTCCGCCTTGGGCGGGCGGGCCTTGTATACGGTCTGCGGCTCGTCCTCCGCCTCGGGCGCGGGCGGCAGGCGCTTGCGGCTCATCAGCTTGCGCGGCCGGGGTTCGTCCACCGGGGAGGTCCCCCGTCCGCCCGCCAGGTGCGCGGGGGGATTGGTGAAGATCGCGTGGATGATCTCGTGGCTGATGGCCGGGTCCGGCGGCGCGACCTCCGGCTCCGAAGCGGCCGGGATCGGGTTCGGCGCGGGCTGCGCGGCCGGCTGCTTGCCGACGACGGGCGCAAAGCGCCGCGTCTCCTGCGCCGGCTCTTCCGCCTCCTGCGGCGCGCGGTAGACGGTTGCCGGCTCCTCGTCCTCCGAGGCCGCCGGCGCGGCCGGCTCAGCTTGCGCGTCCTGGGCGGCAGGCGCGGGCGCGTCCCCTCGCTGCGGCGCGCGGTAGACCGTGACCGGCTCCTCGTCCTCCTGCGCCTCCGGGGGGACCGGAACTTCCGGGGCGGCCGGAACGACCGGCGCGGCCGGAGCCTCCGGAGCGGCCGGAGCCTCCGGAGCGGCCGGGACCGCCTGCGAAGCGCGCGGCGCGCGGTACGCGGTCACCGGCTCCTCGTCCTGCGCGGCCGGAGCGGCCGGAGCTTCCGGAGCGGCCGGAACTTCCGGGGCGCGCGCAGCCTGGTGCGTCCGCGGCCGCTGCGGCGCGCGGTAGACGGTCACCGGCTCGTCGTCCTCGTCTTCCACCTCGACCGGCCGGATGAGCGGCGCCGCGGGCGCGCTCTCCTGCGCGGGCGGGAAGCCGTACACCTCTTCCGTGTCCTCTTCCTCCTCGTCGGACCAGTCGCCCTCGTCATAGAGGGAGAAGATCTCGCCCGGCTCCAGCGCGTCCGCCTCGACGGCTTCGGGGGCGGCCGGAGCGACCGGAGCGTCCGGAGCCTCCGGCGCGGCCGGAACTTCCGGAGCGGCCGGAGCCTCCGGTGCGTCCGGTGCCGCCGGAGCGTCTTCCCACGCGGAGAGGTTGGTCGGGCGCGGCGCCTCCGCAAAAGGAGGCTCTTCCGCGGGAGACGGTTCCTCCGCCGGGAGCGGACCCTCCGCAGGGAGCGGACCGTCCGCCGGGGGCAGACCGTCTGCTGGGAGCGGACCGTCCGCCGGGGGCAGACCGTCTGCGGCGAGCGTCATCGGCTCGTCGGGCTCCTCCTGGGGCGCCGGGGGCACGGCCTTGCCAAAGACCGACGCGCCCGCGTCCGCCTCGGACGCGGGGGGCAGGTCCGCACCGCAGCGAAAGCACTTGGTGAAATGGGCTCTATTCCAAATTCCGCAAGAAGGACACTTCATTTCTGTGGTCCGCCTCCTATGGGTGATGATCGGGCGCGAGCGGCCCGTCGTTCGGCCCGGCAGCGCAGGCGCGCGGGCAGAAAACGCCAAATGGTTCAATTCGACCTTAGGCACAAAAAATCCTGCTTTCCAGCCGGGGAATTTTCTATATCCAAACGCCGGGAAACATGGTACAATAGGGACATCAATCCTAGCTTTGGAGGTCAATCCCATGGACAACTTTAAGGAAGAAGTCGTCACGCGCCGCCAGGGTCGGGTCCTCAACGCCCTGGGCTATGTCATGAGCTGGTTTCTGCTCGTCTGCTTCGGCCTGGTGGGCTTGATGGGCCTTTCGGGCCTGATGGCGCTCAACTTCAACGTCACAAACGTCGTGGCCCTGGTCCTCGGCGGCGGCGTCGCCTTCCTGCTCTTCCGCTACAAGGACAACTTTCGCATCGAGTACGAGTATTCCTTCACAAACGGCGAGATGGACTTTGCCATGGTCCTGGGCAACGCCCGGCGCAAGCAGCTCCTCTCCCTGCGCATCCGGGAGATGGAGGCCGGCGGCTGGGCCGACGGGCCGACCTTTGAAAAGTACGACAGCATGAAGGACGTCAAGCGCCTGGATTACTTCCTCAACTCCAAGTCGCGGCTCTACTATCTCTACTTCGTCCGCGACGGCAAGCGCACGCTGCTGCTCATGGAGCCCTCCCAGGAGATGGTCAACATGATGGCCCAGTACTCCAAGGTGCTCGAGAGCTGATGGAGGGGGAGAAATCCTTCTTCCTGCCCGTCCCCGCCGCCTGCGACGGCCTGCGCGCGGACGAGGCGCTCCAGGCGCTGCTGGGCATGTCCAACCGGCAGATCCGCACCCTCAAGCGCACAAAGGGCATCTTCCTGGACGGCGCGCCCGTCTATGCCAACTGCGTCGTGCGCGCGGGCCAGGTGCTCGGCGCGGTCTGCGAGAGCCCCTACGACCAGGGCATCGTCCCGCAGGCGGGCCCGCTGCGCGTGCTCTACGCCGACGAGGATCTGCTCCTCGTGGACAAGCCCGCGCCCATGGCCACGCTCCCCACGCGCGGCAAGCCCCTGGGCACGCTCGCCAACCTCGTGGCCGCCTACGAGGGCCGCACGCCCTTTCTCTTTCGGCCCGTCAACCGGCTGGACCGCGGCACGAGCGGCATCGTCGTCGCGGCGCGCCACGCCCTTGCGCAAAAGCGCCTGATGGAGAGCCTGCACACGCCCGCCTTCCTGCGGGAGTACCTCGCCGTCTGCGAGGGGATCGTGCAGGAGGACGGCGGGCGCATCTGCGCGCCCATCGGCCGGGAGGCGGGGTCGGGCCTGCGCCGCTGCGTCCGCCCGGACGGCAGCCCCAGCCAGACGGAGTTCCGCGTCCTTTTTCGCTTTAAGGAAACGAGGCGGACGCTGCTTTCGTTGCGTTTGCAGACGGGCCGCACGCACCAGATCCGCGTGCACCTGGCGCACATCGGCCACCCCGTGACGGGCGACGCGCTCTACGGCGCGCCCTGTCCGCTCCTGCCCGACCGCTTTGCGCTGCACGCCTGGCGCGCGGCGCTGATCCAGCCCTTTACCGGCGCGCGCATCGACGTGCGCGCGCCCCTGCCCGAGGGCTTTGCCGCCCTCGCCCACCAATGCGGGGAGGGAGTCCTTTGATCCAGCAGACGGTGGACGGCGTCTCCTTCCGCATGGTCCAAGCGCACGACTTCTCGTTCCTGGCCCGGTTCGGCCGCGTGTTCCGCGTCCTGGACGACCAGGACTCCGGAAACCTCTGCTTCGGCCTTGCGGGGGAGAGGGGCCGCCTCTTCCTCAAGTTCGCCGGCGCGCAGACGGCGCGGGCGGGCGTTTCGCCCGAAGACGCCGTGGAGAACCTGCGCGCCGCCGCCCGCGTGGCGCGGGACCTTGCGCACCCGCGCCTTCTGCCCCTGCTCTGGGCGGGCGAGATCGGCGGCGGCTACGCCGCGGTCTTCCCCTGGACGGACGCGGTCTGCATGGGGCGCATGTACCCGGAGCAGCGCGCGGCGTTTTTCGCCCTGCCGCTCGATGCGCGCCTGCGCGTGGAGGACGACCTGATCGACTTCCTGCTCTGCACCCATGCGCGGGGCTATGTCGCCGTGGACTTCTACGACGGCAGCGTGCTCTATGACCGCGCGGCCGGGCACGCCCTCTTCTGCGACGTGGACCTGTTCGCCCGCAAGCCCTTTGTCAACCGCATGGGCCGGCTCTGGGGCTCCTCGCGCTTCATGGCGCCGGAGGAGTTCGCGCTCGGCGCGCAGATCGACGAGCGGACGAACGTCTACCTGGCCGGGTGCATGGCCTTTGCCCTGGCCGGCGACGAGCGCGACCGCACGCGCGAAACCTGGCAGGCGGGCGAGGCCCTCTACCGCGTCGCGTCGCGCGCCGCCGCCCCGGAGCGCGAAACCCGCTATCCCACGCTTTCCTCCCTGCGCGCGGACTGGCTCCGCGCCTGCGTGGAGGAAGGCTTTTGACGCATTCCCCGAAAAAAACACAAAAAAGACACGGAGGATCAGAACATGAACATCTGCCATCAGCCCTGGACGCTCGTCCCCAACCACATCCGCGGCAAGGGCGGGCGCGAGATCGATAAGCTGCGCGGCGTGACCCCCGCGCTGGACACGGACTCCGGCTCCGAGGCGTGGATCGGGTCCGTGACGCGCGTGGGCAACCCGCCGCCCGAGGCGCCGAACTACGGCTGCAGCGAGGTCGTCCTGCCGGACGGCCGGCGCGAGTTCCTCTTTGAGGCCATCGCCGAAAACCCGCAGGAGATCCTGGGTCAGACGCACATGCGCAAAAACGGCCAGGGCTTGGGCATGCTCATCAAGTATTTGGACGCGCAGGCGCAGTACGGCCTGCAGTGCCACCCCACCCGCCCCTGGGCCAAGAAGATGTGGAACAGCCCCTACGGCAAGGAGGAGAGCTGGTACGTCATCGGCACGCGGGACGACACGGCCGAGCCCGCCTACATCCTTCTGGGCTTTAAGGAGGGCGTGACGCGCGAGATGTGGGAGGAGGCCTACTTCCGCGACGACCTCGCGGCCCTGGAGAACCTCTGCCACAAGATCCAGGTCCAGGTGGGCGAGGCCTACTTTGTCGGCGGCGGATGCCCGCACGCCCTGGGCGAGGGCTGCCTCGTCGTCGAGGTCCAGGAGCCCGCGGACATCACCCTCGGCGCGCATCCCTACAGCGCCATGCCCGCCGCCTGGCGGCAGAAGAACCCGGACGTGCCCGCGGGCCTCTACGACGAGCGGCTGCTGGGCGCCTACGTCTACGACGGCTGCTCCTACGAGGAGAACCTGCGCCGCTGGCGCGCGCCGCGCGTGACGGTGCGCAAGGGCGGCTGGGGGAGCGAGGAGATCCTCATCGGCCCCGCGCAGACGAAGTTCTTCTCCTTTACGGAGCTCAATCTCGCGGGCGAGACCGAGATGCTGCGCACGGGCTTCCCGCAGGTGGCCATGGTCCTCTCCGGCCAGGGCGAGCTCTTCTGGGAGGGCGGCTCCCTGCCGGTCCGGCAGGGCATGGAGCTCTTCTTCCCCTATGACATCCCGAACTTTGGCGTGCGGGGCGAGCTGCGCATGGTCCTGTGCAACCCCGAGGGCGCCGAGATCCCCATGCAGGCCTAAAGAGGAGGGAGAGCCATGCTTCCGAGCGATTACATCGAGCGCGTCTACGCCGGGGTCCTGGGCAAGACCATCGGCGTGCGCCACGGCTCCAACGACGAGGGCTGGAGCTATGAGAAGATCCGCGAGACCTTCGGCGAGGTCACGGACTACCTCTTCACCTTCCGCAATTTCGCCGCCGACGACGACACGAACGGCACGTTCCTGCTGCCGCTGGCCCTGCGGGACTACGGCTTGGACCGGGAGTCCCTCTCCGACCACGTGGCCGATACGCTCCTCAACTACGCGCCGGACCACCACGGCTTCTTCTGGTGGGGCCCCTACGGCGTCTCCACCGAACGCACGGCCTACGACAACCTCAAGGCCGGCCTGCGCCCGCCGTATTCCGGCTCCGCCGCCTGCAACGGCCCGACCATCGCCGAGCAGATCGGCGGCCAGATCTTCATCGACGGCTGGGGCATGCTCGCCCCCGGCGAGGAGGCGCTCGCCGCGGACCTCGCCGCGCGCGCGGCCTGCGTCACCCACGGGGACAACGGGGTCTACGGCGGCATGTTCATCGCCGCCGCGGTCGCGGCCGCCTTTGACGCAAAGGACATCGGCGAGGTCCTGCGCCGCGCCCTGGCCGTCATCCCGGAGGACTGCACCTACGCGCGCATGGTCCGCGACATCCGGCGCTTCTTCGGCGAGAATCCCGACGACTGGCACGCGTGCCTTGCCTACATCCGCAAGAACTACTGGCAGGACAAGTACCCCGGCAACTGCCACATCATGCCCAACGCCGCCATGATGATGCTCTCCCTGCTCTACGGCCGCGGCTCCTTCTCGGACACGATCAACATCTGCAACATGTGCGGCTGGGACACGGACTGCAACGTGGCCAACGTCGGCGCGATCCTCGGGGTCCTTGTGGGCCTGAAGGGCATCGACTGGAAGTGGCGCGAGCCCATCGGCGACTTCCTCGCCTTCTCCTGCGCGCTCGGGGACCAGAACATCTCCAACCTCGGCCAGGTGACGTATGAGCTTGCGGCCCTGGGCTACGCGCTGCACGGCGAGGAGGTCCCGCTGCAGCTGCGCCGCATGACCGCCCGCGACGCGCGGCGCTTCGACTTCAGCCTGCCCGGCTGCATCCAGAGCTTCCGCGCCGAGGCGGAGGGGGGAGACGCGGTCCGCATCTTCCAGGTCGCCCAGCCGCGCCGCACGGGCGGGGGCGCGCTGCGCCTGCTCGCCGCCACCGCCGAGCCGGGCGCGCCCGTGCGCCTCTTCCTGCTCACCTACTACCACCCCTCGGACTTCAACGACAGCCGCTACGACCCGAGCTTTTCGCCCGTGGCCTACCCGGGCCAGCGCCTGCGCGCCTGCGTGCGCGCGCCCCGGCCCCTGCGCGCGCGCCTCTTCTTCGAGGACGACCGCACGGGCGAGATCCAGCGCGGCGAGCGCGTCTGCCTCGCGCCCGGGGTTTGGACCGAGCTCACCCTGCGCATCCCCGCCGGGACGGACGCGCGCATCCGCCGCGTGGGCCTGGAGGCCGAGGGCGCGGAGACGGGCGTGGACCTCGTCCTGGACGAGTTCGCCATCGAGGGCGGCGCGGACTACGCCGTGAACTTCGCCCGCGAGGGCGTCGAGCGCTGGAACCCCCTGCACGAGGAGATCAGCCAGTGCATGTTCAACTGCGGCTCCTGGACGGTGGAGGAGGGGCGGCTCGCCGGCCGCGGCGCACCCCTTGCCGAGATCTTCACCGGCAGCACGACCTTTGGCGACGGCTGCGCGCAGGCTGTGCTCGTGCCGCGCTTCGGCCCGGCGCACAACCTCGAGTTCTGCGTCCAGGGCGCGGCGCGCTGCTACGCCGCGGGCCTGGCCCAGGGCGGCAAGGTCCGCCTGTACAAGAAGCACCGGGACTACGCGGTCCTTGCCGAGGCGGACTTCCCCTGGGAGCTGGGCAGGGCCTACGCGGTCGCGGCGGAGCACGCGGACGGGGACATCCGCGTTCTCGTGGACGGCAGGGAGGTCCTGCGCTTCCGGGACGAGGAGAATCCCTACCTGCGCGGCTCGGTCGGCGTCTCGATCTTCGGCGCCGGCCGCTGCGACGTCGAATCAATCTGCGTAAAGGAGGCGGAATCCCATGCTTAAGTTCCCCGGCGGCAAGACGCGCGCGCTGACCTTCTCCTACGACGACGGCGTCAGCCAGGACATGCGCCTTGTCACGCTCTTCAACCTCTATGGCCTAAAGGGCACCTTCAACCTCAATTCCGGCATCCAGTCCCGGGAAAACACCTGGCAGAACCAGGACGTGCTCGTGCGGCGCATGGACCCGGAGGTCCTGCCCGCGCTCTACGCGGGGCACGAGGTCGCCGCGCACACCCGCACGCACCCCAGCCTCTACAAGCTCTCGGACGAGGCGCTCGCCCGGGAGATCCGCGAGGACAAGCTCGCGCTGGAGCGGCAGTTCGGCCGGCCGGTCCTGGGCATGGCCTATCCCTTCGGCGACTGCGACGCGCGGATTCTGATGGCCGTGCGCGACGCGGGCCTGCTCTACGGCCGCCGGGTCCAGACCACGGGCGGCTTCCGCCTGCCGGCCGACCCCCGCGCCTGGGACGCCACCTGCCACCACAACGACGAGCGGCTGATGGACCTGGCGGACGCCTTCCTCGCCCCGGGCGAGGACCTGCGCCTCTTCTACGTCTGGGGCCACAGCTATGAGTTCGACGTGGACCGCTCCTGGGCGCGCATGGAGGACTTCTGCGCCAGGGTCGGCCGCCGCGACGACGTCTGGTACGCCACAAACGGCGAAATCGTGACCTGGATGCTGCAAAACCACCTGATCCAACCCTGACGCTTCGAAAAACATGCAGACAACTGCGGGAGGTGGAGAGATGCCGTACCGAATCCTGACCCTGGAAAGACAGTATGCCAGCGGCGGCCGCGCCGTAGGAAAGGCGGTCGCCGACGCCCTGGGCGTGCCCTGCTACAACCGGGAAATCCTGGAGTACGCGGCCGAGCGCAGCGGCCAGACGCCCGAGCACCTCGAACGCCTGGAGGAGACGGCGAATACCGGCCTGATCTCCTCCCTGCAGGCGGCCTATGCGCGCCTGGCGCGCGGGGAGAGGGCCGCGCTCCCGCCCGAGGGCGCGCTCCTGCTCGCCGAGGCCGAGGTCATCCGCGAGCTTGCGGACGAGGGCCCCTGCGTGCTGATCGGCCGCAGCGCCGGCTGCATCCTGCGCGACCGCACAGACGTGCTGCGCGCCTTCCTCTACGCGGATGAGGAGGCCCGCATCCGCCGCGCCGTGGACGAGTACGGCCACGATGAGAACGAGGCGCCCACGGTCCTTCGCTACTTCGACCGCCGGCGCGCCAACTTCTACAACGCCAACTACAGCCTCAAATGGGAGGACAAGGCCGGCTACCACCTCTGCCTGGACACGGGCAGGCTGGGCGTCGCGGCCTGCGCAAAAGTCCTCCTGCGCGCCATGCAGGACTAACCGCAAAAAAAGCGCCCCCCGGAAGGGGCGCTTTTTTTTGCGGTTAGGTTTAGGACCAGAGGCGGTCGTGGGAATCCCAGTCGTTCCACTCGTCGGTGGAGACCCAGATGTCCTTGGGGTGCGCGGGGTTCATCTCGCGGATGAGGTCCTCGTTCAGCCCGTCGAAGCCCAGGCCCGGCTTGTAGGGCACGTCGATGTAGCCCTTGTCGATCAGCGGCATGGGCAGGCCCGTGACCAGCTGCGACCACTTGTCCACGATGTCCTGGCTGTGGAACTCCAGGGCGAGGAAGTTCTCCGTCGCCGCGGCCGTCTGCACGCAGGCCATGCAGGCCACAGGGGTCTCGGCCATGTGCATGGCCATGGCGACGCCCTTCTTCTGTGCGTAGTCGCCGATCTTCTTCGTCTCCAGGATGCCGCCGGAGGAGAGGATGTCCGGATGGATGACGCCGACCGCGCGCGCGTCCAGCAGCGGCTGGAAGTCGTCGAGCAGGTAGCAGTCTTCGCCGGTGGCGATGGGCGTCTTGCAGCTCATGGACAGGCGCTTGTACATCTCCGTGTACTGCCAGGGGACCATGTCCTCCAGCCAGGCCAGGCCGTAGCCGTCCAAGCGCTGGGCGATGGCGATGCAGTCCTCCAGGCCGATGTGGCCGTAGTGGTCGGTCGCCAGCGGCACGTCGTAGCCGATCTTGTCGCGGATCAGGCGCACGCGCTCCTCCAGGATGTCCAGACCCTTGCGGGTGACGTGGATGCCGGTGAAGGGATGCGCGACGTTCTGGTAGTCGTACTGGGCGGCCTTGGCGGCGCGGATCTCGGCGGGGTCGCCGCTCTTGCGCGCGTTGACCAGGCGCTCGTTGATCTTGCGGCCCTCCTCGATCCAGCCCAGCGGCGCGGTCAGCGTGCCGTCGATGCCGATCAGGTTGCCGATGCCCACGTCCATCTTGAGGAAGGTGTAGCCGTTGTGCTCCATGCGCTTGATGAGCGCCTCGGCCATGGCCTCCGGGGTGTCCTTGCCGTCGACGTCCGTGTCGCAGTAGATGCGGATGCGGTCGCGGAACTGGCCGCCGAGCATCTGCCAGATCGGAATGCCGTAGATGCGGCCGACGAGGTCCCACAGCGCGATCTCCACCGCGCAGACGCCGCCGCCCTGGCGGGCGCGGCCGCCGAACTGCTGGATGCGGCGGAAGAGCTTGTCGATGTTGCAGGGGTTTTCGCCGAGGATCACGCGCTTGAGCATCTTGGCGTAGAGCGCGGAGGCGCCGTCGCGCACCTCGCCGTAGCCGCAGACGCCCTGGTTGGTGTCGATGCGGATGACGTAGTTGATCCAGTGTCCCTTGGGATGCTGATGGATCTCGCAGATCTTCATGTCGGTAATGCGCAGATCCTTGGGGCTGGAGCAGGTGTTCTGAATGCAGACGTCCATGGGGTTGAGCCCTCCTATCTGTATTTTCCCCTGTATTTTACCATACCTTCCGTCGTTTTTCTATACAAATTTCTTACTTTTGTAAAATTTCCATCCGAAAAAGGGAAAAACCGCGCCAATCGGCCGGTTTTTGCAGCCGTGTGGTCGGTTTGCCTTGACGAAAGGGGGCGCGCGTGGTAAAATTTTTACTATGCCGAAGTGGTGGAATGGCAGACACACGGGACTTAAAATCCCGAGGAGTTTTCTCCGTACGGGTTCGACCCCCGTCTTCGGCACCAGCAATCTGCACGTTGGTTGGGCGCTGCCTGGGGGGATTCGCCGCACGCGGCGGGTCCCCCGTTTTTACACGCAGGGCTTGCGCCCCCTCTTTTCGAAAAAATCCCCCCATCCACACTGTTGAGGAGGCGACATTCGGCATGACCATGGTTTCGGATTTGGGAAAACAGGCGCGCAAGGCCGCCCTGGAGATGGCGACGCTGGGCTCTTCCGTGCGGGACGGCGCGCTGCGCGCCATGGCGCAGGCGCTGCGCGCGCACTGCGGCGCGATTTTGCAGGCGAACGCCGAGGACCGGCGCGCCGCCGGGGAAAAGGGCGTAAAGTCCGCCTTTATCGAGCGGCTCACCCTCACCGAGGCGCGCGTGGAGGGCATGGCCCGGGGTCTTGAGGAGGTTGCCGCCCTGCCGGACCCCATCGGCACGGCGGACCGCATGTGGACGCGGCCCAACGGCCTGCGCATCCTGCAAAAGCGCGTGCCCCTGGGGGTCGTGGGCATCATCTTTGAGTCCCGGCCCAACGTGACCAGCGACGCGGCCGCCATCTGCATCAAGAGCGGCAACGCCTGCATCCTGCGCGGCGGCTCGGAGGCCATCCGCTCCAACTGCGCCATCATGGACGCCCTGCAGGAGGCCGCCGCGGCCGCGGGCCTGCCGGAGGGCGCGGTCGCCCTCGTGCGCGACCCCTCCCGCGCGGCGGCAAACGAGCTCATGCGCCTAAACGGCCTCGTCGACGTGCTCATCCCCCGCGGGGGCGAGGGGCTCATCCGCGCCGTGGTGGAGAACGCCACCGTGCCCGTGATCGAGACCGGCACCGGCAACTGCCACGTCTACGTGGACCGCGCCTGCCGGAACCTGCCCATGGCCTTTGACGTGACCTACAACGCAAAGCTGCGCCGCGTCTCGGTCTGCAACGCCATGGAGACGCTGCTGGTCCACCGCGAGATTTCCCCGGACTTTTTGCCGGAGATGCTCGAGCGCTTCCGCAAGGCCGGCGTCGAGATCCGCGGCTGCGCCCGCACAAAGGCGCTCTGCCCCTGGGTTTCGGACGCGACGGAGGAGGACTGGCGCACCGAGTACGACGACTACATCCTGGCCGTGCGCATCGTCGACAGCCTGGACGAGGCCATCGACCACATCAATACCTACGGCACGCGCCACAGCGAGTCCATCCTCACCGACGACGTCGATCGCGCCCAGCGCTTCCTGGACCGCGTGGACGCCGCGGCCGTCTACCTCAACGCGCCCACGAGCTTTACCGACGGCGGGGAGTTCGGCTTCGGCGCGGAGATCGGCATCAGCAACCAGAAGCTGCACGCCCGCGGCCCCATGGGCCCCGAGCACCTGACGACCATCAAGTACGAGATCTTTGGCTCCGGGCAGATCCGGCCCTGAATTTGTTACGGGCTTATAGACGAGATTTTTCCAAATTGTTTCCGAGGGACTGGAACTTGTTTCCGAGCTCCTTCGTTTGAAAGGTGGTGAGGAGATGCAGGAGAACGGAATTGACATCGACCGCCTGGTCCGCCAGTACGGTTCGCTCGTCCTCAAGCAGGCCTATTTCTACCTGAAGGATCGCCACAAGGCCGAGGATGTGTGTCAGGAAGTCTTCCTACGCATGTACAAAAAACAGCCTCAACTGCCGGATGAACAGAGCGAAAAGGCATACTTGCTGCGCGTAACCATCAATCTTTGCAAGGACGTGCTCAAGAGCGCATGGCACCGGCGGGTCACGCCCATGATAGAGGGGTATGACGCCCCGCACCCGCAGAACGGGCCCGAAGCGGACGCGGTGGAGAACGAGGAAAAACAGCTCCTGTACGAGGCGGTGCTGGAACTGCCGCCGATCTACAAGGACGTTGTGCTGCTGTTTTACTATCACGACATGCCCACCGGAGAAATCGCGAAGGTCTTGAAAATCCCGGAGGTCACGGTGCGCACGCGCCTGATGCGCGCCCGCACCCGGCTGGGAACGGCCTTGAAGGGAAGATTGAAGGATGAAGCTTGAGCAATTCAAGGAAATTGCGGATGAGAACCTGCGGGACCTCTACGTCGACGAGCGGATGGTTTCGCGCATCCACCGCAAGCTCTGCGCGGTGCCCGTCCGGCGCAAAGCGCGCGTGCCGCGCGCCTCGGCCCTGCTTGCGGCGGCCTGCGTCGTGGTGATGCTGCTCTCGGGCGGCGTGCTCCTGCATGGAACGGGTCTGCTGCAGCCCGCGGCCTCCGCTGCGCCCGGCGCCGCGCCCGCCGTGCCCCACAACAGCGCCGTGAGCACCCTCTCCTCGAGCGTGGAGACCTCCGAGTACATCGACGGGTCTACGCTCTCCTACGGCGTTGCGGAGGTCGGCAGCTTCTGCGAGGAGGGGTACGCCCCGGCCCGCGGCACCAACGGCCTCTACGGCTACGTCAACCGGGACAACGTCTGGGTTGTGCCCGCCATGTACGACGCGGCCGAGGACGTCGTGGACGGCAAGGCCGCCGTCACCGTCCAGGGAACGGTGCAGATCATCGAGGTTCCGTGAGCGCGCTTTCCCGCTTTGGGCCTTGTATTGCAGCACAAAGTGTTGTAAAATAATCTCAACAATCTCAGTGGGAGGGAAATCCAATGAAGAGGTCCATCAAGATCACGTCCGCCCTGCTCGTGCTCGTGCTTCTGCTGGCCCAGGTCGTGTGTGTGAGCGCCGTGAGCTACAGCAAACCGTCGATCTCGACTTCCGTCAAGCAGACGGACCACTACATCAAGACCGTTACTGTCTCTGTCTCCGGCGACAACGCAACGGGAGTCAGCCTGCAAGGCTACGACAAGAAGGACGGCACCGCCGTTTCGGGTTCTTATCAGTCCATGGCCATCCCCAAGGGAGCTAAAGTCAGCTGCTCGTTGGAGGTGCGTCCGTCCGAGGTCGGAGCAGTCAAGGTGCGGGTGCGCTATATGGATAGCGCTAACACTGATACCGTGTACGAAACTTGGGTCACCGTTGGCTCCAACAGCTACTATAACCCCAGCTCCAGCGGCAGCTCCAACCGGTATGACAGCGACGATTACTGGGACGGCTTCCGCGGCTCCTCCTCGAGCTCCTCGTCTTCGAGCTCCTCGTCCTCTTCCTGGAGCGACGACCCCAACGAGACCAACGTCTGGGAGTACGTCGGCTCCTCGAGCTCCAGCTCCTCCAGCAAGCCCAGCTCCGGCAACACCTGGACCGGCTACTATGAGGATCGCCCGAACCTCTACGACCTGTACACCGTCAACTGCCGCACGCTGAACGTCCGCGCGGGCGACGGCACGAACTACGCCATCGTCGGCACCGTGCACCGCGGCGACATCGTCCAGGTCTACGACATCGAGGACGGCTGGGCGGTCATCCGCTACGAGGGACGCCTCCGCTACGTCTCCGCCAACTACCTGAACTACCTCTGGTGGTAAAACCCGCCTGAGAAAGGGCCCCGGACCGGTTCTCCCGGTCCGGGGCCCTTTTTTTGCGCCTTTATTCCTGTACCCAGACGGAAACCCCGTCCGGGATCGCCGTGATGCGGGGATGCGCGCTGCCTAGGATCTCCCGCGCGCGCCGCAGCCCTTCCTCCACGCTGTGCACCGGGACCATGTGCATGGCGCGCACCAGCTCGTCCGGCGCCTCGGAGAGCAGCAGCACCGTCGCCCGCTGCAGGACCCGGATCAGGATCTGGCTCTGCCATTGGTCCGGCTCCGTCTCCTCGGGCTGGCGGGAGCGGAAGCGCGCGAGCGTCTTGTCCAGGTCCGCTTCGCCGGAGATCTGGCGGTAGAAGGCCTCCCCGCCGCAGCCGTCCGCGCAGGAGGCCATCATCAGGATCACGCCGCCCGGCCGCACGGTCGCCTCCGCCGCCGTCATGCCCTTGACCGCCTGGTAGAGGTTCTGGTCCAGGGGATAGCCCCCGTTCGTCGTCAGGACCAGATCCGCCATTGCCGGGCGCACGCGGCAGTGCCCAGCGAGGAAGGCGCAGCCCGCCTCGTGCGCGCGCTCCACGTCGCCCGCCACCGCCGCAATCGCCCGCTTGTCGTGGTCGATCACGGCGTTGACGACGAAGGCGAGCCTCGCCCGCCGCGCCGCCCAGACCATGTCCCGGTGGATTGGGTTGCCCTCGAGCACGCCCGTGCGCGCCCGCGGATCGTCGATGAAGGCCGCGCAGTGGTTCGCAAGCACGGTTTTGCGCCCCGCGATGCCCGGGAGCACGCTCTTGCGCCCGCCCGAGAACCCCGCGAAGAAGTGCGGCTCGATGAACCCCTCCGCCACCAGCAGATCCGCCTCCGCCGCGAGGCGGTGGATCACCAGCGCCCCGCCCGAGGGCAGCGTCCCCAGGCAGACGAGGTTCGCCTCGTCGTCGCAGTCGTGAACCACGACCTTCTCCCGCGCGTACAGCTCCGGCCCGAGCTTTTCGCGCAGCTCCTCCGGCGCGGTCGCGCGGTGGCAGCCCGTGGCGACCAGCAGCGTGATCTCCGCCGCCGGGTTTCCGCGCCGGATCTCCTCGAGCATCGGCGGCAGGATCGCCCGGCTCGGCACGGGCCGCGTGTGGTCGCTCAGGAGCACGACGACCTTCTTCTTGCCGCGCGCGAGCTCGCACAGGCGCGGCGCGCCGATCGGGTTGTCCAGCGCGCGCCGCACGAGCGCCTCTTCGCTGTCGCCGCACGCCGGCAGCTGCGCGGTCAGCACCGCCGCAAGGTCTTCGTCGGGCAGGTCGGCGGTCAGCTCCGTCCGCCCGTAGGGGAAGTGCACGATTGCCATGGATGCATCGCTCCTTTTTTGTTCGTCGCCCCCGCGCCTCAGCGCTCCCCGGGCTCGTGCGCGGAGGAGGGGGAGGAATTCGTGTGGATGTTGATGTAGCGCGCCTTGAGCTTGGAGTAGAGGATGGTCTGGCTCGAGTACAGCCCGGAATACCCGGAGAAGATGTAGCTCAGCCCGCAGGCCAGGGCGAAATAGAGCAGCCCCTCGCCCCCAAACATCTCAATGGAGAGGAAGATGGACGCGACCGGGCAGTTCGTCGCCCCGCAGAACACCGCCGCAAGGCCGATCGCCGCGGCAAACCCCGCCGGAATCCCCAGCAGCGGGCCCACGACGCACCCGAACGTCGCCCCGACAAAGAAGGAGGGGACCACCTCGCCGCCCTTGAACCCCGCGCCCAGGGTGATGGCCGTGAAGAGAATCTTCAGCAGAAAGCCGAACGCCGGCGCCGCGCCGCCCTCGATCGCCGCGGAGATCGTGCGCATGCCCGCGCCGTTGTACGTCTGCGAGCCGACCGC
This sequence comes from uncultured Clostridia bacterium, assembly GCA_904393115.1. GTDB lineage: Bacteria > Bacillota > Clostridia > Christensenellales > UBA1750 > Spyradocola > Spyradocola merdavium. Next base: position 21,989 of record CAJFMX010000002.1, read on the forward strand.
CAGCGTCAGCAGGACGACCGCCGCGCCCCCGACGGCCACCCGCGCCCAGGGGTTGGGCAGGAGGCTGTGCATCTTGCGCTCCGCAAAGTGCACGCTGTGGCAGAACAGGCTCGCCACCAGCCCGCACAGCGCCGCAAGGCCCGCCACCCGCAGCAGCATCAGCGCCGTGAGGTCCGGCGCCGCGACCGCAAAGCGCGTCGGCGCGACGCCCAGCAGGATCGACACCCCAAAGGCCACAAGCGAGGCCACCAGGCACGGGATGAAGTCCGCGTGGTAGAACACGCCCACGCTGATGACCATCATCGCAAACACCGTCGCCGCAAGCGGCGTGCCGAACAGCGCCGTGAAGAACGCCGCCATGCCCGTCATCGTCGCCGTGCGCAGGTCCCGGTCGTCCAGGCGGAAGAGGCGGCCCACATGGTAGCCCACGGTGCCGCCCATCTGCAGCGCCGCGCCCTCGCGCCCGGCCGAGCCGCCGAACAGGTGCGTCAGCACCGTCGAGAGGAAGATCGCCGGCAGGAGCGTGAGCGGCAGCCCCTTGCCCAGGTGCACCTCGTCGATGACGTCGTTCGTGCCCACGCCCTCCACCTTAAGCTTGCGGTAGAGGAACACCACCGCAAGCCCCGCCGCCGGCAGCAGCAGGAGCAGCCAGCTGTGCGCCTCGCGCACGCCGGTGACCAGCTCCACCGCGTGGTGGAAGGCCGCGCCCAGCGCCCCGCAGAGCAGCCCGGTCGACCCCGCCAGCAGCACCCACTTGCACAGGGCCCGCGCATAGGCCCCCGCAGACTGCCGCACCGCCCAGAGCCGGCGCGCGGCATCCTCCCGTCCAAACATCGCCATTCCTCCTAAAAAACCGCGGTCCTTCGGCGCGGTTCGCTCCCAAATCCTCTACCATTATAGGGGATGCGCCGCCCTTTTGCAACGCGGGAAAAAAGGCGTTGCCCAATTCCCCCCGGCCGTGGTACACTGGAGGAAAACAAAAACACATGCGGAAACGGGGGAAACCAACGATGTGCAATGAAAGACCTTGGTGGAAGCGGCCCTTGCGCGTGATCCAGACCAACCTGCAGGTCCTGGACACGCCGCGCATGGACGAGGCGCGCATCGCCGCGCAGATCGAGGACCTGGGCGCAAACGTGCTCGTGGTCAACGTCGGCGGCATCTACGCCTGGTACCCGACGGCGCTTCCCTTTCACACGGTCAATCCCTGCCTGCCCAAGGACCACGACCTCCTGGAGGCGCTCCTTGCCGCCTGCCACGCGCGCGGCATCCGCGTCATCGCGCGGTTCGACTTTTCCAAGGCCAGCGACCGCACCTACCAGATGCGGCCCCAGTGGTTCGCGCGCAGCGCGGACGGCTCGCCCCAGGTCGTGGGCGCCATGCGGCCGGGGAACTGGGACCTGCTCTACACCACCTGCATCAATTCCGGCTACCGCAATGCGGAGCTTGCCGCGCCCGCGCTGCGCGAGGCGCTGGGCCGGTACGACCTGGACGGCGTGTTCTTCAATGCGCCCCACGCGCCCAACTGCCATTGCGAGGCCTGCAAGGCGAAGTACCTCGCCCTCTACGGCGCGCCCCTGCCCGATGACGAGGCCCAGTGGGACCCCGGCTGGAAGAGCCGCTGCCTCTACGACAACATCGGCCTGCTGCGCAAGGCCATCCGCGAAACGCGGGACGTGCCCGTCATCCTCTATTACGGCATCGCCTCGGACAATCTCTACGAGCGCCTGGCCACCTGCGACATGATCTGCGCCGAGCCGCAGGACGTGCTCTCCCTCGGCTGGAAGGAGATCCCCCAGAGCTTCAAGCCCGCCCTGTGCATCCGCCTGGGCCGTTCGGAGCCGACCGCGCCGCCGCCCTTTGGCATCATCCACTCCTGCCCCGGCATGGATTGGCGGCACGTGGGCCTGCCCCCGGCCGAATACCTCTACTGGATGAGCCAGGTGCCCGCAAACGGCGGCTACATCTGGCACTCCATCACCGGCATCCCCGACACCATCGGCGACAAGCGCATCCTCGAGTGCGTCAGGACCATCAATACCCAGATCCGCACCGTCGAGGGCTGCATGGACGGCGCCCGCTCCCGCGCGCCGGTCGCCCTGCTCTGGGACATGCACGCCGACGACCTGTCCAAGGCCTTCGGCGGGCAGATGACCGCCCCGGCCAACGGCTGGGCCGAGGCCATGCTCTCGACGCAGATCCCCTTTGACGTGCTCCTGCCCGAGCAGGTCGCCTCCGGCCGCCTTGCGGAGTACCGCGTCGCGGTCCTGCCCACCGTGCCCCGGGACGCGGCGGTCCTTTCCGCGCTGGAGGCCTTCGTCGCAAAGGGCGGGCGCGTCGTGGCCGAGTGCTCGCGCCCGCTGGACGCGCGCCCGGCGGAGCTCCTGGGCCTTGCGCCCGGCGGCCAGGTCAGCGAGTATTTGCAGGCCAGCTACCTGCGCTTTGCCCCCGGCGCCGAGGACCTGCGCAGGGACCTCGGGCCGACGCCGCTCCTGCCGCACCGCGGCCGCACGCTCTACGCGCAGCCCCGGGACGCGCGGACGCTCTGCACGCTCGTTCCGCCCTTTGCGCCCATGGAGGCCGTCGGCGCCCCGCCCGAGCGCGCGAGCCTGCCCGTGCCGGAGACGGACCTGCCGCTGCTGACGCTGCGCCAGGCCGGGGAGGGCTGCGCCGCCGCCGTGCTCTTCCCGCTGTCGGCCATGCTCTCCGAGCTCAAGCTCCACGACCACGAGCTGCTCGTGCGGAACCTGCTGACCGCCCTGCTCGGCGACGCGCTAGACATCCGCCTGGCGCAGCCCCTGCGCGGCATCCAGCTCATGGACTACCAGGGCCCGGGCGGCCGCGTCATCCACGTCGTGAACGGCGTCGGCCAGCGGCCCCTGAGCCAGAACCTTCCCCTGCAGGTCGAGCTCGTCCTGCGCTGGGAGAAGGGCGCGGCCCCGCGCGTGCGCGGCCTGCTCTGCGGCGAGCCGGAGGTGCGCCTGGAGGGCGGGGAGCTGCGCATCCGCACCGCCCCGGTCCAAACCTGGGAGGTCCTGACCGTAGAGGCCTGAAATCCGCAGAAAATCCGCGAATTCCGGCCCCAATGCCTTGCTTTTTCTGCAAAAAGGATGTAAACTAAACGTAAAGAAAATGTTTCGCATCGAAATTTGAATTTCAGCAAGGGAGGTCGATGGACGTGTTGAAGGACTGGACCTTTGGCGTGGACTGGCGAACGACGGAGGAGTGCAAAAAGCTGCTCAAGAAGCGGAGAGAGGACCTTGCGGGCCTGCAGCAGCGCATCAAGGAGGCCAAGCTGCCCGTGATCGTCCTGATCGAGGGCTGGGGCGCGGCCGGAAAGGGCAGCACCATCCACTCGCTCATCCGCGAGCTGGACCCCCGCTTCTTCCGCGTGCTCAGCGTCAGCATGCCCACGCCCGAGGAGAAGCGCTGGCCCTTCTTAAAGCGCCACTTCCAGAGCATCCCGGAGCAGGGGAAGATCCTCTTCCTCGACTCCGGCTGGATGGACGAGACGGTGCGCGAGCGCCTGCGCGGCGACCTCTCGGACGCGGAGTACGCGCGGCGGATCGAGAGCGTGCGCGTCTTTGAGCGGCAGCTCGCCGCGGGCGGGTACCTGCTGGTCAAGCTCTTCCTGCACATCAGCGCGCAGAGCCAGCGCGAGCGCATCGAGGCGCTGGAGAGCGACAAGGACACCGCCTGGCGCGTCGGCGAAAACGATTGGCGCCAGAACAAGAACTACGACCGCACGCTCGCCGCGTTTGACGACTTCATGACCGCCACCCACGCGCCGCACGCGCCCTGGAAGGTCATCGACGGCACCCTTGCCGCCCAGGCGCAGCTCGAGAGCGCGGATTGGCTCTATCAGCGCATCTGCGCCGCCCTGGAGGAGAAGCCCTCCGCCGAGCAGCCCAAGACCGATTGGCCGCTCCTGCCGGCCATGCCCCTGCAGGACATCCCCCTGGACAAGACCATGGAGGAGGAAGAGTACCAGAAGAAGCTCAAAAAGTACCGCAAGCGCCTGGCCGAGCTGCACAACGAGCTCTACCGCAAAAAGGTGCCCGTGGTCATCGCCTACGAGGGCTGGGACGCCGCCGGCAAGGGCGGCAATATCAAGCGCCTGGCCTCCGCGCTGGACCCGCGCGGCTACGAGGTGCTGCCCATCGCCAGCCCCACGCCCGACGAGCTCCACCGCCAGTACCTCTGGCGCTTCTGGACCCGCCTGCCCAAGACCGGCCACATCGCCATCTTCGACAGGAGCTGGTACGGCCGCGTCATGGTCGAGCGGCTGGAGGGCTTCTGCACGGAGAACGATTGGAAGCGCGCCTACGACGAGATCAACGAGTTCGAAAAGGAGCTCACCGACGCGGGCATGGTCGTGCTCAAGTTCTGGGTGCAGATCGACTCCGACACGCAGCTCGCCCGCTTCACTGAGCGGCAGAACACCCCGGAAAAGCAGTGGAAGATCACGGACGAGGACTGGCGCAACCGCGAGAAGTGGGACGCCTACCAGGTCGCCATCGACGAGATGCTCGTCAAGACCAACACGCAGAACGCGCCCTGGCACGTGCTCGAATCCGTGGACAAGCGCTACGCCCGCATCAAGGCCATGCGCCTGGTCATCCAGGCCATCGAAAAGGCGCTGAAGTGAGGCCTGCGGCGCCTCGCCCCACCCCGATCCCCCTCGACGCTTTGCAAAAGAGGAGGGGGACAAGCCCCCTCCTCTTTTGCAAACGGCCCCCCAAAGCAACGCGGAGCGCCCATGGGCGCTCCGCGTTGCTTTGGGGGCCGCGCGGACTCGCTACGGCCGGCGCAGTTCCACGCGCTGCGTCGCGATGCGGTCGCAAAACGCCGCATCGTGCTCGACAAAGACCATCGTCGGCTGAAACTCGAGGAGCAGGTTCTCGATCTGCACGCGGGAGAAGATGTCGATGTAGTTGAGCGGCTCGTCCCAGACGAACAGGTGCGCCTGCGCGCAGAGGGAGGCCGCCAGCAGCGCCTTCTTCTTCTGCCCCTGCGAGAAGGCGGACAGGTCCTTTTCGAACTGCGCGCGCGCAAAGTCCAGCCGGCGCAGCGTCGCAAGGAGCAGCGTGTAGTCCACGCCCCGGGCCAGCGCAAAGTCCCGCAGGCTCCCGGAAAGCGCGCTGGCGTCCTGCTCGATGCGCGAGACGACCACGCCCGCGCCCACGCGCAGCTCGCCCGCGTGCGGCACGTCCTGGCCGAGCAGCAGGCGCAGGATCGAGGACTTTCCGCTGCCGTTCGGCCCGCAGAGCGCCAGGCGCTCCCCCTGCTCAAGGGAGAAGGAGACCGGGGCGAACAGCGGCCCCGACCCGTAGTCCACCGCGAGCTTTTCGGCATAGACCAGCCGGCGCTTGCCGTAGACGAGGGGATGCAGGTGCAGCGGCTCCTCGCGCTCCAGGTCGTGCAGCAGGGCCTTCTTTTCCTCGACGGCCTTCTCCCGCCGGGCCTCGATGTGCTTGGCGCGCTTCATCATCTTGGCGGACTTGGCCCCGATAAAGCCGCGGTCCGCGGCGTGGGAGCCGATCTTGGAGGCCTCCACGCGGTCCGCCCAGTCCGCCTTTTGCCGGCCTGCCTGCGCAAGGCGCGCGATCTCGCCCTGCAGGCGCGCGTTCTCCTCCAGCTCGAATTGGTCGCGCGCGTCGCGGTTGAAGCGCCAGGAGCTGTAGTTGCCCTGCTGCACCTCGATGCTCTGGCGATTGAGGGAGAGGATGTGGTCGCAGGCGCCGTCGAGCAGCGCGCGGTCGTGCGAGACGAGGATGAACCCCTTCTTCGCCGCAAGATACGCTTGCAGCAGGCGTCGGCCCTCCGCGTCCAGGTGGTTGGTCGGCTCGTCGATGAGCAGAAACGCGTTCTTGCGCAGGAACAGCGCCGCGAGCTGGACCTTCGCCCGCTCCCCGGGGGAGAGCGTCGCATACGGCCGGTCCAGCGCGGCGGGGTCCAGGCCGAGCTTGCCGGTCTCTGCCAGCAGCCGCGCATCCAGTGCATAGCCGTCCAGCTCCAGGTATTCGCCCAGCGCCTCGGCGTAGGCCTGCGCGCCGTCCGGGTCCGCGAGGGCCGCCTCCATGCGCGCCTCCAGCTCCGCATAGGGCCCGGCGTGCGCCCGCGCGACCTCGCGCGCCGGCCGGCCCTCGTCCGGGACGGGGAAGGGGAAGAGGTCGAACGCGCAGGGCGAGACCACGCGCCCGGTCGCCCCCTCCATCCCCATCAGGATGCGCAGAAGGGTCGTCTTCCCCTTGCCGTTGCGGCCGATGAAGCCCAGCTTCCAGTCGGTGTCCAGGGTGAAGCTGACGTGGGAAAAGATCATCTCCCCACTGTCCGGATATTGAAAGGAAAGGTCGATGACCTGAATGGCTGCCATGCGGCATCCCTCCTCGCTTGCAAAAAAAGATCGAACAAAGACAAAAACGGGCCTGCGGAAAAGAACATCCGCAGGCCCGTTTTTGACGAAGTGGGAGACGCCAATGCCCAGGGAATGCCCTCTTCCTGCCCCGCCATGTTTTGCGCGCAAAAAATCGGGCGGAATTCCCCGCCGAAAGGATTTGCGTTCATGGCGCTCAGCAGCAGGCAGAAAGCACGGCTTTCCCTCCGTTTCGTCTCGATTCGGGAACTAGGATAGCACAGACGGCGCGGCCTGTCAAGCGCAGCCCGCGCGCAGGGCCGTGGAGTAGAGGGAGATGCGCGCGTCGTACGTCAAGCGGTACAGCCCGGCGCCCATCTCGACCGCGCAGCGGGGATAGAGGTCGCAGCTGCACTGCAGCTGGCAGCCGAAGCGCATCTTTTCCTCGGAAAACGGCGTGCAGAGCGCGGCGGAGAGGTGCACCTCCGCGCGCTGGGCCGCGTCCCTGCCCACCACCATCACCGGCACGGTCAGGTCGTACACCCAGCGGCGCAGCGCAGGGTCCTCGGCGCTTCCCTCCTGGCCGCGCAGGGACGCGCGGCATTGGTCCCAAATGGGGTACATGCCCTCCACCGGCCCGCGAAGGCGCGGGCAGGAAACGATTTCGCTCCGCAGCAGGATCTCCTGGTGGGAGCGGTACAGCGTCGGTTCGCATTGCAGTTGCGGATGCATCTCTCTTTCCTCCTGAATCTTGATCGGTTGTGCCTTTCATTCTATGCGCGAAAGGACCCCAACTTGCCTCGCATTGCGAACGTTTCGTAAAATGTGAAGGGAATGCCGGTTTTTCCGGGCTTTGCTCTTGCTTTTCGGGCAAAGATATGCTACCATTCCTAAGATAGTGTTTGAGTTTGACTGCGCTGCAACAAGAGAGAGGCGCAGCATTTGGAGGGTTAAACAAAGATGAGCGCAACGATGGAGAAACTTTCGTCCAACCAGGTCAAGCTGACCGTCACCGTCCCCGCCGCCGACTTTGAGGCGGCCATGGGCAAGGCCTACGGAAAGCTCAAGAACCGCCTGACCGTCCCCGGCTTCCGCAAGGGCAAGGCCCCGCGCAAGGTCATCGAGAACTACTACGGCACCGGCGTCCTGGTGGAGGAGGCCTTTAACGACGTCCTTCCCGACTCCTACGACAAGGCCGTGGAGGAGACCGGCGCAAAGCCCGTCGCGCAGCCCGAGATCGACATCGAGTCCATCGGCGCAGGCGAGGACTGCGTCTACACCGCCACCGTCTACGTCCGCCCGGAGGTGACCCTGGGCCAGTATAAGGGCATCGCTGCCCCCGCGGCCAAGTGGGAAGTTACCGCGGAGGAGATCGACCGCGAGATCGACCGCGCGGCCGAGCGCGTCTCCCGCATGGTCGACGTCGAGGACCGCGCGGCCGAGATGGGCGACACCGCCAACATCGACTACGCCGGCACCGTCGACGGCGTGGCCTTTGAGGGCGGCACCTCCCAGAACATGCCCCTGGAACTTGGCAGCGGCATGTTCATCCCCGGTTTCGAAGAGCAGATTGTGGGTATGAATAAAGGGGAGGAGCGCGACATCACCGTCACCTTCCCCGAGGACTACCGCGCCACCGACCTTGCCGGCAAGGAGGCCGTCTTCCACGTCAAGCTCAACTCCCTCTCCCGCAAGGAGAAGCCGGAGATCAACGACGAGTTCGCCAAGGACGTCTCCGAGTTTGACACCCTGGCCGACTACCGCGCCGACATCGAGAAGCGCCTGAGCGAGCAGGCCAAGAACCGCGCGGAGAACGAGCGCCGCGACAAGATCATCGAGACCGTCTGCGAGAATGCGACCGTCGACATCCCGCAGCCCATGGTTGAGCGCCAGATCGACCAGCGCATCAACGAGATGGAAATGCGCATGCGCTACCAGGGCCTGAAGCTGGAGGACTTCCTCAAGTACACCGGCCAGACGCTGGAGCAGATTCGCGCGAACTATGAAGAGGGCGCTAAGAAGCAGGTCCTGGCCGAGGTCGTGCTCGACGCCATCCGCGAGGCGGAGGGCATCGACGCCACCGACGAAGAGGTCGACGCCGAAATCGCCAAGTACGCCGAGAGCGCGGAAAAGTCCGCCGAGGACATCAAGAAGACGCTCTCTGACGCGGACATGGACTACTTCCGCGAGATGGTCAAGACCCAGAAGGTCATCGACATGATCGTCTCTTCCGCAGTCGAGGCGGAGTAAAAGAGAAACGCGCAATGCTCCGAAGCCTCCCGCTCGGAGCATTGCGCGCATAAGCGCCCGCATTCTGGCAAACAACAAGTAGGCAGCAGCGCTGCCGCGCCTTTGGCGCAAAAGGAGGGAAACCCTATGAGCCTTGTCCCTATCGTCGTAGAACAGACCAACCGCGGCGAAAGATCCTATGACATCTATTCCCGCCTGCTCAAGGACCGCATCATCTTCCTTTCCGGGGAGATCGACGATGTGACGGCGAACCTGGTCGTCGCGCAGATGCTCTTCCTGGAGATGGAGGACCCAGATAAGGAGATCAACCTCTACATCAACAGCCCCGGCGGCTCTGTCACGGCGGGCATGGCGATCTATGACACCATGCAGTACCTGCGCTGCCCGGTTTCGACCCTGTGCATCGGCATGGCGGCTTCCATGGGCGCCTTCCTGCTGACCGCCGGCGCCAAGGGCATGCGCCGCATCCTGCCCAATGCCGAGGTCATGATCCACCAGCCCCTCGGCGGCGCGCAGGGCCAGGCGACCGACATCGCCATCCACGCCGAGTACATCATGAAGATCAAGAAAAAGCTCAATACCATCCTCGCGCAGCGCACCGGCCAGCCCTTGGAAAAGGTCGAGGCCGACACCGAGCGCGACCACTTCCTCTCCGCGGAGGAGGCGCTGGCCTACGGCATCGTGGACGAGATCGTCGCGCCCCGCCGCTGACGCAATTCGATTTTGTTAAAAGGGGTAAAGCATGACCAAATATGATGGGAAGATCAAGGAGCCCAAGTGCTCGTTCTGCGGAAAGACCGCCGACCAGGTCCGCCGCCTCGTGGCCGGCCCCGGCGTCTTCATCTGCAACGAGTGCGTGGACCTCTGCTGCGACATCCTGGATGAGGAGTTCACCGGGGGCGAGAGCGCGGAACCCGCGAGCGAGCGCCTCCTGCGCCCGGCGGAGATCAAGGCCCGCCTGGACGAGTACATCATCGGCCAGGAGAACGCCAAGAAGGCCCTGTCCGTCGCGGTCTACAACCACTACAAGCGCATCGGCTCGGACAACACGGACGTGGAGCTGCAAAAGTCCAACATCCTGATGCTCGGGCCCACCGGCTGCGGCAAGACCTTCCTTGCGCAGACGCTCGCCAAGATCCTCAACGTGCCCTTTGCCATCGGCGACGCCACGGCCCTGACCGAGGCGGGCTACGTGGGCGAGGACGTGGAGAACATCCTCCTCAAGCTCATCCAGAACGCCGACTACGACATCGAGCGCGCGGAAAAGGGCATCATCTACATCGACGAGATCGACAAGATCTCCCGCAAGAGCGAGAACCCGTCCATCACCCGCGACGTATCGGGCGAGGGCGTGCAGCAGGCGCTGCTCAAGATCCTGGAGGGGACCGTGGCCTCCGTCCCGCCGCAGGGCGGCCGCAAGCACCCCCACCAGGAGTTCATCCAGATCGACACCACCAACATCCTCTTCATCTGCGGCGGCGCCTTTGACGGCATCGAGAAGATCATCGAGAACCGCATCGGCAAGAAGATGCTCGGCTTCGGCGCGGACATCAAGAAGGTCGAGGAGCGCAACCTCACCGAGGTCTTTGAGAAGATCCAGCCCGAGGACCTGCTCAAGTTCGGCCTGATCCCGGAGTTCGTCGGCCGCCTGCCGGTCGTCGTCACCCTGCAGCAGCTCGACGAGGAGGCCCTGATGTCCATCCTCACCAAGCCCAAGAACGCGCTGTGCAAGCAGTACGCCCGCCTCTTCGAGCTCGACGGCGTGGACCTCACCTTCGACGAGGAGGCCCTGCGCTACATCGCGCACACCGCCATCCAGCGCAAGAGCGGCGCGCGCGGCCTGCGTTCCGTCATCGAGGACATCCTGCAGGAGATCATGTACGACCTGCCCTCCCGCGAGGACGTGGGCAAGTGCGTCGTGACGCTCGAGGCCGCCAAGAAGGAGGCCCCGCCCACCCTGCTCTTCACCGACGTGCCCAAGCAGGCGCGCATCGCGGCCAAGTCCGCGCCGCCGCCCAAGACCCGGCGCAAGCGCTCCGGCGGCGAGCTCGCCTAAACAAACGCCCTCTGCAGAAAAAGACCCCCGTGCTCCAGCCCATTCGGCCGGAACACGGGGGTTCCGTTTGCAGAAACCCCATCCGCGGAAATCCACAGCGGCGGCGTGTCGCGAGGAAGCGTTTCGACTTTGCCGACACGCAAAAACCCCTGTGTTCTGGCCATTCTGCCAGGACACAGGGGCTTTGTTTACTCGCCGGTGAAGACCATGCCGGGGAAGATCTTCTCCATCCGCTCGTCCGTGAAGCGCTCGTCGACGAACTGCATGAACGCGTTCTGCGGGGGGATGTCGTCCATGCGCTGAATCCAGCGGGCCAGCGCCAGGCACGTCACGGCCGCGTCCAGGACGAAGAACGCAAAGACCACCCACGTCAGCGCCTTGCCCACGCGGTTGGGGATCTTCAGGATCCACTTGGCCATCAGCGGGTAGAGCCGCTTGATCCACAGCACGCCCAGCACGCCCCAGAAGATGGAGTAGAGCAGGCAGATCCGCCCGTTCAGGTTGAAGGGCAGGTGGCTGTAGTCCCACGAGCGCGAGCCGAGGATCAATTCCTGCAGGAAGGAGCACCCGTACTCCACCGCGCTGCCCACGAGCATGCCGCTGAGGAACGAGAGCCAGGGCCCGCGGTTGCGGTAGCGGTAGAGCGCCAGCGTCAGCGCCACCGCGCCCACGCCGTACAGCGGGTTGAACGGCCCGTAAACCAGCGCCGTGCGGCTCTCGATGTAGCCGTGGATCACCAGGCACCAGATCACCTCGACGACCACGCCCAGGAAGCTGCCCAGGTAGAACACCCACAGCAGCTTGTAGAGCCCGACGCCCTTGGTGAAGTGGTTGCTCGCCGCCTCCTGCGCGTCGATCACCGCGTTGGGCGGCGTGTTCAGGCGCAGGCGCCGCTTTTTGCGCGGCGGGCGGACGTCGTTCCACCGCGCGCCGAGCTCGTCGCGCACGCCGAAGAGCTGCTGGCGCGCGCGCATGATGTTGGTCGCCGCGCGGCGGAGGGAGTCCAGCTCCCCGCGCACCTTGCGGTCCATGGCCTCCGGGTCCTCCGGATGGAGCATGGTCGGGTAGAAATCCGCCATCTCCCTGGCGGTCTTCTCCGTGCTCTCCAGCAGGTCCCGGCTGCGCGCCTCCACGTCGGAAACGTAGGCATCCTGCGGCGCAGCCTCCGGGGCAAAGACCTGTTCTTGCGTCTTCTTCTTCCTCAATCCCATCCCTCCGAGCCTTGTTCTGCCGCGGCGCCTTCCCCGGGCCGCAGCGCTGCTTCCATTATATCGAAAAACCGCGAAAGGGGCAATTGTTTTGTTGTTAAACGGTTTGCACGGGGCAAACGGTTTGCACGGGGCAAACAATTTGCCCGCCGCATTGCGCGGCGGGCAAGCGGGGAGGAGGACCTCAGCGGACGGCCTCCAGGATCAGAACCCAGTCGCAGCCCTTGCCCTGCGTGGGCGGGACGAAGAAGTTGCTCCCCTCCGGCGGCAGGATGGCGAAGACCGCCTCCTCGCCCGTGCGGGGATCAAACCACAGCGCGCGCACCTGCCTGGCCCCGGGGAAGGCGTCCAGCTTTGCGGCAAAGGGCGCGCCCATCGGGCTGTAGAGGTAGGCGTAATCCTCGCCCTGCGCAGCGACCAGGTGCCCCATGCCGGGGTACTGCGTCTGTAAGAGCTCCGGCGCAGGCCGCAGCGAGAAGTAGTCCCGCGAGAGCCGCAGGTCCTTGAGGTGGTGGATCTGCTCCGCGCCCGGGTGCACCAGCGCCTCCCTCCACGTGCAGGGGAAGTAGGAGGTCGGCTGCTTGGTCATGCTCCAGATGCAGTGGTTGCCGTAGGTGTGGCCGCAGGCGCCCGCCAGGACGTCCCAGTAGGCGTTCTGGCGCACGTCCTGCGCGTTCCAGAAGTAGCCGATGCGGTCGTTGAAGCACGCCGGATGGTCCTCGTAGCGCGGCTCCGAGTCCAGGTAGGGCTTCTCAGTCGCGGCCGCCATCTTGGCCATCACCTCGTCGCTGCGGTAGCACTGCTCGATGCCGTGGCCCGTCTGCGCGGTGTGGAAATCGATGTACGGCGCGTCCGCGAGGAAGTCCGTGGAGTCCTTCGCGCCCGGCGGGTGGAAGGTGATCAGGTGGTTTGCGTCCGCCTCGCGGATGCCGGCCGCCATGGCGTCCACGATGGCCCGGTGCTTCGGCTCCAGCGGCCGGTCCCCGCCTAGCATCCAGAGGATGTTCCACTTGTCGCGGTAGCGCGCGGCGATCCACTTGCCGTAGGCATAGGCGTTCGCCTCGTCAAAGATCTCCGGCCCCTTGCCCCAGCAGAGGTGGAACTTGTCGCCCCAGGTCGGCAGGATCACGAGGAAGAGCCCCCGCTGCGCCGCGGCCTCCACCGCGTAGTCCACGTGGTCCCAGTAGGAATAGCCCGCGTCCAGGTCCGGGTTCGTCGGGTCGGGCAGGCCGTCTGCAAAGTGCAGCGGCAGCCGGCCGTAGGCGTTGGGCACGGTCACCCCTTCGAACTCCGCGAGCGCCACCGCCTGCACGGCCGTGAAGCCCTGCCGCGCGCGCTCGGCAAAGTAGTGGTCCATCTCCTCGCGGTTCAGGCGGTGGAAGAGCTCCCACGCCGTGTCCCCGAGGTAGAAGAAGGGCGTTCCGTCGTCCCAGGCCAGGCAGCGCCCCTGTACCTTCAGCGTTCTCATGTGCGTTCCCCCTAAAAAGCGTATGTTTCGGTCGCCGCTAGTATAGCCTGTTTTGCCCCGATTTGCAAGGCGGAGTTTTGCAGACCGCAGTCTGTTTTTAAATCGTGAAACGCCGTCTCGAAAGGAAAAATCCAGACCAAAGTCTTTTTTGAAGCAAAGGCCAAAAAACAGACCTCAGTCTCCCTCTGCGCGAAGTATATGGAAAGGCCGGCGCGCGCAGAATAAACCGCAGATTGGAGGGAGAAAAGACGATGTACATTGCGATCATCCTCATTCAGCTCCTGGTGAGCGTCGTGGTGGGGCTGTACTTCCTGCGGGCCATGCGCCGGGAGCGGCAGGGCGCGGCGGCCTCCACCCCGGAATCCCTGCGCGAGATGGACAAGATGCGCAAGCTGCGCGAGATCCGCCTCAACCTTCCCCTGGGCGAGCAGGTGCGCCCCAAGCGCTTTGCCGACATCATCGGCCAGGAGGAGGGCATCGCCGCGCTGTGCGCCGTGCTCTGCGGGCCGAATCCCCAGCACGTCATCCTCTACGGCCCGCCGGGCATCGGCAAGACCTGCGCCGCGCGCCTGGTGCTCGAATACGCCAAGCAGCAGCCCGACTCCGCCTTTAAGAAGGATGCGCCCTTTGTGGAGATGGATGCGACCTGCGTCCGCTTTGACGAGCGCGCCATCGCCGACCCGCTCATCGGGTCCGTGCACGACCCCATCTACCAGGGCGCGGGGCCCCTGGGCGTCAACGGCGTGCCGCAGCCCAAGCCCGGCGCGGTCACCCGCGCGCACGGCGGCGTGCTCTTCCTGGACGAGATCGGCGAATTGCACCCCATGCAGATGAACAAGCTCCTCAAGGTCCTCGAGGACCGCAAGGTCATGCTTGACTCCGCCTACTATTCGGAGAGCGACCGCAACATCCCCAAGCACATCCACGACATCTTCCAGAACGGCCTGCCCGCGGACTTCCGCCTCGTCGCGGCCACCACGCGCCGGCCGGAGGAGATGCCGCCGGCCCTGCGCTCGCGCTGCATGGAGATCAACTTCCGGGCGCTGACCGCGGAGGAGACCGCGCAGATCGCCCGCAACGCGGCCCGCAGCGCGGGCTTCACCCTCGAGGAAGGGTGCGACGCGCTCATCGGCCGCTACGCCATGGGCGGGCGCGACGCGGCCAACCTCGTGCAGGTGGGCCTGGGCCTGGCGCGCAACGCCGGCCGCACGGAGATCACCATCGCGGACATCGAATACGTCCTGCGCACGGGCAGCTACGCCCCCCGGCCGGAGCGCCGGGTCTGCGGCGGCCGGGGCGTCGGGCGCGTCAACGGCCTTGCGGTCGTGGGCGGAAACGTCGGCGCGGTCCTGGCGATCGAGGCGGTCGCCTTCCCCGCCAGGGAGGGGCGCGGCCAGTGGCGCGCCACCGGCATCATCGAACAGGAGCAGCTCGAGGCCGGCGCCCGGCGCATGACGAGGCGCTCCACCGCCTCTGGCGCGGTGGAGAACGTGCGCACCGCCCTGCGCGGCATGGGCCTTGCCGTGGACGGCTACGACGTGCACATCGACTTCCCCGGCGGCATGCCCGTGGACGGCCCCTCGGCGGGCGTGGCCATGGCCGTTGCGGTCTATTCCGCCATCACCGGCCGGCCCGCGGACGGCAACGCCGCCCTGACCGGGGAGATCGGCATCGCCGGGGAGGTCCTGCCCGTCGGCGGCGTCCCCGCCAAGGTCGAGGCCGCGCTGCGGGCCGGCGCGACGCGCGTCCTCGTCCCGCGCGAAAACTACGAGCGTGCCTTTGCGCGCCAGAGCGCCGTGCAGGCCATCGACCGCCTCGAGGAGGCGCTCCGCTGGCTCGTGGATGCGCCGGCCGAGGGCGCGCAGGAGCCCCTTGCCGCCTTCCCGCCCCAGCCCGCGGGCGTCCTCACCGCCCAGCACGCCTGACCCCGCCCCGCAAAACGAGAAGCGCAGTCCCCCCGCTGCGCTTCTCGTTTTTTGCATAGAAAATTCTTATGCTTACCCATTATCATTTGATAGTTGCGATTCGCAAAAAAGAGGAATATACTGAATCCTGTAAGAAAGAGCGGCGCTGCCGCTCGTCTTTGCGAAGAGGAGATTCCCTGCGATGAAGAAGGACGATGTGCCGCCCGAGGCGCTCCGGCAGAACCTGGAGGACGCCGGGTGCGACGAGGAGACGGTGGAGCGCTGCCTGGACTGCGCGCGCCAGGGGCGCACGCAGGAGCAGCTCCGCCTGCTCTCGGCGCACAGGCGCCTCCTGCTGGACGCCGTGCACCGCTGCGAAAAACAGATCGACTGCCTGGACTATCTGGTCTTCCAGATCGAGCGCGAGGAGCGCGCCGGGCAGAGCGGCCCGCCCCCGGGCCGGAAAAAGCCAACCAAGAAAGGAACACTTTGAGGAGGGAACCCATGCAGTGCATTGCAGACAAGACCTTTGACCAGGAGCGCGCGCTCTACGGCTCGCGCGGCCTCCAGGTGAAGAGATGCGCCTTCGACGGCCCGGCCGACGGCGAAAGCGCCTTTAAGGAGTGCCGGGACATCGAGGTCGAGCGCAGCTTCTTCAACCTGCGCTACCCCTTCTGGCACGACCACAACCTGACCATCCGCGACTCGGAGATGACGGAGCTCTGCCGCGCGGCGCTCTGGTATTCCCACGACATCCGGATCGAGAACACGAAGCTGCACGGCATCAAGGCCCTGCGCGAGTGCAGCGCCGTGCAGATGAAGGGCTGCGACATCGTCTCCCCGGAGTTCGGCTGGTCCGTCCAGGGCCTGGAGATGCAGGACTGCACGGCCGAGAGCGAGTACTTCCTCATGCGCTCGCGCGACCTGCGCTTTGAGAACCTGCGCATGAAGGGCAAGTATTCCTTCCAGTACATCGAGCACGCCGTGTTTGAGAACTGCGTGCTGGACACCAAGGACGCCTTCTGGCACGCCAAGCACGTGCTCGTGCGCAACTGCGTGGTCAAGGGCGAATACCTCGCCTGGTACTGCGAGGACGTCACGTTTGAAAACTGCCGCATCTCGGGCACGCAGCCCCTGTGCTACTGCAAGGGCCTGCGCCTGATCGACTGCGAGATGCTGGACGCGGACCTGGCCTTTGAGCGGAGCGAGGTGGACGCCACGCTCACCGCGCCGGTCCTGAGCATCAAGAACCCCTATGCCGGCTGCATCCGCGTGCCCTCCGCGGGCGAAATCCTCCTGGACGACGAGAACGCCCGCGCCGAAATCCACCTCACGGAAAAAGAACAACAAGGAGAGACGGTGCGATGATCTATAAGGAGTACAAGGGAGAGCATCTTTCCGCGCTGGGCATGGGCGCCATGCGCCTGCCCACCCTGGACGGGGACGACGCCCGCATCGACGAGGCGGCCGCCGAGGCCATGGTCGACCGCGCCATGGCCGCCGGCGTCAACTACTTTGACACGGCCTGGGGCTACCATGCGGGGAACTCCGAGCGGGTGATGGGCCGCGCGCTGGCCAAGTACCCGCGCGCGAGCTTCTATCTGGCCGATAAGTTCCCCGGATACGACCTTGCCAACATGGACAAGGTGGAGGAGATCTTCGAGGCGCAGCTTCAGAAGTGCGGCGTGAAGTATTTTGACTTCTACCTCTTCCACAACGTCTGCGAGATGAACATCGACGCCTACCTCGACGAGGCGCACGGCATCTTCGCCTACCTCAAGGCCCAGCGCGACAGGGGCCGCATCCGGCGCCTGGGCTTTTCCGCCCATGGCAGCCGCGCGGTCATGGAGCGCTTCCTGAACGCCTACGGCAAGGACATGGAGTTCTGCCAGATCCAGCTCAACTACCTCGACTGGGACTTCCAGGACGCCAAGGGCAAGGTGGAGCTGCTGAAGGCGTGGGGCATCCCCGTCTGGGTCATGGAGCCCCTGCGCGGCGGCAAGCTGGCGTCCCTGGCCCCGGCGGACGAGCAGAAGCTGCGCGCCCTGCGCCCGGACGAGGACATCGCCGCCTGGGCCTTCCGCTTCCTGCAGAGCCTGCCCGAGGTCAAGGTGGTCCTGTCCGGCATGTCGAACCTGGAGCAGCTGGAGAAGAACCTGGCCACCTTCTCGGAGGACAAGCCCCTGCACAGGGAGGAGATGGACGCGCTCCTTGCCATCGCCAAGGACATGGTCGGCAAGATCGTCCTGCCCTGCACGGCCTGCCACTACTGCGTCAGCCACTGCCCGCAGGGCCTGGACATCCCCGGCCTGCTCTCGCTCTACAATGAGCACGCCTTCACCGAGGGCGGCTTCATCGCGCCCATGGCGCTGATGGCCGTGCCGGAGGACAAGCGCCCGCAGGCCTGCCTCGGCTGCCGCAGCTGCGAGGCCGTCTGTCCCCAGGGCATCAAGATCTCCGAGGCCATGGCGGACTTTGCCGCAAAGCTCGGCTGAGTTCCGAAGAAAAGGGAGGATTCTGCACGATGGAGTACCGCAAGCTCCCCCACGGCGGGGAGGAGATCAGCGTCCTGGGCCTGGGCACGAGCGTCCTTTGCAGCGCAGGCGAGGAGGAGATCGCAAAGACGCTGGACCTTGCGATCGAAAGCGGCATCAACCACATGGACCTTGCCACCGCGGACGGCGCGCTTTTTGCGCCGCTGGGCCGCGCCCTCGCCGGCCGGCGGGAGAAGATGCGCCTGCAGCTCCACTTCGGCGCGGACTACAGCGCCGGCGCCTACGGCTGGACGCTGGACCGCGACGCCATCCGTGCCTCGGTGGACTGGCAGCTCAAGAACCTGCAGACGGACACGATCGACTTTGGGTTCCTGCACTGCATCGACGAGCTGAGCGACCTGGAGACGGCGTGGGGCACGCTGGAGGAGATCCTGCGCCTGAAGGACCAGGGCGTCGTGCGCCACGTCGGCCTGTCCTCGCACACGCCGGCGGTGGTGAACCGCCTGCTGGAGGAAAAGGTGCTGGACCTGGTCATGTTCAGCATCAACCCGGCCTACGACTACAGCGCGGGCGGGGAGTTCGCCATCGGCGGCGCGCAGGAGCGCATGGACCTCTACCGCCGCTGCGAGGCCGAGGGCGTGGGCATCTCCGTGATGAAGGCGTTCTCCGGCGGCCAGCTCCTGGACGAAAAGACCTCGCCCCTGGGCTGCGCGCTCACGGAATACCAGTGCATCCAGTACGCGCTGGACAAGCCCGGCGTGCTGACGGTCCTGCCCGGCGTGCGCGGCAGCGAGGACCTGCGCCGCCTGCTCGGGTTCCTGGACGCGCCGACCAGCGCGCGCGACTACGCGGGCATCGCGGCGCGCGCGCCCAGGGAGATCGGCTGCGTGTACTGCAACCACTGCGCGCCCTGCCCCGCCGGCCTGGACGTGGGCCTGATCAACAAGTATTACGACCTCTCCCGCGCCGGGGACGCCCTGGCCCGCGACCACTACGCGCACCTGGCGCGCCACGCCTCGGACTGCGTGGGCTGCGGGCACTGCGACGGGCGCTGTCCCTTCCGCGTGCCGCAGTCCCAGCGCATGCGCGAAATCGCGGCCTATTTCGGGAACTAATACCCGCAAGCCGCGCAAAAAAAGGACCCCCATCGGGGTCCTTTTTTTACGAACGGCCGCTTCTTCGCAGCTGGCGCCGGCCGCGCACGATCATGGCCGCGGCCATCCCCACCGTCGCCAGCGTCACGAATCCGCCGAGCATCGCGTTCTGCGCGCGGCGGAACGCCTCTTCGCCCGGGCCGCCGAACTGCGCCAGCATCGCGGTCTGCAGCGCGAGCAGGGACATCAGCGCCGCCGCAAAGTTGACGATCTTCGCCGCCGAGAGCAGCAGCCCCAGCCGGTGCCGGCGGCCCAGGTTCACCGCGGCCAGCACCAG
Source organism: uncultured Clostridia bacterium (assembly GCA_904393115.1). GTDB lineage: Bacteria > Bacillota > Clostridia > Christensenellales > UBA1750 > Spyradocola > Spyradocola merdavium. The sequence goes on from CAJFMX010000002.1 coordinate 41,156, forward strand.
GCTGTAGAACGTGTAGGCCGCCGAGGCGTAGATGACCGTTCCCGGGTAGGAGTACCCCTCGTTCTGCAGGACCATCTGCACGATCATGCCCGCCATGGCCAGGCTCAGCAGGAGCATCAGCGCGCCGGTCGCCGTGTAGCGCCGCGCCTCCTGCCGGGGCGTCAGGCCGCGGAAGCCGCCCCAGGCGATAAAGAGCCGAATCCCCGACAGCACGAGGTAGTACGCCGCCGTCGCGCCGAACCAGACCGATCCGTACGCGATCCCCAGCGCCCCGCGGTAGGCGGCGTAGACCAGGTTGACGCACACGCCGCCGCAGAGCGCGATGCGCGCGCGGAGCACTTCCTGCTGCAGATACATCCGCACGGGCGGGAGCTGCAGCGCCTTTTCCCGGAGAAGGCGCGCGAGCGGCACGAGGGAGAGGACCAGGAGGACCAGCGCATAGGCGGAGAGCAGGTAGGCCGCATACCCCAGCGCCGTCTCCGTCAGCTCCCAGCCAAAGACCAGCGCGAGCAGGAGTCCGCCCACGACGATGATCCCCGCGGACCACTTCGCGCCCGGGTGCAGCGCCCGGTGGACGAATGCGCGCAGACCGCGGTCTTTTTGGAAGGGGCGCAAGAAAAACCGACCAAGGTCTTTGAAAAACACAGAAAGACCTCGGTCGGTTTTTGGCTTCCGGCGGGCGCTCACAGCGTGCCCAGGGCCACGACCACCGACGTCGGGGACAGGCCGCTCCTCTCGGAAATATAGGCGGAGAGCCGCGCGAGCGAGACCTCGTCCGCGGGCAGACCCAGGTCGGAAAGCGTGGTCGGGCAGGCGAGGACCTCCCGCAGGAAGGCCGCGGCGCTCTTGCGCGTGTACCCGGCGATGGTCCCGGTCATCTCCATCTCCAGCAGCACGCCCACCCCCACGATCTCCCCGTGCAGAAAGCGCGCCCGCTGCTCGGGGAACAGCGCGGTCACCCCGTTGTAGAAGGCGTGGGCGATCTCCCCGGTGCGCCGGTTGGACCCGGTCGCCGTGATCGCGGAGACGAGCTGCAGGTTCGCGTAGACGACCTCGCTGCGCGCAGTCTCGTCCCCGGCCAGGGCGTCCGCCGCGCAGGAGAAGTAGACGTCCATCAGGTGCAGGGCCTGGGCCATGGCGCTGCGCCAGCGGGGCTCGGGCGGGTTGTCGGGATAGAGGCAGGCCGAGGCCGTCTCGCTGAGCTTGGCCATGCCGTCGGCGATGCCCGCGGCGAGCGTGCGCGCCGGGGCCTTGGCCAGCAGCGCCTCGTCCGCATAGACGCCGTCCACCGGCCGGGGCAGGGCGTAGGCGCCGCTCCTGCGGCCCTGCCCGTCGTAGAGGGCGATGAGCGTCGTGGCCGCGGCGCAGGTTGCGGCGGTCGTGGGCGCGAGGTACACCCTGCGGCCCGAGAGCGCTGCGACGGCCTTGGCCAGGTCCATGGCCGCGCCGCCGCCCGCGCCCAGGATCGCCTGCGCGTCCGCGCGCACGGCGCGCTCGGCCAGGGCCCGCGCCTGCTCCCAGGTGCTCTTTCCCGCAAGGGGCTCGCCTGTCTCGATGCGCGCGCCCTCCAGGCGGAAGGCCGGCAGGAACGCGGCAAGGCCCGTCTTTCCGCCGACGACGAACGCGGACTCCAGCCCGCGCAGGTCCTGCGCCATGCGCGAGAGCGCGCCCGGCCCCTGGACGTAGCGCGCCGCGCCCTGCAGGATCTCGATCACGCCTCCGCCTCCTCTCCGAGGACCTGGCCCACGCGGGCGAGGAGCTCCTCGCGCCCGGCGCGCGTCACGGAGGAGAAGGGCTGCACGTCCCAGGGCTGCACGCCCAGCGTCCGGCACAGGACGAGGGCGGCCTTCTGCTGCTGGGCGCGGGAGAGCTTGTCGCACTTGGTGGCCACCACCGTGCAGGGCACGCCGTTGTGCTGAATCCAGGCCTGCATCTGCACGTCGTTGGCCCCGGGCTCGTGGCGCATGTCGACAAGGTGCAGGATGTGCAGAAGGGACTGCGTTCCGGCAAAGTAGCTGTCCATCATGCGGCCCCAGTCCTCCTGCATGCCGCGGCTGACCCGCGCGTAGCCGTAGCCCGGCAGGTCCACCAGGTAGAAGGCGTCGTTGATGCGGTAGAGGTTGATCAGGCGCGTCTTTCCCGGCTCGCCCGAGACGCGCGCCAGCTTGTTTTGGTTGCAGAGGCAGTTGATCAGCGAGGACTTGCCCACGTTGGACTTTCCGACCACGGCGATCTGCGGCAGCTCCCCGCTAGGGATGTGCTGCCCGCCGGTGAGCGAGGTGATGAATTCCGCCCGTTTGATGCGCATAGATCCTCCTTATTCTCGCGGGGTGGAAGCCGCCGGCGCGCGCGCGGGGTCAAAGACGATGGAGAGCACGTCCGAGAGCGTGGCCACGGGCAGGAACTCCAGACTCGCGCGCACGCTCTCGGGCACCTCCTGCAGGTCCTCGGCGTTGTCCTTGGGGTAGAGCACCGTGCGCGCGCCGGCGCGCAGCGCGGCGATGGACTTCTCCTTCAGCCCGCCGATCGGCAGCACGCGCCCGCGCAGCGAGATCTCGCCCGTCATGGCGATGTTCTGCGGCACGGGCCGGCCGGACAGCGCGGAGTAGATGGCCGTGACCATCGTCACCCCGGCCGAGGGGCCGTCCTTGGGGGTCGCGCCCATGGGCACGTGGACGTGGATGTCCGTCGTCTTGTGGAACTCCTCGTCAATGCCCAGCTCCAGGGCGTGCGCGCGGATGTAGGAGACGGCGGCCTTTGCGCTCTCCTGCATGACCTCGCCGAGCTTGCCCGTGAGCTGCACGGCGCCGCTGCCCTTCATGGCCGTGGCCTCGATGGTCAGGATCTCGCCGCCCACGGCCGTCCAGGCAAGGCCCGTGACGCAGCCGACAAGGGAGACCGGCTCGACCTTCTCGTGCAGTGCGTGCGTGGGGCCGAGCAGCTCGTGCACGCGCTTTTCGTTGACGCGGAAGGACTTCTTCCCGTCCATCTTGGCGATGGCCGCCTTGCGGCAGACCGCGCCGATGGTCCGCTCGAGCGTGCGCACGCCGCTTTCGGCCGTGTAGTCGTTGATGATGGCGCGCAGCGCGCCGTCCTCCAGCCGCAAAAAGGCGCGGGTCAGGCCGTTCTCCTTGATCTGCTTGGGCAGAAGGTGGCGCTTGGCGATCTCGAACTTTTCCTCCGGGGTGTAGCTGGTCAGCTCGATGACCTCCATGCGGTCCAGCAGCGGCCGGGGCACGGTGTCCAGCGTGTTGGCCGTGATGATGAACATCACCTGGCTCAGGTCGAAGGGGATGTCCAGGTAGTGGTCGCGGAAGGTGTTGTTCTGCTCGGCGTCGAGCACCTCCAGCAGCGCCGCCGACGGATCCCCGCGCAGGTCGGAGGACATCTTGTCGATCTCGTCCAGCAGCAGCACGGGGTTCATGGTCCCCGCCTGCTTGATGGAGGTGATGATGCGCCCGGGGATCGCGCCGACGTAGGTCCGCCGGTGGCCGCGGATCTCCGCCTCGTCCCGCACGCCGCCCAGCGACATGCGCACAAAGGAGCGGCCCAGCGCCTCAGCGATGGAGTGGGCGATGGAGGTCTTGCCCACGCCCGGCGGGCCGACCAGGCACAGGATCGTGCCCTTCAGGGACTGGGTGAGCGCGTGCACGGCCAGGTATTCCAGGATGCGCTCCTTGACCTTTTCCAGGCCGTAGTGGTCCCGCGCGAGGATCTTGCGCGCGCGGTCCAGGGAGTAGTCGTCCTTCGTGTAGACGCCAAAGGGCAGGTCCGCAATCGTCTCCAGGTACGTGCGCAGCACCGGGATGTCGGGCGAGCCGGGCGTCATCGTGGAAAGGCGCGAGAGGTCCTTTTCGATCTTTTCGCGGATCGCCGGCTCGAAGTCGATCTTTTCCAGCCGCTCGCGCAGGTCCGCAACGTCGGTCAGGTCCGTGTCGCCCAGCTCCTTGCGGATGACCTTCATCTGCTCGCGCAGGAAGTATTCGCGCTGGTTCTTCTCCATCATCTGGCGGACTTTGGCCTCCAGTTCCGCCTGCAGGCCCGCCTGCTCGGTCTTCTGCGCCAGCAGGACGCACAGCCGCTCCACGCGCGCCGGCACGTCCGTCAGGTTCAGCAGTTCGAGCTGCTCGGGCACGGTTTCCAGCACGTGCGCGGCGATCATGTCGCAGAGCTTGTCCGGATCGTCTTCCTTCTCCAGGTAGTCCGCGGCCTCCTTGGGCACCTTGGGCGAGGCGTCGGCAAAGCTGCGGAAGTAGTCCAGCAGCACCTCGCGCGAGGCGGAGACCAGCAGGTCCGGCCCGTCTCGCTTCGGCAGGTCCTGGATCTCGGCCTGGCGCGAGCCCGCGACCGTCTGGATCGAGAGGAAGCGCGCGCGGCGCACGCCCTCGACCGTGACGCGCACAAGCCCGGAGGGCAGGCGCAGGATGCTCTTGATGCGGGCGACGGTGCCGATCTTGTTGAAGTCCTCGTAGTTCGGCACGGCGACGGCGTCCACGCCGTGGACGCCCAGGAAGACCTCCCGGCCCTCGTCCATCGCGCGCTCAAAGGTGGCTACGTCCTCGCCCGGGTTGACCTCGATCGTGGCGCTCATGAAGGGGAAGAGCACCAGTTTGTGCAGGGGAACCAAGGGCATCAGCTGCACAAAGCCCTCGGTGTAGGTCGTTTCTCTCTCCATAGAAATCAAAAATCCCTCGTTCTCTTCAATGGTTTTCTTTTTCTTGCATCGCGCGTTACGGCCCGTAGATCGAGCGCACGAGCGCAAGGGACTCGTGCGTGCCGATGTCATAACAGGGCTGCTCGGTCACATAGGCATAGACCGGCTCCCGCGCGCTGAGCCAGACGGCGAAGTTGCCCGGCGCGTCCGGGCTGTTGCCCTGCGCAAGGTACTCCGCGATGCGGCGCACGGAGGCGGCGGGGTAGAGGTAGAGCGCAAAGACCCCGTTCTGGCTCGGGGGCTGCGCGGGCTTTTCCACCAGGCGCAAAACGCGCCCCTCGCCGTCCAGCTCCGCAACCGCGAAGCGGCGCAGCGTCGCAACATCGTCCATCTTCTGCGCCAGCAGGAGCGGCCGGCGGCCGCGCGCCGCATACGCGCGGAAGAAGTCCGCGTAGTCGATCATCAGCAGGTTGTCCCCGGCCACGATCAGGCAGTCGTCGTCGATGTTTCCCTGCCGCAGGGCAAAGGCGATGTCCCCGATGGCGCCAAGGCGCGCCCCTTCCTCGCGCGTGCCGTCGTTGTGCACGCGCAGGCGCGCGTCCCCGTGGGCGTCCGCCCAGGCGCGGAACTGCGGGTAGAACTTGTCGTTGGAGACGACGTGGATCTCGTCCACCTCGCCGATCGCGTTGACGCCGCGCAGAATGTGGTCCAGCAGCGGCATGCCGCCCACCGAAAGCAGGGCCTTTGGGCGGTCCTTTGTCAGGGGATACAGGCGCGTGGCATACCCGGCGACAAGCAGTATGGCTTTCATGTCCGGCACCTCCAGCTCTCAGCACTTTAGCTTTCATTATACCACACGGGGTGCGCATCCAACAACCACCCCTTTGGACATCCTGCCGGGAAAAAACGAAAAAAGCGCCGCGCACTTGCGCCCTGCCCAAATTTATTCTATAATGTTCCCGTGTGTTTGCATCGGCTTTGCAGAAGGGGGGTCTTTCCGTGCCGAAACGCTTGCGGCTTGCCACGCTCCACCGCACCGCCCGGCGCGTGCGCCGCCAGAGCCATACGGTCCACCGCGCGCGCCTGATCGTCACGCTGTGCATCCTCGGCGCGCTGCTTGCGGCGGTGTGCGTCTACGGGTTCGCGCAGCACGACCGCCTGGACGCCGGCGTGGACGTGGTGGTCGGCACGGCCCTGATGGCGCGCCTGCCCCTGCCCGCGGAGGGGGAGGACGTCCCCGTCCTGCAGGCCCTGGAGGACGTCGCCGTCCGCCCGACCTCCCAGCAGACCCTCGTCTTCCTCGGCAAGGACTTTTCGCTCGAGCACACGGCGGAGGAGGCGCAGGACCTGCGCTTTGCCGGCGCAGGCGGCTCCCTGCTGCTGAAGGACGCCTCGGGAAGGACCCTTGGCGCGGTCACGGGCATCTACCTGCCCACGGACGAAACCTCCGTAAAGCCCCTGGACGAAACGTAACCCCCCTCATTGCAGAAAAATTTGGAAAGCGCGTGAAACCGCCCGCTCTGGACATGCTAAGTACAAGGAATGCATGGAAGGAAGGGTGGTTTTTTATGTCGCTTGGCAGAATTTTGCTGCTGGCGGTGTCGGTGCTGGTGCTCTTTGGCGTCGGCCAGCGCGTGCTGGACAAGATGCGCCTGACCGACCGCCAGGCGCTGTTCTTCATGGCGCTGATCCTGGTGGGGGGCTGGATTCCCTCGATCCCGCTGAGCGGGAGCGTGCGCGTCAACATCGGCGGCGCGCTGGTCCCGCTGGGGCTGTGCATCTATCTCTTCGTGCGCGCGGGCACGGCCAGGGAGCGCTGGCGCGCGGGCATCGCCTCGGCGCTGGCGGCCGCGGCCGTGCTCGGCCTGGGCATGCTCCTGCCGGACGAGCCGGAGGCCATGCCCTTTGACATCAACTACGCCTACGGCCTGCTCGCCGGGGCCATCGCCTATGTGCTCGGCCGCAGCCGGATCTCCTCGTTCATCGCGGGCGTGATGGGCGTGCTGCTGGCGGACATCGCCCAGGCGGTCCTCAACGCGGTCAATGGCGTGCCCGTCAACCTCCACCTGGGCGGCGCGGGCGCGCTGGACGCCGTGGTCCTGTCGGGGCTCACGGCGGTGCTGCTGAGCGAACTGCTCGGCGCGCTGCTGGAGCGCATCACCGGCGCGGTCCACGCCCACGCCGAGATCCGCGGCGGCCAGCAGGTGCTCGTCCGCACCGACCGGGAGAGGGGGAAGGACGAATGACGCGCAAGATCCTTGCCGCGCTCCTGTGCCTGTGCGCGGCGCTGCCGCTCCTCGCGCCCGCCGCGCGCGCGGAGGAGGCCGACCCGGCCTGGACGCTCGTCACCGCGGACGGGGAGAAGGTGACCTCCATCGCCGTGGAGGTCACCGAGGGCGACGAGTACATTGCCGGCGACAACGCGCTCTACCGCGTCACCTCCGTCGACGCGCAGACGCGCCAGGCGGTTTTGCAGCGCGCGGGCGAGGAGCCGGCCGTGGCGCAGGCCCTCTTCGGCCTGACGCGCACGGCCAAGACCCAGAAGGTCGTGGGCCTCTACTGCACCCACTCGGACGAATCCTATGAGGACGGGGACGGCGCCTCCTCGGTGGAGTCCGGCTGGGCCGGCATCCACGACGTGGCCGCCACCCTGAAGAGCTGGCTCGAGGACAAGGGCGTCGAGGTCCTGTTTGACACGGGCTCCTACCTGCCGCACGACGCCGGCGCCTACCGCCGCTCGCGCAGCGCCGCGGTGGAGCTGGCCAGCCAGGGCCCGGCCGCGCTCTTTGACGTCCACCGCGACGGCATCCCCGACGCCTCGGAGTACGAGACGGAGATCAACGGCGAGCCCGCGACCATGGTCCGCCTGCTCGTCGGCCGCTCCAACCCCAACAGCCAGGAGAACCGGCAGTTCGCCGTGCAGCTCAAGTCCGTCGCGGACGAGTATTACCCGGGCCTTGTCAAGGACATCTTCATCGGCAAGGGCAACTACAACCAGGAGATCCTGCCCGATTCCGTCCTGCTGGAGTTCGGCACGCACGTCAGCGACAAGGAGCAGGTCCTGACCTCCACCAAGTACATGGCGGACGTCATCCACATCGCGGTCTTCGGCGGCGAGCCGGGGTATTCGCAGAAGGCGCAGGCGGAGGGCGGCGCCGCCGCAGAGGACGAGGGCGCCGCGCCCGCTCCCTCCGGCGCGGTGACGCCCGTGCCCGGCGCGCCGCAGAGCGCCTCCACCCAAACCGAGGAGCGCAGCGGCGTCTGGACGGCGCTGGCCTGGATCGTGGGCCTCGCGGTCCTTGGCGGGTTGGCCTTCGCCGTGGTCTCGGGCGGCGGCTTCTCCGGCCTCTCGGACCGGGTCAGGCGCTTCTCCTCCGAGGTCAGCGGCGGCCTCTTCGGGAAAAAGCCCAAGGAATAAGCGGCAGCGCGCCCTCCCGGATGCTTTCGGGAGGGCGCGCTGCCGTTTCTCAGGCGCGCCGCACGCGGTCCGCGCAGGCCCAGAACGCCGCAAGGTCCGGAAAGCCCCCGCGCTCTTCCCGGATTTTCACGATTTCCCGGCACTGGGGGAGCGTCAGCCCCTCCAGCGCGAAGAGGTCCACCTCCGTCGCCGCGTTGACGTCGATGCGCAGCCGCACCGCGCTCTCCGGGTCCCAGGGAACGGAAAGGACCTCCTTGTCCGCCTCGATCCACAGGCTCGGCGCGACCGCGCCGCCCAGGGGCAGATCCCCGCGCAGGAGCGATTCGGTCCATTCCGCCTTCTGCGCGCGCACGCGCAGGCAGGCGCGGCGGAACGCCTCCGGGTCCCCCTGAATCCCCACGCGGTACAGCTCGCCGAACAGCGCCGGCGCGCCCGCGTCCACCGTCACGAAATTCGTCACCCGGCAAAAGACCGCCAGCGCCGCCTCCCGCTCCGCCGGAAAGCAGGAGAGGTATGCGCCGACAAAGTCCACAAACAGCGTGGGCCGGGAGAAGTCCAGCTGCATCATCGCGAAAAGCACCTTCAGCAGGAGCGCCTCCTGCGGGGAGAGGTCCTCGCCCATCGCGCAGAAGCGCGCAAAGACTTCCGCCGGCAGGGGCGCTTCCAGGCAGGCGCGGCAGGAGAAGAGCCGGAAGAAGAACGAGGCGATCAGCCCCTCGCTGGAGACCGCCTGCAGCCCGTTCTTCAGGCGCTCCGGGAGGAACGCGGAGGAGGCGCTGTGCGCCATGTGCAGCGCGGAATAGGAGGGGAAGTCCTCCGGCCGCAGATCCACCGTCCGGTACAGGAAGCGGTTGTTGCGGACCGCGTGCAGGCGCAGCGCGGTGTCGCGCGCGCAGAGCCAGGCGCCCGCGTCGTATCCGTCGTCGTAAAGGGGCGCCGCCTCCTCCGGCGGGCCCATGCGCTCCGCGCTCAGGATCTCCAGGCTCTCGGCAAACCCCTCGAAGAAGGCGAGGTAGGGGTCCGTGATCGCCGTGCTCGTGTGGAAGCGGTTGGACGGCGACCGCTCCGGCCGGTAGCCCATCCGGTGCAGCCACAGGTGCGAGAGCTCGTGGCCGAAGATCTCCTCGATGCCGGAGGCGTCCAGGTCCTCCCAATTCGTCTCCAGCGCAAGAAAGCACAGGTCCGGCGCGTCCGTCTGCCCGCGCTCGTCCTGCAGGCGCAGGCCCACCACCTCGCTGGGGTCCGTCCAGTCCGTGACGATCACGAGCGGGTCCCCGCAGCCCAGCGCGCGCTCGAGCCTTGCGTGCGCCCGCAGGAAAAAGGCGGCCGGCTCGCGCGCCAGCCGCGCAAGGAGCGCCCGGCGCTTGGGCGAGTCCTGCGGCAGCACCGCCGCGCAGTGGAGCGGCCGCCCCGCCGCGTCCGGGACCGCCTCCGCCGAAAGCGCCGCGGCCAGCAGGAGCTTGCCCTCCCGCGCCGCGTTTTCTATGTAAGCGTCGTTTTTCAAATCCCGTTCCCTCCCTTTTTTCCTTGGGAGTTTAGCGCATTTTCCGCGGAAGTGCAACGGGGAAACGCCCCGGGGAATTGACAAGACGGGCAAATTGTCGGATAATAAAAACTGGAATATCGTGTGTCGGAGGTCGAAATGGGACACATCATCAAGAGCGTGCCGGAGGGGAGCCTGGGCGCGGAGCTGGGCCTTCTGCCCGGGGACGAATTGCTCACCCTCAACGGCGAACCCGTCGTGGACGTCATCGATTATCAGGCGCTCCTTTCCACGGAGGAGCTGGCCCTCGTCTACCGCCGGGGCGGGGAAACCCTGGAGGTGGACTGCGAAAAGGAGGAGTGGGAGGAGCTGGGCGTCGAGTTTGCGGACGGCCTGCTCACCACCCGCGTCTGCAAAAACCACTGCATCTTCTGCTTTATCGATCAGATGCCGCCCAACTGCCGCCCCACCCTGTACGTCAAGGACGACGATTGGCGCATGAGCCTGATGATGGGCAACTTTGTGACGCTGACGAACGTGGACGAGGAGGAGATGCGCCGCATCGTGCGCCGCCGCGCCTCGCCCCTGTACATCAGCGTCCACGCAACCGACCCCGAGGTGCGCCGCCGCATGATGCGCAACCCGCACGCCGGCAGGATCCTCGACCAGCTGCGCACCCTCCGGGATGCCGGGCTGCAGTTCCACTGCCAGATCGTGCTCTGCCCCGGGGAGAACGACGGCGGCGTGCTGGAAAAGACGCTGACCGACCTTGCCGCGCTGCGCCCGGCGGCCCAGTCCGTCGCGGTGGTGCCGGTGGGGCTGACGGGCTTCCGGCAGGGGCTCTACCCTTTGCGCCCCTTCACGCGCGAGGAGGCCGACGGCGTCCTGCGCCAGATCTCCCGCTGGCAGAAGAAGTGCTGGAAGGAGATGGGCACGCGCTTCGTCTTCGCCTCGGACGAGTTCTATTGCCTTGCGGGCCGCTCCCTCCCCGCGGAGAGCTGCTACGAGGACTTTCCGCAGATCGAAAACGGCGTGGGGCTGTTCGCCACGCTGCGCGCGGAGTTTGAAGACGCCCTGCAGGGCCGGAGCGAGAGCGCGGAAAAGAAGCGCTTTACCATCGCCTGCGGCGTGTCGGTGGCGCCGCTGCTTTCCGACATGATCTTTGCGCACAAGTGGCAGAACCTGGAGCTGGCCATCGTGCCCGTGCGCAGCGGGTTCTTCGGCGGCGCGGTGACGGTCACGGGCCTGATCGCCGGGTGCGACCTCGTGCGGGACCTGGCCGGCCGGGACGTGGGCACGCTGCTCATCGTCGAGAGCATGCTGCGGGCCGAGGGCGATAAGTTCCTGGACGACATGACGCTGGAAGAGCTGCGCGAGCAGCTCGGCGCGCCGGTGTGCGTGCTGGAAAATACCGGCGAGGCGCTGGCGGAGGCGCTGCTGAACGGAGTGGGAGGAGAAACATGGCACAAGTAAAACCGATCATCGCAGTTGTGGGCAGGCCGAACGTCGGCAAATCCACCTTTTTCAACAAGATGGTGGGCGCGCGCGTCTCCATCGTGGAGGATACGCCCGGCGTCACGCGCGACCGCGTCTATGCCGACTCCTCCTGGCAGAACTACGAGTTCACCCTCGTGGACACCGGCGGCATCGACCCCTATTCGGACGACCCGCTGCTGCAGCAGATGCGCCGCCAGGCCGAGATCGCCGTGGACACGGCGGACGTCATCCTCTTCTTCGTCGACGGCAAGGACGGCCTGACCGGCCCGGACTACGAGGTCGCGGACCTGCTGCGCCGCACGAAGAAGCCCGTGCTGCTCGTCGTCAACAAGATCGACACGCCCCTTCGCGAAAACGACAAGGCGGAGTTTTACGCCCTGGGCATGGGCGAGCCGCACGCCATCTCCTCGGTGAACCTGCTGGGGATCGGCGACCTGCTGGAGGAGATGTGCAAGTACCTGCCCGACCCCGATCCCGACGCCGAACAGGAGGAGGGCGGCCCCATCAAGATCGCCGTCGTCGGCCGGCCGAACGTGGGCAAGTCCTCGCTCGTCAACCGCATCCTCAAGGAGGACCGCGTCATGGTCTCCGACATCGCCGGCACCACGCGCGACGCCATCGACACCGCCTTTACCGACGAGGGCGACGACTTCGTCATCATCGACACCGCCGGCATCCGCAAGCGCAGCAAGATCGAGGACGCCTCCCTGGAGCGCTACAGCGTCATCCGGTCCCTTGCGGCCATCCGCCGGTGCGACGTGGCGCTGCTGCTCATCGACGCCGCCGAGGGCGTCACCGAGCAGGACGCGCACATCGCCGGCTACATCCACGACGAGGGCCGCGCCTGCATCCTCGTTGTCAACAAGTGGGACAGCGTGGAAAAGGGCACCGGCACGCTGGAAAAATACACCCAGAAGGTCCGCGCGGACTTAAAGTTCCTCGACTACGCGCCCGTCCTCTACATCTCGGCCAAGACCGGCCAGCGCGTGGACCGGGTGCTCAAATCCGTGCGCGAGGCGCACAGGAACGCCTCCTCCCGCGTGACCACGGGCGTGCTCAACGACGCCCTGCACGACGCCATGGCCGTCACCCCGCCGCCTTCGGAGAACGGCCGCCGGCTGCGCATCTACTACGCGACCCAGCAGAAGACCAACCCGCCCACCTTCATCCTCTTTGTCAACGACCGGGAGCTTCTGCACTTCTCCTATGAGCGGTACCTGGAAAACCACCTGCGCAAGACCTTTCCCTTTGCAGGGACGCCCATCCGCATCCTTGCGCGCGAGCGGAACGAAAAGGAGGAAAAGTGATGACGGTATTCAAGTGGATTCTCGTGCTGGTGGTCTCCTATCTTCTGGGCTGCTTTCAGACGGGGGTCGCCATCTCCCGCTACAACAACGTGGACATTCGCTCCAAGGGCTCCAAGTCCACCGGCACGACGAACGTCTTCCGCGTCATGGGCGCAAAGGCGTCGCTGCTGACCTTTGTGGGGGATATCCTCAAGGGCGTGCTCTCCTGCCTGCTCGGGCTGTGGCTGCTGGGCAACGCCGGCGCCTCCATGGCGGGCATCGCGGTGGTCGTCGGGCACATGTTCCCGGTGTTTTCCAAGTTCCGCGGGGGCAAGGGCGTGGCCACGTCCCTGGGCACGTCCCTTGTGATGAACCCGGTCCTGGGGCTCATCCTGCTGGCGTTTTCCGCGGTGGGCATTGCGATCACGCGCGTGGTGTCGGTCTTTTCGCTCATCTCCATCGTGGCCTTTGCGGCGATCAACTCCTTCCTCTGCGGGGGCGACGGGTTTGAGATCGCCTATTCCATCGCCCTTGCGGTCCTTGTGGTCTTTGCACACCGGTCCAACATCCAGCGTATGGTAAACGGAACCGAGATGAACAACCGGCTCGACTTCTCGCGCAGGAAGACGGGCTCCAGAAATTTGAAGTGACGCCTTTTGTCGATCGCGCGGAAACATTGTTCCCGCCTTCCTAGTTGATAAAGGCGTAAGAAACGTCGAAAGTTCTCCCGCCGGAGGCGCCTTGCCTTGCAATGCAGAGCGCAATCGGGTATAATAGGTGAGAGAGAATTTGCCGTTCGGTATGCGCATAAGAAGGAATAGGAGGGAACTACATGGCAGCAACGGAGTGCAGAATCAAGAACGAATTGGGCAGCATCACGGTCGTAGAGGACGTCATTTCCACGGTAGCGGGGTATGCCGCGGTGGAGTGCATCGGCATCGTGGCGATGGCCTCCAAGCGTGCGACCGACGGCCTGGTGGAGCTGCTCGGCCGTGAGAACCTCAAGCGCGGCGTCCGCGTCAGCCTCGCGGAGGAGAGCGCTGCGATCAACCTCTACATCATCGTCGAATACGGCGTCTCCATCGCCGCTGTCGCCAAGAACGTCATCGAGTCCGTCAAGTACCGGGTCGAGACCATGGTCGGCATCAAGGTCGACAAGGTCAACGTCACGGTCGAGGGCATCCGCGTCAACTGATAGACAGACCCGGCTTAGAAACTGAAGAATGGGGGAAGACCCGCAGGGTTTTCCGCGTCTGGAGGGAAAATATTGGCCTTTCTTACAAACATTGACGGGCGTCTCCTCAAGGAGATGATCATCGACGGCGCGGCGATGCTGGAGCACAACAAGGCTGCGGTCGACGCGCTGAACGTTTTTCCCGTGCCCGACGGGGACACGGGCACCAACATGTCCCTGACCATGATGAGCGCGGTCAAGGAGCTCTCCGCCGTGGACAGCGCGGAGGTCTCCGTCGTGGCCGCGGCCGCGGCCCGCGGCGCGCTCAAGGGCGCGCGCGGCAACTCCGGCGTCATCCTCTCGCAGCTCTTCCGCGGCTTTTCCGAGGGGATGAAGAACCTTGCCACCGCCGACGCCGCCGCCTTTGCCGGCGCGCTCAAGCTCGGCGCGGACCGGGCCTATAAGGCCGTCATGAAGCCGCGCGAGGGCACGATCCTCACCGTCGCGCGCGCCGTGGCCGACAGCGCGCAGGACTTTGCCGTCAGGCAGACGGACTTTTCCGCCCTGCTGCCCCGCATGATCGAATCCGGCAACGAGACGCTCAAGCGCACGCCGGACCTGCTCCCCGTGCTCAAGGAGGCGGGCGTGGTCGACTCCGGCGGCGCGGGCCTGATGGCGATCTACCTCGGCTATAAGATGGCCGTCGACGGCGAGGAGATCGAAAACGTCTCCGACATCGCCAAAAACCTGACGGCTCTGATGGAAAAGCCCGCGGCCCAGATCGAGGCGGGCGCCGCAACGGGCGCCGCGTCCGACGCCGGCGGCGAGATCGAGTTCGGCTACTGCACGGAAACCTTCATCACGCCCCTGAAGGAGGGCACGGACGAAAAGGACGCCAACGCCCTGCGCGACAAGCTCATGGAGTTTGGCGACTGCGTGCTCGTCGTGCTGGACGAGAACCTCATCAAGGTCCACTGCCACTCCAACGACCCGGGCCGCGTGCTGCGCTACTGCATCCGCCTGGGCGAGCTGGACAACGTCAAGGTCGAGAACATGCGCTCCCAGCACCGCACCCTCATCGCCGAGGCGCAGGACCTGCACGAGGACGCCGTCCCGCCCATGGAGAAGGACGTCGGCTTTGTCGCCGTCGCCGCGGGCGAGGGCCTTGCCGCGCTCTTCCGGGACCTGACGGTCGACGAGATCGTCCAGGGCGGCCAGACCATGAACCCCTCCACGGAGGACATCGTCAAGGCCGTGCAGCGCTGCAAGTCGCGCACCACCTTTGTCCTGCCCAACAACAAGAACATCGTCATGGCCGCCCAGCAGGCCGCAGAGCTCCTGCAGGACCGCACCGTGGTCGTCGTTCCGACCAAGACCGTGCCCCAGGGCGTCGCCGCGATGATCGCCTACGTCCCGGACGCCTCCGTGGACGAGAACCGCGCCCGCATGGAGGAGGCCGCCCAGGCCGTGCGCTCGGGCTCGGTCACCTACGCCGTGCGCGACTCCTCCTTTGACGGCAAGGAGATCCACGAGCACGACATCCTGGGCCTGGACGAGGGCAAGGTCGCCTTCGTCGGCACGGAGGTCTCTTCCGTCACCATGGACCTGCTCCGCTCCATGGTCGGCCCGGACAGCGAGCTCATCACGCTGTTCTACGGCGCGGACGTCTCCGAGAAGGACGCCGAGGCCCTGCGCGGCCAGATCGAGCAGGACTTCCCCCAGTGCGAGCTGGAGATGCTCGCCGGCGGCCAGCCGCTGTACTACTACCTGTTCTCCGTCGAGTGAGAGCACAGACCGGATGGAATCGGCTGCTTTGCCGCGTGCAGAGCAGCCTTTTTCTTGGGAAAGGAGGGGCGGTATGCGCCTTGCGGAACTGAAGGGCGTGGGCAAGGCCCGGCTGGAGGCGCTGGAGCGCGCAGGGCTGGAGCGCGCAGAGCAGCTCCTCTGGCGCCTGCCGGAGAGCTATACGGATTACGACGACCGCTGCGAGGTCGCGTCCCTCGCCTCGGGCCGGCGCTGCGCGTTCCTGGCGCGGATCAAGAGCGTGTCCACCGCGCGCGTCCGCGGCGCAACGCGCGTCGTGGCCAAGGTCTTCGACCAGACCGGCGAGGTCGCCTGCGTCTGGTTCCAGCAGCCCTACCGCGCCCGCCAGCTCGAGGTCGGCGCGGTCCAGCTCTTCTGCGGGCTCGTCACGCGCTACCGCGGCGTGGCCGAGGTCGTCAGCCCCCGCGTGCTCCCGGCCGATACCCACGGCATCGAGCCCGTCTACGCCCCGATCCGCGACATCCCCCCGAAGACCTACGCCGGCCTCGTCCGCCAGGTGCTCGACGCCGGCCTGCCGCTGGAGGACGACCTCCCCGCCGCGATCCGGCAGCGCTTCTCGCTCCTGCCGCAGGCGCAGGCCCTGCGCAGCATCCACTTCCCCGAGAGCCGCGAGGCCCTGGAGCGGGCGATGCGCGCCTTCTCCTTCCGGGACCTGCTCTTCTTCGCCCTGGCCGTGCGCCGCAAGCGCCTCGGCCCCGGCATGGGCTTTGCCATGAAGGCGAACCTCGCCGTCGTCCAGCCCTTCCTGGACAGCCTGCCCTATGCGCTCACCGGCGCGCAGGAGCGCGTGCTGCGCCAGGCCCTATCCGACATGGAGTCCGACGCGCCCATGGCGCGCCTGGTCGAGGGCGACGTCGGCTGCGGCAAGACCGTCATCGCCCTGGCGCTGCTCTACTGCGCGTTCGAGAACGGGTTCCAGGGCGCGCTCATGGCCCCCACGGAGGTCCTGGCGCACCAGCACGCCGAGGAGGCGCGCAAGCTCCTCGGCCCCCTGGGCGTGCGCGTGGCGCTGCTGACCGGGTCCCTGCGCGCCGCGCAGAAGCGCGAAACGCTCCGCGCCATCGAGGCGGGGGAGGCGGACCTCATCGTCGGAACGCACGCGCTCATCATGGGCGGCGTGCAGTATCGCCGCCTGGGCCTGGTCGTGACGGACGAGCAGCACCGCTTCGGCGTGCGCCAGCGCCTGGCCCTGGAGCACAAGGGCCAGGCGCCGCACGTGCTCGTCATGTCCGCAACGCCCATCCCGCGCACCATGGCCCTCGTCCTCTACGGGGAGATGGACGTCTCCGTCGTCGACGAGCTCCCGCCGGGCCGCAAGCCCGTGGCCACCCGCATCGTCCCCGAGCGCAAGCGCGAGGGGCTCTACGGCTTTCTGCGCGCCACGGTGGAGGCGGGCCAGCAGATCTACGTCGTCTGCCCCCTGGTCGAGGAGAGCGAGGCCGTGGACGCCGCCTCCGCCGAGCGCACGGCCAGGGACCTCGCTTCCGCCCTGCCCGGGGCGAAGGTCGAGCTCCTGCACGGCCGGATGAAGGGCGCGGAAAAGGAGGCCATCCTCGACCGCTTTGCCGCGGGGGAGACGCAGGTGCTCGTCAGCACCACGGTCATCGAGGTCGGCGTCAACGTGCCCAACGCCACCGTCATGGTCGTCGAGGACGCCGAGCGCTTCGGCCTGGCCCAGCTCCACCAGCTCCGCGGCCGCGTCGGCCGGGGCGAGAAGGCCTCCTGGTGCTTCCTGATGGCCGACCGGCCCACCGCGCGCCTGCGCGCCCTGACCGAGACGAACGACGGCTTCGTCATCGCCAAGAAGGACCTGGAGCTGCGCGGCCCGGGCGAATTGCTCGGCACCCGCCAGAGCGGCATGGCGGACGAGCGCACGCTCGCCCTCTTTTCCGACGTCTCGCTCCTGCCGGAGATCCAGGCCCTCGCCGACGAGGTCTATGCCGCGCCGGAGGAGCCCGCGCACGCCGCCCTGCTCGAGGCCGCCCGCCGCGCCATGGCCGCCCGCGGCCTGGAGGTCGCCCGGAACTGACGCGCTCTTTTGACGCCCGGCGACAGAATCCCTTGGCAAGCGATGCCATCTGTGGTACACTGTAAGCGGAGAGGCTGAATTTTGCAAGGAGGTTTGTGTGTATGAGCAACATCTTCAACACCCCCGACACGACCGCATCCTACGCCGCCGCAGACGTGCAGAACAACAAGGTCATGGCCGTGCTGTCCTACATCGGCATCCTGGTCCTGATCCCGATCCTCGCGGCCAAGGAATCGCCCTTTGCCCGCTTCCACGCCAACCAGGGCCTGATCCTCTTTTTATGCGAAATCATCTTTGCCGTCGCGAACATGATCCTGAGCGCCATCTTCGCCTTCCTCGGCCCGCTCGTTCTGCTCTGGACGCTGGTTGCCGCCCTGGTCAACATCGCCTTCCTCGTGCTGCTGATCCTGGGCATCGTCAACGCCGCACAGGGCATGGCCAAGGAGCTGCCCCTCATCGGCAAGTTCCGCATCCTGAAGTAAGGCCCCTTCCCCCGGCACGTTTTCCGCGCGCAGTCCGCTGCGCGCGGAAATTTTTTGTCTTTTCCCCCTTGTGCAAACCCCGCTCCTGTGCTACTATTATGCCAGACGATATATCGCGACGCAGAATAGTTGGCAAAGGAGGGGAGCGCCTTGCCCGACGCACAACCCATGACCGAGGCGATGTACTACGTGCTGCTGGCGCTGCGCACGCCCGCGCACGGCTACGGCCTGCTGGGGCGCATCCGGGAGATCTCCGGCGGCCGGCTGGAGATGGGGCCGGGCACGCTCTACGGCATCCTGACGCGCCTGAAGAAGGAGGGCCTGATCGAGCTGGCCGCCGAGGACGAGCGGCGCAAGACCTACGCCCTGACCGAGTCCGGGCGCAGGGCCCTGCTCGAGGAATACGCGCGCCTTTCCCGCCTCGTGCGCGACGGCGCGGCCCTGAAGGAGGAAGAGACATGAAGCGAACCTATCGCATCCACCCCGCGGACTACGCCATCGGCGACAGCGAGCGGCTCTACGAGCGCATGGCCGCCAAGGGCTGGGTCCTCGAAAAGCGCGGGATCACGCTGAGCCGCTTCCGCCGGGAGGCGCCGCAGCGCCTGCGCTACCGCATCGAGCTCGCGCAGCCGGAGTTCCTCGAGGGCGCGGACCTGCCCGAGGAGCAGCGCGAGCTCTACGAGGACTGCGGCTGGCACCTGGCCGCGCACTGCGGCGTGACCTACGTCTTCTGCGCGCAGGAGGACGGCGACGCCCCGCCCGAGCTCTACACCGACCCCCGCGGCCAGGTGCAGATGCTCCGCTCCCTGCGCAGGACCTACCGCTGGAGCTGGCTGTGGGCCTTTGCGCTCCTGGCCTTCCTGTTCTTCACGGTCTGGGTCACCAACGACGGCGACTTCCCCCGCGCCGTGCAGGACTTTGCCGCCCAGTGGCAGCTTGCCTACGTCGTGGGCACGTCCATCGTGCTGCTGTACCTGGCCCTCCTGGCGGAGATCTTCTACAACGGCATCTACGGCTGGGCGCGCACCGCGGCGCTGACCCGGCGGCTGCAAAGGGGCCTGCCCGTCGACCGCAGCGACCACCGCGCGGGCCGCATCGCCCACGGCGCCGTGCGCGGCGCGCTGGGCCTGGCCATCGCGGTCCTGGCGGTCCTGTCCGTCGCGCAGTACGCCGGAACAAAGACCTACGAGATGCCGGCGGAGGCGGACGGGCCCTACCTGACGATCGCGGACCTCGGCCACGAGGGGACGCGCACGGAGATGCTCGAGGGCGTGGACCCGGCGACGGTCGAGGTCACCCGCTCGCTCGCCGCGACCGTCTACAACACGCACGAGTGCGTCGAGACCGCGGACGGCGACACCATCTGGATCTACCAGGACGTCTACTGCATGGACAGCCCGGAGCAGGCGCGCGCCCTGCTGCCCGCGCTGATGGAGACGGCGACCTTCGGCCGGCCGGAGAGCTTTACGCCCGTCTGGGTCGACGGCCTGGACGAGGCCTATTGGGACGGCATGGACAGCGTCGCCCAGAAGGGCAGCCTCGCCTATTCCATCACGGTCAACTACTACTCCACCGCGGAAGACGAGGCATACGACGTGCTCCGCGCCCTGGGCGCGGCGGACTTTTCCGCCTGGCAGTGAGCGCTTTTCCCCCAAAAAAGACCCCCGCGGCGGAAGAATTTCCCGCCGCGGGTTTTCTTTTGGCCCATCCGGAGGTAGAATAAAAGGAGAACAAAATCTCCCGGCGCAGCCGCGCCGGCAAGGAGCGAAGAAACCCATGCTGGATTCCATCATCATCGGCGGCGGCCCGGCGGGCCTGACCGCGGGGCTGTACCTGCTGCGCGCGGGGCTGCGCTGCGCGCTGTTCGAGCGGCAGTTCTGCGGCGGCCAGGCCGCCACCACCAACGTCATCGAGAACTACCCCGGCTTTCCCCAGGGCATCGGCGGGCCGGAGCTGAGCATGAACATGGCCGAACAGGCGCAGAGCCTCGGCCTGGACATCCGCTACGACGAGGTCGAGCGCGTGGAGCTGGCCGGGGAGACCAAGCGCGTCTTCGCCGCGGGCCAGGAGCTTGCGGCGCACAGCGTCATCCTGTGCATGGGCGCCACGCCCCGGCCGCTCGGCCTGGCGGACGAGGAGCGCCTGCGCGGCCGCGGCGTCTCCTACTGCGCGACCTGCGACGGCGCGCTCTACCGCGGCCGGGACGTGGTCGTCGCCGGCGGCGGAAACACCGCGGCGGAGGACGCGCTCTACCTTTCCCGCTTTGCCCGGCGCGTCGTCATCGTCCACCGGCGGGACGCCTTCCGCGCCGCACGCGCCCTGGTCGACCGCATGGAAAAGACCGCCAACATTGACATCGTCTACGACCATGTAGTAGAATCCATAGCGGGAGGGCAAAAGCTGGAAGAGGTCGCCCTGCGGAACGTCAAGACCGGCAGCGTCCGCGCGCTTGCGGCGGACGGTCTGTTCGTCGCGGTGGGCATGGAGCCCAAGACCGAGCTCGTCCGCGGCCAGGTGGAGCTGGCGGACGGCGGCTACATCCGCGCCGGGGAGGACACCCGGACCAGCCTGCCCCTGGTCTACGCGGCCGGGGACATCCGCACAAAGCCCCTTCGCCAGGTCGTCTGCGCTGCCGCGGACGGCGCGGTCGCCGCGAGCATGGCCGCGCTGGACCTGGGCGCCTAAGGCCCCCCAGCATTGAGTATTTGGAGGAGTTCATCATGCCAAGAATGTTCGGCACGGACGGCGTGCGCGGCATTGCCAATACGGAACTTACGGGAAACCTGGCCTATGACTTGGGCCGCGCGGGCGCCCAGGCGCTGACCCAGGGCACGCACAAGCCCACGGTCATCATCGGCTCGGACACGCGCCGCTCCTGCGATCTGCTCAAGTGCGCGCTGATGGCGGGCATCTGCTCGGTCGGCGCGCACGCGGTGGACCTCGGGGTGCTGCCCACGCCCGCCATCGCCCTGCTGACGCGTCAGATGGGCGCGGACGCGGGCGTGGTCATCTCCGCGTCCCACAACCCCGCCAAGTACAACGGCATCAAGTTCTTCAACCGCGAGGGCTATAAGCTCTCCGACGCGCTGGAGGACGAGATCGAGGCGCTGGTGCGCGGCGGCTGCGCGGGCGTGCCCTCGCCCACGGGCGCGGAGCTCGGCAGGATCGAGACCCGGCCCGAGATGCGCGCCGAATACCTCGAGGCGCTGGTGCAGCGGGCGGGCGCGGACCTCTCCGGCCTGACCATCGCGCTGGACTGCGCAAACGGCGCGGCCTCCCGCGTCGCGCCGGAGCTCTTTGCGCGCCTGGGCGCGCGCGTCGTCTCCCGCGCCTGCGAGCCGGACGGCATGAACATCAACCTGGACTGCGGCTCCACCCATCCCGAGGCGCTCCAGGCGCTCGTCGTGGAGTCGGGCGCGGACGTAGGCCTGGCCTTTGACGGCGACGCGGACCGCCTCATCGCCGTGGACGAAACGGGCAAGATCGTCGACGGGGACGAGATGCTCGTCGTCTGCGGCCGCGCGCTCAAGGAAAAGGGCCAGCTCCCCGGCGACACGGTCGTGGCCACCGTCATGAGCAACATGGGCCTGGACATCGCCCTGCGCCAAAGCGGCATCCGCGTCGAGCGCACGGCCGTGGGCGACCGCTACGTGCTCGAGCGCATGCTGCAGGGCGGCTATGTTCTGGGCGGCGAGCAGTCCGGCCACATCATCTTCCTGCGGGACAACACCACCGGCGACGGCATCCAGACCGCGCTGCACCTGCTCTCCATCCTCACGGAGACGGGGCGGCCGCTCTCCGCGCTCGCCGCGCAGATGCAGCGCCTGCCCCAGGTGCTCGTCAACGTCCCCTGCGCGGGCGAGAAGAAGCACGCCTTTGCCGAGGACGCGGCGATCTGCGCCCGCATCGGGGAGATCGAGGCGGAGCTTGCCGGCTGCGGCCGCGTGCTCGTGCGCCCCTCCGGCACCGAGGCGCTCGTGCGCGTCATGCTCGAAGGCCCGGACGAGGCCATGCTGCACCGGAGCGCCGAGGACCTGGCCGCCCTCCTGCGCGCGCGCCTTTCCTGAAAATTCTGCAAAAAAAGTTTTTTTCCTGTGTTAGAACCGGCGCGAATCCGGGTATATACAAATCGTGAGGCGAGGAGGCCACAAAAAAGCCCACCGCCCGCACAACGCAAAAGAATACCAATGCGGATGGCACGCATTGAGAAAAAATGGAGGAATTGCATCATGAAGTGGGTATGTTCTGTCTGCGGTTACGTCTACGAAGGTTCCGAGCCCCCCAAGGAGTGCCCCGTCTGCAAGGCGCCCGCGTCCAAGTTCACCAAGCAGGAAGAGGGCGAGCTGAAGTTCGCGGATGAGCATCGCATCGGCGTGGCCAACGGCCTGGACGCCGAGGTCGTCGAGGGCCTGCGCGCCAACTTCACCGGCGAGTGCACCGAGGTCGGCATGTACCTGGCCATGAGCCGCCAGGCGGACCGCGAGGGCTATCCCGAGGTCGCCGAGGCCTACAAGCGCATCGCCTTTGAGGAGGCCGAGCACGCCGCCAAGTTCGCCGAGCTGCTGGGCGAGGACATCGTCTACCCCGACACCAAGAAGAACCTGACCGTCCGCGTCGAGGCGGAGCACGGCGCCACCGCCGGCAAGCTGGCCCTGGCCAAGCGCGCCAAGGAGCTGGGCTATGACGCCATCCACGACACCGTGCACGAGATGTGCAAGGACGAGGCCCGCCACGGCAAGGCCTTCAACGGCCTGCTGAAGCGCTACTTCTAAGCGCCGCCGGACCCGAAAAATCAAAATCCCATCCTGCAAGGCGCGCCGGGAGACTGCCCGTCGCGCCCGCAGGTCGTCAAGGAGGAATGCGCGCATGGAAAACCGCCTGATTTGCAAGTGCAAGAACGTCTCGCTCTATGACGTCAGCGACGCGCTGCACCAGTGCAAGACCTTTGGCGAGGTCGAGGACACCTTCAAGGAGGTCCAGAAGATCACCAAGTGCTCCACCGGCTGCGGCGGCTGCCACGACAAGATCCTGGACGCCATCTCCGAACTCATGATGAACCGCTGACCCCGCAAAACAGCCCCGCCCCCTGCATCCACGCAGCGGGCGGGGCTGTTTTTGCAAAAAACCAAAAGAGCGGGAGGCGGGTATGTAGGCCGGGGCCGTCCCCCGGCCCGGCAAGACCTTAGAGGCGCTCGCCGTCCTCCAGGAGGAAGCGCTGCACCGTCCCATCCGCGCTGCGCACGCAGTACGCGCCGCCCAGAACCTGGCCGAGCACGCCCTCCTTCCGGCCGCGGTTCCACCAGACCAGGTCGCCGCTGCGCGCCTCCAGGCAGAGCGCCTGGCAGGGCGCGCCGCGCAGCACCATGTACAGGTATCCCGCGAAGTGCGCCGCCGCGTCCACGACCGTGCCCAGCGTCTGCGCCTGCCAGAGCGTCTCGCCCGTCACGCGGTCGCAGGCCATGTAGGCGCCCGTGCCGTCGCCAAAGCCCGCGGCAAGGCGCGCCTCGCCCTGTGCGTCCGAGAACTCGAACAGCGTCGGGCTGCCGGCCAGGCCCTTTGCCTCGCAGGCAAAGGCGACGCGCCCCTCCTGCAGCGAATAGGCGATCAGCCGCCGGTCCGCCGCGAAGTAGAGCAGGCGGTGCAGCGCGTCAAAGGCCAGCGTTCCGTCCGCCGGGCGGATGCCCGTCTCGAACCGGAACCGCTCCGCGCCGTCCCCGCCCGTGCCCAGGATCTCGCCCGCCTCCGAGAGCGTCACGTGCGTGCCGCCCAGGTCCAGCGCCCGCACCGCAGGGGGCGGGCACAGCTCGCCGCCGTAGCACACGCGGTTGTTCTTCCACGGCAAGTCGCAGAAGACGCAGGTCTCCTTGGGGAATGTTTCCATGTTTCCACCTCCCGTGGCAGTGTATGTGCAGCGCGTGAATTTGGGAACCGCCGGAACAATGAAGTGCCCCCGGACGTTTTCCCTATGGTCTTTTTGGGGAAAAACGGAGGAGAGATGCACATGAGAGACAGCCGGAGATGGGCCTGCGCGCTGCTGGCGCTGACCCTCGCCCTTGCGCCCGCCGGATGCGCGGTGCAGCAGGACCTGACCCCCGTCCTGGAGGCGGGCACACCCGCGGCCTCCGCCGCGCCTTCCGAAGCGGCCGCGAGCGCGGCCCCTTCTGCCGGGACGGCGTCCCCGGAGTCCGCCGCCGAAGCGCCCACCGCGACCCCGGCCGCAACGCCGTCGGCCACCCCATCGGCATCGCCGGAGGCTGAGGAGGCGTCCCTGGAGACGGGCGAGGCGGGCGGCCTGGACTACTCGCCCCGTCCGGCGCGCGCGACGGCCTGCCCCTGATCGTGTACCTGCACGGCGGCAGCGGGCGCGGGGACGACCTGGAGCTCGTGATGGAGGCGGAGAGCCTGCCGAAGTTCCTGCGGGACGGGGACCTTGCGCTAAGCGCCTACGTGGTCATGCCGCAGCTCCCCAGCGGGGAAGCGGGCTGGGACGGCGTGACGGAGGGCCTCGCGGAGCTGATCGACGCCGTGGTGGAGGAATGCGGCGCCGACGCCGGCCGCGTCAGCCTGACCGGCCACAGCATGGGCGGGACCGGCGCCTTCGCCGTGGCGGCCGCCATGCCGGGGCGCTTCTCCTGCGCCGCCCCGCTGAGCGGAAGCGTCCGCGACACGCGGGAGATGCGCGCCGCGCTGGCGGACCTGCCCGTCTGGGCGATCGCCGGCGCGCAGGACGACGTCGTGGACCCGGCCGCCGCGCGGGACTTCCTCGCGGCCCTGCGCGCCGTCAACCCCGACGCGCGCTACACAGAGGTGGAGGACGCGGGCCACTTCGACCTGCCCGCGCGCGCCTATCTGGACGGGGAGGTCGGCCTTGTGCGCTGGCTCCTCTCCCACGAGCGCTGATTCCCGCGCGGGCCTTGCATTTGCGCGCGCGGCGTGCTATACTGACCCCAATTTCCGACAAAGACCCGCGCAAGGCGGGAAGAGGGGGAGAGGAGAGACATGGCGCACTTTTTCATGGCCCGCTTTGGCCGGGATCTGCCCGCGTACGACCCGCCCGCGGGCGTGACCATCCGCACCTTTGCGCCCGGGGACGAGGAGACGTTCCTGCGCTGCTGCGCCGGGGGCGAGCTGGGCACGGAGAGCTGGTCCCTGGACGACGTTCGGGAGAAGCTGCTCGGCAAGCCGGGCGTCGCGCCCGAGCGCGTGTTCTTTGCCGAGGACGCGCAGGGCCGCGCCGGCGCGACCGCGACCGCCGTCTTTGAGGAGGGGCGCGGCTACGTCCACATGGTCGCCGCGGACCCGAGCTTCCGCGGCAAGGGCCTGGGAAAGGCCGCCTGCTACGCCGCGGTGCGCTGCCTGGTGGACGCGGGCTACGACTACATCGTCCTGGAGACGGACGACTTCCGCGCCCCGGCGCTGCACATCTACGATTGGCTCGGCTTTGTGCGCACCGGCGTGCCCGACCGCGTGCGCGAGGCGCTGGCCGCCTGCGGCCTTGCGGACCGCATCCGCGAGTTCCGCGTCTCCACGGCGACGGTCGGCCTTGCGGCGCAGGCCGTCGGCTGCGAGCCGGCGCGCATCGCCAAGACCCTGTCCTTTGCGGTGGGCGGGGGCTGCGCGCTGATCGTCTGCGCGGGCGATGCGCGCATCGACAACCCGAAGTTCAAGGCCCGCTTCCACGAGAAGGCGCGCATGCTCCCGCACGAGCGCGTGCAGGAGATCACCGGCCACCCGGTGGGCGGCGTCTGCCCCTTTGCCGCGGGCGGGGCCTCCGTCTACCTGGACGAATCCCTGCGCCGGTTCGACGTCGTCTACCCCGCGGCGGGCGGCGCCAATACCGCCGTGCGCCTGACGCCGGAGGAGCTCGCCCGCGCCACGGGCGGGCAGTGGATCGACGTCTGCCGCATCCCGCAGGGCGAGTGACGCCCTTGACGCTCACGTTTTTCAGGAGGAACCGAAATGCAGTCCAACGCCGACCTTTTGCGGATTGAGAACCCCGAACCCCTGCAGGAGCTCTACGCGCTCCGCCCCTTTGACTCGCTCCTTCTGTCCTTCTGCGCGGACACGCCGCCGGGCACAAGCGTCGAGGTCCAGGCCCGCGTGCGCCTCACGGACGGCGCGTTCACGGGTTGGTTCTCCTTCGGCGTCTGGAGCCCCTTCTGCGACCGCCACAGCAAGAGCGCCCAGGACGGGAGCGCGAAGATGGATACGGACACCCTGCGCCTTGCGGACGGCCGCCGCGCCGACACCGTGCAGATCCGCATCCTGCCGACGCTTTCCCCGGCGGGCGAGGCGCCGCGCGTGCGCAGCGTGACCCTCTCCTGCCGGGACAGCGCGCGCCCGAAGGCCGAGCCGCCCGCGCCCCGCGCGGACCTGTGCGCCCCGGCGCCCTGCTACTCCCAGATGGTGCGCGACCCCGCCATCGGGAACGTGATCTGCTCGGCCACGACCATCGCCATGCAGCTCAACGCCCTGGGCGAGAACGTGCTGCCCGAGGAAATCGCCCTGAACAACTACGACAGCGCCTATCGCGGCTGCGGCAACTGGGCCTTTTCCGCGGCGATCGCCGCAAGCTACGGCTACGAGGCCTGCGCCCGCTACGCCACGCTGGACGAGGTGGAGGAGGAGCTCGCCGCGCACCGCCCGGTGGGCGTCAGCGTCCACTACACCAACGACCCCGCAAACGAGAAGCTGCCCTACCTGGAGGGCGCGCCCTGCACCACGAACGGGCACCTGATGCTCCTGTGCGGCTTTGCCACGGGCGCGGACGGGCGGCGCTTCGCCGTCGTCCACGACCCCGCCGCGCCCGAGAACGCCAGCGTGCGCCGGCTCTACCCCCTGGAGCAGTTCCTCGCGGCGTGGAGCGGCCGCGTGTGCTACTTCGTGCGCCGCGCCGCGACGCCGCCGGCCCAGCGCTTCGCGCCTGCGCGCCTGCGCGCCGCCCTCGTGCCCCTGGGCGGAGACGTCTACGCGCTGGAGGCCGAGTGCGTCACCGTGCACTTTGCGCAGGGCGAGGGCTTCCCGCGCGCCGTCGCCGCCTACATCTCTGAGGAGCGCGGCGAAAAGGACGCGGACTGCGCCTTTGTCTACGGCAGCGTCACCCCGGAGGGGAACCTGCGCCTGCCCGGCTACGCGGGCCAGCGCGCCTTCGTCGTCACCGACCGCGGCCTGACCTACGCCATCGAATAAAAAAACCTGCGCCCGGCGCAGCCAAAAAGCGGCGCCCGGGCGCAGGTTTTTTCTAAAATTCGGTCGCAAAAGGGCTTACAGCACGATCGCCAGGAACTTGGCCGGCTCGCTGCCCACGGCCTGCATGCCGTGCGGGTAGGAGGAGTCGAAGTAGATGCTGTCCCCCGGGTAGAGGAGGAGCTCCGTGCCGTTGATGGTCAGCCGCAGCGTGCCCTCGATGAGGTAGTCGAACTCCTGGCCCTCGTGGGTGTTGACGACGAGCGGCGTGCCCGCGGGCACGACCCCGGCCGTGACCAGGAAGGGCTCGGCCACCTTGTTGCCGAAGTTATAGGCGAGGGACTTGTAGCGGTATTCCTTGCGGCGGTCGATGCCCACGCCCTTGCCCGCGCGCGTCAGGCAGTAGACGTGGAGCTTCGGCTCCCCGCCGGTCAGCAGCGCGGAGGGCTCGACGTGGCAGGCATTGGCCATGGCCAGCAGCACGCTGATGGGGATGTCGATGGCGCCGCTCTCGTAGGAGGCATACGCCTCGGGCGTGACGTTCAGCTCCCGGGCCATCTCTTCCGGGGTAAATTCGCAGATCTCGCGCAGCTCCTTCATGCGCGCGGCGATGTCGAGGATCTCGTTGGACATGGTCAAACCTCCTGCCTCCCTGCGGGACGAACTCGTTTTCTCCCTACCAGTATACATTGCGCCCTTCCATTTTGCAATGCAATTTGCTATACTGTTGGGAAAGAAGTTCTTGCTTGGGAGGAAGAGAGAATGATTCGACACATCGTCCTGTTCCGCTTGAAGGACGCCCGGCCCGACAAGGTCGAGGCGGCCGCGCAGATGCTCCGCTCCATGCGGGGCAAGATCGAGGGCCTCCTGGACCTGGAGGTCGGCCTGGACTTCCTCGCCTCGGAGCGGTCCTACCACCTGGCGCTCCTGTGCACGTTTGACAACGAGGAGCACTTTGCCGCCTATGCGGACCACCCGGTGCACCGTCCGGTCAAGGCCTACATGCACGCCGTGCGGGAGACGAGCGTCTCCTGCGACTACCGCATCTGATCCCCCTTTACCCCGAAAACGGAGGAATGGCCATGGGCAATGAGATCACGCTCTCCTACATTCAGGAGATGGTTCGCCGCCGCGAGGGGCGGCTTGGGGAAAAGCAGCAGCTCCTGCACCTGATGCGCGCCATGGGCGACCTGGCCCAGGCCGTCGAGCGCGAGGAGGGGATGGAGGGCGCCATCGGGGACATGCTCTACAACCTCTTCGCCCTTGCCAACACGTATGGCATCGACATCGAGGACTGCCTGCCCGAATCCGTGCCCGTGCCCCAGCAGGAGAAGAAGACCGCCCGCGGCCTGGACTTCCGCCCGCTGTAAACCGCGTTTTTCCCGGTATTTTCGCCTAAAAAAATAGAGAACATCTGAAGGAGGAACCAACCCATGCGCAAACTCACCGTCAAAAAGCTGGACCGCGAGGCCTTCCGCCCCTACGGCGACTTCGTCTCCCTTCTGCGCCCCGCCGAGTTCTACGGCGACGCCCCCTCGGTCTTTACGCCGGACATGCTCCAGCTGCCCCTGGCGCAGCACGACCTTGCGTCCTTCTCGATCTGCCGCGTGGCCCAGCGCCCGAACGTCGTGGATACCTCGGAGTACCACTCCGCCGCTTGGGAGGGCAACCTGCCGCTGGACGGCGACGTCGTGCTCCACCTGGCCCCGGCCAACCGCGGCAAGATCGACGCCGACGCGTTTGAGGCCTTCCTCGTGCCCAAGGGCACGCTGGTCATCCTCAAGCCCGGCGTCTGGCACTTCGCGCCCTACGCGGTAGAGGGCGAGGTCTCCACCCTCGTGGTCCTGCCCGAGCGCACCTACGCCAACGACTGCGTGGTCGTCAAGCACGCCGAGGACGAGAAGTTCGAAATCGAGATGCCCTAAAAGCGGCGCAATCCATACAAAGAAATGGGGGGACTTTCCATGGAAAAGGGAATCCTTGGCACCAAGATCGTGACGCAGATCGGCTTTGTGGTCAACGACATCGAGAAGACTTCGCAGGCCTTCGCCGACTTCCTCGGCGTGGAGAAGCCGCAGTGGAGCCTTACGGACACCATCGACAAGACGCACGGCGAGTTCAACGGCGAGCCCTGCCCCGCGCGCGCCAAGCTCGCCTTCTTCCACGTGGGCGAGACCCTGGACATCGAGCTCATCGAGCCGGATGAGACGCCCAGCGTCTGGCGCAACGTGCTCAACGAAAAGGGCGAGGGCGTCCACCACATCGCCTTTGTCGTCAACGGCATGAAGGAGAAGATCCTCGCCCTGGAGGGCAACGGCATGAAGCTCCTCCAGCGCGGCGAGTACACCGGCGGCCGCTACGCCTATATCGACTGCGTGGACCAGCTCAAGACCATCGTCGAGCTCCTGGAAAACGACTAAAACCCACCGCGGGGCGCCCGGCAACCCGGGCGCCCCTTCTGCATACAAAAGAAGGGAGGAGGGCCGCGCATGGAGGAGCGGAAGACGGGGCTTGCGCCCCTGTGCCCTGGTTGCGCGCGCGTGCTGGTTCTGGGCTCCATGCCCTCGGAGAAGTCGATCGCCGCGGGGTTCTACTATGCGAACCCGCGCAACGCCTTCTGGACGATCCTCGCCGCGCTCTACGGCGAGGCGGACGAGGGCACGCCGGAGGGGCGCATCGCGCGCCTTGGCGCCCACGGCGTCGCCCTGTGGGACAGCGCGGCCTCCTGCTTCCGCCGCGGGAGCCTGGACAGCGCCATCCGCGCGGCCGAGATCAACGACATCCCCGCCTTCCTCGCGGCGCACGCGGGCATCCGCGCGGTGCTGTGCAACGGCCAGGCCTCGCACAAGCTCCTGACGCGCACATACCCCGTCCTGGCGGTTCCCGTGCGCGTCCTGCCCTCGACAAGCCCCGCGGCCGCGTCCCGCTCCTTTGCGGAGAAGCTCGCGGCCTGGGCGGCTGCGTTTGACGAATTTTCCCTTCGCGAAATCCCATGAGGAGGCATTTCCATGACCACGTTTGAAGAACTCGCTTGCGCCCGGCGCAGCATCCGCAAATACGCGCCCGACCCCGTGCGGCCGGAGGACCTGGCGGCGCTGCTGCGCGCAGCCCAGGCAGCGCCCAGCGCCTGCGGCGCGCAGAACTGGCTCTTCGTCGTGCTGCAGGGCCGCAAGGACATCGAGGGCCTGGCCCGCGCGGTGGAAGCCGGCGTGCGCCGCGCGCACCGCGAATTTCTGCCCGAGGCGGAGGAAAGCTATGTCGAGGGCCGCGTGTGCCACTCCACGTTTTTCCGCAGCGCGCCGCTGGTGCTCGCGGTCTACATGCGCCCGGTCGCGTATGCCGATGCGCGGCTCGAGGCGGCCATGCGCGGGGCGGGCCTGTCCTACGAGGCGGAGATGGAGCGCCTGGCCCGGCCGGACATCCTGGGCCTTGGCGCGGCGATCGAAAACCTGCTGCTCTGCGCGCAGGACCTGGGCTACGGCGGCTGCTGGATGAACGCGCCCGCCCTGGCCGCGCCGGAGATCGACGAATACCTGGGCAAGGCCGGGGAGGGCCTGCGCCTGATGAGCCTCGTGCCCATCGGCCGGCCCGCCTACACCCCGCGCGAAAAGCCCCTGCGGCCGGACGCGGTCGAAATCCGCGCAAACGAGGAGGCGTAAACACATGGCGGATATGCGCACGATCCTGGAGACGAAGAAGCGGGGCGGGAAGCTCGCCCCGGAGGAGATCGCCTGCTTTGTGCACGGCGTGTACGACGGCAGCGTGCCGGACTACCAGGCGGCCGCGTTCCTGATGGCGGTGCGCCTGATGGGCATGGACGAGGCGGAGACGGCCGCCCTGACGCTGGAGATGGCGCGCACGGGCGCGCAGGCGGACCTCTCCGCCATCCCCGGGGTCAAGGTGGACAAGCACTCCACCGGCGGCGTCGGGGACCTGACGACCCTGGTCGCCGTGCCGCTGTGCGCGGCCTGCGGTGTGCCGGTTGCCAAGATGAGCGGCCGCGCGCTCGGGCACACGGGCGGCACGCTCGACAAGCTCGCCGCGATCCCCGGCCTGCGCACGGACCTTTCGATGGAGGCCTTCGTCCGCCAGGTGCAGCGGATCGGCTGTGCGGTCATCGGCCAGACCGGGGACCTCGCGCCCGTGGACAAGGCGCTCTACGCCCTGCGGGACGTCACCGCGACCGTGGACAGCATCCCGCTGATCGCCTCGAGCATCCTGTCCAAGAAGATCGCCGCCGGCTGCGACGCGATCCTGCTGGACGTAAAGACCGGCTCCGGCGCGCTGATGCCCACGCTGGAGGACTCCCGCCGCCTGGCCGAGGAGATGGTGCGCATCGGCAAGGCCGCGGGCAAGCGCGTCTGCGCGCTGATCACGGACATGGACGAGCCCCTGGGCCGGCTCATCGGCAACGCGCTGGAGGTCAAGGAGGCCCTCGGCATCCTGCGCGGGGAGGAGACGGGCCGCGCGCGCGACCTCTGCCTGGAGGTCGCCGCGCGCATGGTCGCCCTGGGCACGGGCGAGGCGGTCGCCGCGGCGCGCCTGCGCACAAAAGCCGCCCTAGAGGAAGGGCGGGGCTTTGCCAAGCTGTGCGAGATGGTCGCGGCGCAGGGCGGCGATGTGCGCGCGCTGGAGGAGACGGACCGCCTGCCCGGCGCGCGGCTGCGCGTGCCCCTGCGCGCGCAGGAGGACGGCTGCGTCTCTGCCCTCGCGGCGCGGGACCTGGGCCTTGCCTCCAATGCGCTGGGTGCGGGCCGCGCGCGCAAGGAGGACCCCATCGACTACGGCGTGGGGATCGAGTGCTGCGTCCGCGTTGGCGACCGCGTGCGGCGCGGGCAGACGCTGCTCCTGCTGCACGCCAACGACGAGGCGCGCGTGGGGCCCGCGCTGGAGCTCGCCGCGGGCGCGGTGCGCCTTGCGCCGGAGGCGCCGCAGCCCCGGCCGCTGCTCTTCGGCGCGGTGGAATGAGCGCGCCGAGGGAAAAAATTAACCGGAACGCTCTTGACAGCGGACAAAAGAGGCGCTATACTGTGTCTCAATCGCATGGGGCGACGAGGAACGAGTACCCGGCAGGGTGCGCGGGCAAGAGAGAGCGCGACGCGGCTGAGAGCGCGCTCACGCGCAAGATCCGGCGAAGACCAGCCTCTGACCATGCCGAAGCAAGGCTCGTTAGCGCCTGTCAAGCGGTCGCGCAGGGATGCGCGGCAATTTGGGTGGAACCGCGGGGAGCGCAAAGGCAGTATGTCCGGCCCCGTCCCTTTTGCAGAATCTTTCTGCAGGGGGACGGGGCCTTTTGCATCCCTTCCCCCGGAAAACCGGACAGAAAAAAACTGAATTTGGAGGGAATTTGCCATGAAGATCACGCTCAAGGGCGATGTGCGCGAGTTTGAGGCGCCCAAGACCGCGCTGGAGATCGCCGCGTCCCTTTCCCAGGCGCTCAAGAAGGAGGCCCTGGCCGTCAAGGTCGACGGCGAGGTGCAGGGCCTGACCACCGTCATCGACCGCGACTGCGCGCTGGAGTTCCTCACCTTTGCCGACGAGGAAGGCCGCCGCGTCTACCGCCACACGGCCTCCCACGTCATGGCCCAGGCCGTCAAGGCCCTCTGGCCCGAGGCGAAGCTGGCCATCGGCCCGGCCATCGAGAACGGCTTCTACTACGACTTTGACTGCGACACGGCCTTCTCCACCGAGGACTTCAAGAAGATCGAGAAGGAGATGGAGCGCATCGTCAAGGCGAACTACCCCATCGTCCGCTCCGAAAAGCCCCGGGCGGAGGCCATCGCCTACATGCAGGAAAAGGGCGAGCCCTACAAGGTTGAGCTCATCGAGGACCTGCCCGAGGACGCGGTCATCTCCTTCTACACGCAGGGCGACTTCACCGACCTGTGCGCCGGCCCGCACCTGCCCTCGACCGGGTATGTCAAGGCCGTGAAGATCATGTCCGTCGCCGGCGCCTACTGGCGCGGATCGGAGAAGAACAAGATGCTCCAGCGCCTCTACGCCACGGCCTTCCCCAAGAAGGCGGACCTGGACGCCTACGTCCAGCAGCTGGAGGAGGCCAAGAAGCGCGACCACCGCAGGCTCGGCCGCGAGCTCGACCTCTTCGACGTGCGCGACGAGGGACCGGGCTTCCCGTTCTTCTACCCCAAGGGCATGATCCTGCGCAACCTTCTGGAGGACTACTGGCGCAAGATCCACCGCGAGCACGGCTATGAGGAGATCAAGACCCCGATGATGCTCAACCGCGCCCTGTGGGAGCGCTCCGGCCACTGGGATCACTACGCCGAGAACATGTACACCACCAAGATCGACGACACGGACTTCGCCATCAAGCCCATGAACTGCCCCGGCGGCATCCTGGTCTACGAGCGCCGCGCCTGGAGCTACCGCGACCTGCCCATCCGCAGCGGCGAGCTGGGCCTGGTCCACCGCCACGAAAAGAGCGGCACGCTCCACGGCCTGATGCGCGTGCGCTGCTTTACGCAGGACGACGCGCACATCTTCATGCGCCCGGACCAGATCCGCGACGAGATCAAGGGCGTCTACCAGCTCATCGACGAGGTCTACAAGGTCTTCGGCTTCCAGTACACGGTGGAGCTGTCCACCCGCCCGGAAAACTCCATCGGAACGGACGAGATGTGGGCCCTTGCCACTGACGGCCTGCAGGGCGCGCTGGACGACCTGAACGTAAAGTACACCATCAACGAGGGCGACGGCGCCTTCTACGGCCCGAAGATCGACTTCCACCTGCGCGACTGCCTGGGCCGCACCTGGCAGTGCGGCACCATCCAGCTCGACATGAACCTGCCCGAGCGCTTTGACCTGACCTACGTTGGCGCGGACGGCGAGAAGCACCGCCCGGTCATGATCCACCGCGTGGTCTTCGGCTCCATCGAGCGCTTCATCGGCATCCTCACCGAGCAGTTCGCCGGCGCCTTCCCGCTGTGGCTCTCGCCCGTGCAGGTGCGCATCCTCACCATCACGGACCGCGCGGACGCGGCCGCAAAGGACCTGCAGGCCAAGCTCGAAAAGGCCGGCATCCGCACCGAGATCGACCTGCGCAACGAGAAGATCGGCTTTAAGATCCGCGAGGCGCAGATGCAGAAGATCCCCTATATGTTCGTCCTGGGCGACAAGGAGGTCGAAAACGGCGTCCTGTCCGTCCGCTCCCGCAAGGGCGCGGTGGAGACGATGACCTACGACGAGGTCCTCGCCAAGCTGCGCGAGGAGATCGAGACCAAGGCCCTCTAAGGCCGGACAGATTTGGAAAGGAGAAAGAGCCATGCAGAAATACAAGGTTGGGATCGTGGGCGCCACGGGCATGGTGGGCCAGCGCTTCATCACCCTGCTGCACGACCACCCCTGGTTTGAGATCTGCACCCTGGCCGCCAGCGCCCGCAGCGCGGGAAAGCCCTACCGCGAGGCGGTGGGGGACCGCTGGGCCATGTCTGCGCCCATCCCGGAGCAGGTCGCCGGAATGCCCGTGCTCGACGCCTCCCACGTGGAGGAGGTCGCCGGACCCTGCGACTTCGTCTTCTGCGCCGTGGACATGAAGAAGGACGAGATCCGCGCCCTGGAGGAGGCCTACGCCAAGACCGAGACGCCCGTCGTCTCCAACAACTCGGCCAACCGCGGCGTGCCGGACGTGCCCATGATCATCCCGGAGATCAACCCCGAGCACGCCCACGCCATCGTCCGCCAGCGGGAGCGCCTGGGCACCAAGGTCGGCTTCATCGCCGTCAAGCCCAACTGCTCCATCCAGTCCTACGTCCCGGCGCTGGCGCCGCTGTACTCCTGCGGCATCGAGAGCGTGATGGTCTCGACCTACCAGGCCATCTCCGGCGCGGGCAAGACCTTTGCCACCATGCCCGAGATCCTGGACAACGTCATCCCCTTCATCTCCGGCGAGGAGGAGAAGAGCGAGCAGGAGCCGCTCAAGATCTGGGGCAAGCTCGAGGATGGCCTCA
Source organism: uncultured Clostridia bacterium (assembly GCA_904393115.1). Classification (GTDB taxonomy): domain Bacteria; phylum Bacillota; class Clostridia; order Christensenellales; family UBA1750; genus Spyradocola; species Spyradocola merdavium. Next base: position 76,156 of record CAJFMX010000002.1, read on the forward strand.
TCGTCAACGCCAGTTCGCCCAAGATCTCCGCGCACTGCGTCCGCGTGCCGGTCTCCGACGGGCACCTGGCCACGGTCTTTGTCAAGTTCAAGAACAAGCCCACCAAGGAGCAAATGCTCGCGGCCTGGGCCACCTTCAAGGGCGAGCCGCAGAAGCTCGAGCTGCCCAGCGCCCCGGCGCAGTTCCTCCACTACTGCGCGGAGGACAACCGACCGCAGACCAAGCTCGACCGCGACTACGAGCGCGGCATGGGCATCTGCATCGGCCGCCTGCGCGACGACCCGATCTTCGACTATCGCTTCGTCTGCCTGTCGCACAACACGCTGCGCGGCGCGGCCGGCGGCGCGGTGGAGACCGCAGAGCTCCTCTGCGCGCAGGGCTGGATTCCGCACAAGGCCTGAACCGCAAAAAAATAGGAGGGGCGGGGCATTTTGCCCCGCCCCTTTGGCGTGCCGGCACGCTTCAAAACCATGCAAGACGCATGGCTGCAAGCTGGGGCGGGGCAAAACGCTCCCCTTGTCTATTCGCCGCGGATGGCGCGAATGTCCGCCAGTGTCAGCGGCGCGTGGAGCGCCAGGTCGATCGCGTCCGCAAGGAGCGCCGACGCCGCGCGGACCTGCTCGTCGATGCCCGCGGGCGTCACCAGCAGGTCCCCCGCGCCCAGGTCCTCGGCAAGGCCGCGGGCGTCCACACGCGCGCCCGCCTCGCCCGCGATGCGCTCCAGCGCGTCGCGCAGGATGGTCGAGGCGTGGATGACCGTGGGAATCCCCAGCGCCACCACCGGCACGCCGAGCTCCTCCCGCGTCAGCGCCGCGCGGTGGTTCCCCACGCCGGACCCCGGCGCGACCCCCGCGTCCGCGATCTGCACCGTGGTCAGCAGCCGCTCGGCGCTGCGGGCCGCCAGCGCGTCCAGCGCCAGCACCGCCCCCGGGTGAAAGGCCCGGCAGACCGCGGCGACGAGCTCTCCCGTCTCCAGCCCCGTCTCGCCCGTGACGCCCGGCAGGATCGCGCTCACCGGCCGCAGCTGCGGCAGGGCCTTGTGCAGGTGCCGCGTCACCAGCGCCGCGCCCGCCGCGCGCGGGCCGAGGGAGTCCGGCGTCAGGCGCCGGTTCCCCAGGCCCACCAGCAGCACGCTCGCCCCCTCGCGCAGGGGCAGGAGCGCCGCAATCTCCTGCGCCAGGCGCGCGGCCAGCGCCCCGTCCGCGCGCACCTCGCCCGCGCACAGGCCGGGGTGGGTCAGGGTGACGTAGGTCCCCAGGGGCTTGCCCAGCGCGTCGGCCCCTTCCTTCGTCCGCACGCGGACGCGGACGATCTCCGCGCCCGCGTCCTGCTCCTTTGTCATCTCCACGCCGGGGATTTCGCCCGCGGCCTCCCGCGCCTCCATGGCCAGGTCCGTCCGGAATGCAGGGTCTTGCATGTAAATCGCCTCCTGATTTTTTCTATTTTGCCCCGCGCGCCGGAAAAAGCCGGCGTTAATTTCCTGCGAAATTGGAAATTTTACTTGCAATTTGAAGGGGAAGATGCTATGATAGTGCATGTCGATTTGTACTGAGGGGGTGAAAACGAATGCCGAATATCAAGTCCGCGATCAAGCGCGTCAAGGTCACCGCCACGAAGAACCTGCAGAACCGCATGGTCAAGTCCTCCGTGCGCACCCAGATCAAGAAGTTTGACGCCACCGTCGCTGCGGGCGACGCCTCTCAGATTGAGAGCCAGCTGCGCGTGACTTCCGCCGCCGTCGATAAGGCTGCCGCGAAGCACGTGATGCACAAGAACGCCGCCAACCGCAAGAAGGCGCAGCTCGCGCGCGCCGCCGCCAAGGCGAACGGCTAAGACCAGCGAAAACAAACGGCTCGCTTCCCGGGGATTCCGGGAAGGGGCCGTTTTTTTCGTGCCGGCATTTTTCCCTCCGGCTGCGCATAGGCTTTTACCAGCACATGGAAAACCGGAGGGGGATAGGCAACATGATCCGCATCAAGGTCTACAAGCTCTCGCAGGTCATCGGCGCGGCGGTTCTGGCCGTGCTGCTCATCGTCGCAATCGTCGTGGGCATCCGCGTCTTTGCGGGTGCGCAGGACAGCCCAACCCTGGGGCAGGAGAGCGCGGGCGTTTCGGCTTCGGCCGGGGCCCCCGCCGCGGACAAGCCCCAAGCGCTTCGCACCTGGCTGCCCGACGGGGAGGAGGCCGTGCCCGTCACCGCCGAGGGGGAAACGGGCGACGCGCCCGACGACGTGGACCGCATCCGCGTGGAGATCTCCAAGATCGAGGGGGAGTTCGAGGCCGAACCCAAGGAAAAGCCCCGCGTGCTCCTCTACCACACCCACTCCTACGAGGCCTTTGCCCAGGACCCGGACAACCCCTATGAGGAGACCACGCAGTGGCGCAGCGCGGATGCGGACTTCAACATCATGGCCGTGGGCGCAAAGCTCAAGGAGGAGCTGGAGACGCGCGGCATCGAGGTCGTCCACGACCGGACCGAGCACGAGCCGCCCAAGCTCGGCACGGCCTACATCCGGTCCCTGGCGACGCTGGAGAAGTACCAGGAGGCCGGGGAGGCGTTCGACATGGTCCTGGACATCCACCGCGACGCGGCCAGCGCCCGGAACACGAACCCCTCGTGCGTGACCGCGAACGGGAAGGACTACGCGCGCCTGATGATGCTCATCGGCACGGGCGAGGGCGACGACGGCGAGGGCTTCTCCATCAAGCCCAACTGGCAGGAGAACTACAAGCTCGCCGAGGCCCTGACCGAGGGGCTCAACGAGCGCATCCCCGGGATCTGCCGCGACATCATGGTCAAGACCGGGAGATATAACCAGCACATGAGCGAGCGCGCCGTGCTCATCGAGGTGGGCCACAACGAGAACACCCTGCAGGAAGCGCTGAACGCCACCGAACCCCTGGCGGACGTCATCGCGGACCTGCTGCTGGACCCGGCGTCCGCTTTTGCCTCGTGACGGCGGGGACGGGATGTGGTATACTGTTTCTGTCACATCCTGTTCTTTGGAGGCGGAGCATGTTTAGACCCATCGGCATCTTCGACTCGGGGGTGGGCGGCGTCAGCGTCCTGCGGGACGCCATGGCCCTGCTGCCCCACGAGCGCTTCCTATTTTATGGGGACAATGCGAACGCGCCCTACGGCCTAAAGTCCCCGGAGGAGATCCGCGCCTGCGTGCGCCGCGTGGTGGACGAGCTCCTGCAGCGCGACGTCAAGGCCCTGGTCATCGCCTGCAACACGGCCACGGCCGCGGCGGCAAAGGAGCTGCGGGAGACCCTCGCCCTGCCCGTCATCGGCATGGAGCCGGCGCTCAAGCCCGCCCATGCGCTGCTGCACGGCGGCCAGATCCTGGTGCTGGCCACGCCCGCGACGCTGCACATGGAGAAGTTCCAGCGCCTGATGGCGCTCTACGGCGAGGGCGCCGTGCCCGTGGAGGGCCGGGGCCTTGTCGAGTGCGTGGAGTCGGGCCACCTGGACGACGCCGCGGCGGAGGCGGCTCTGCGGGCGGTCCTCGCGCCGCACCTCGCCCGGCCGACGGACGCCATCGTCCTGGGGTGCACGCACTACCTCTTTTTGCGCCGCGCGCTCGAGCGCATCGCCCCGGGGATTCCCCTCGTGGACGGGAACCTGGGCACCGTGCGCCAGCTCCGCCACGTGCTCGAGGAGCGCGGGCTCCTGCGCGCCGCGGGCGCGGGCGGGTGCGAGCTGCACACGACGGGCGACGCGGAGCACTTCCTGCCCCTGATGCAGCGCCTGCTGCGCGCGTAAAAATTTTTTTCGGGCGCGGAACTTTTCCGGTTCGCCCTCCGTCCTATAGGGCGAAAGGGCGCATTCCTTGCAGAACCCTCCGGCTTCTCCCGCCGGGGGGTTCTGCGCTTTTGGCCGACGGCGCGGGCAGCCTTCCGTTTGGGAAGGCTGCTTTTTGCGTTTTGGGAAGGGGGCGCGGGGCGGATATTCCGCGGGGGCGGGGCATATACTCCTGCGAGGTGAAGGCAATGGACAAACTCCTATCCCAGTTCAGCCCGCCCTTCCGCGCGGCGCTCGCCCCGTACGCGCGGGAGATGGCCGGCGCGCGGGAGATCCGCATCCGCGTCCGCCGGCCGCTGCTGCTGCGGGGCGAAAAGAACCTGCGCATCCCCCTGGAGCCGGACGAGGCGCAGATCCGGGACCTGCTGCTCTCCTTCTGCGGCCAGGCGCTCTACGCCCGGCAGGAGGAGCTGAACCAAGGGTTCCTGACCCTGCCCTGCGGCCACCGCGTGGGCGTGTGCGGCCACATGGCGCTGGACGGCGCGCGGCGCAATGCCCTGACGCAGGTCCAGGCCCTGAACGTGCGCATCGCGCGGCAGGTCCCGTGCGACGCGCGGGCGCTGGCGGCGGCGATGCCGGGCGGCGCGCTGCGCTCGACGCTGGTGCTCTCCGAGCCGGGGATGGGCAAGACCACGCTGCTGCGGGAGCTGGCGCGCGCCCTGAGCCGCGCGGGCGCGCAGGTGGCCATCGCCGACGAGCGCGGGGAGCTGGCCGCCTGCGTGCGGGGCGTGCCGCAGCTGGACGTCGGCCCCTGCACGGACGTCATGGACAACATGGGCAAGGCCGAGGCCGTGCGCCTGCTCACGCGGTCCATGGCGCCGGACGTGATCGTCTCGGACGAGATCGGCGGAGAGGCGGACGCCGCAGCGCTGCTGGACGCGCGGCGCTGCGGCGTGCAGGTGCTCTGCAGCGCGCACGCCGCGGGCTTTGCCCAGGCGAAGCGCCGCCCCGCGCTGGAGCCCCTGCTGCGCGCGGGCGTCTTCGACCGCATCGTGGTGCTGGGCGGGCGGGTCGGGCGGATCGCCGCGGTGCTGGACGGGGAGGGAAGGCCATGCTGAAGCAGTTGGGCGCGTGCCTGGTGTCGCTGGCCCTGGGCGCGCTGGGGTTCTGGTGGATCGCGCGGGAGCACGCGCGCCTGGACGCGCTGGAGGACGCGCTGCGCGCCGTGCGCCTGCTGCGCGCGCAGGTGGAGCACCTGCGCCTGCCGCTGCCGGAGGCCGTGGAGTCGCTGCGCGGCCAGTGCCGCCTGGCGGACGCGCTCTGGGAGGCGAGCTGTCCGCTCGGGGGCGAGGCGCTGGAGACGGCGCTGCGCGCGGCCGGGCTGCAAAGGGACGCCGCGCAGATCGTGCAGGCCCTGCTGCGCGCGGTGCCGACGCTGCCCGCAGGGGAGACGGGCCCGTTTGACAGCGCGCAGGAGCAGCTGCGCGAGCTCCGGGACCTGAAGCGCGCGGCCCTGGACCAGAGCGCGGCGCTCTATCCGCGCCTGGGGCTGCTGGCGGCCTTTGCGGCGCTGGTGCTGCTGCTCTAGCGGGCGGACAAAAGAAGGGGGGAAGCGGGAATGGACGTGGATCTGCTGCTGCGCATTGCGGCGATCGGGCTGCTGATGGCGGTGGCCTCGACCGTGCTCAAGAGCGCCGGGCGCGACGACATCGCCATGGTCTGCAACATCGGGGGGCTGGTGCTCGCGCTGGCCCTGATCCTCGGGGGAGTCAGCGACCTGTTCACCAGCATCAAGGCGCTCTTCCCCCTCTACGGATGACGGAGGTGCTGCGCCTTGCCGGCATCGCGATCCTGGGCGCGGCCATGGGCGCGGTGCTGCGCGCCTTTGGGCGGAAGGAGGCCGCGCTCGTCTGCGAGATCGCCTGCGGCCTTGCGCTGCTGCTGCGGGTGCTGCAGGGCGCGGGCGAAGCGCTCAGCGCGCTGCCGGACCTGTTCGGCCGGGCGGGCCTTTCCGGGGAGCTGAGCGGGATGCTGCTGCGCAGCGCGGGCATCGCGGTGGCGGCGGAGCTCGGTGCGCAGCTCTGCCGGGACGCCGGGTCCGGCGCGCTGGCGCAGAAGGTGGAGCTCGGCGGCAAGATCCTGATCCTCTGCGCGGCCCTGCCCATGGTCCTGGACCTGTGCGACGCCGTGCTCCTGCTGCTGGGCTAGGGCGAAAGGAGGGGGGAACCATGCGCGCAAGACGGATTGCCGCGGCCGCGGCGCTGTTCCTGAGCCTGCTCCTGCTCGCGCTCCCCGCGGCCCGGGCGCAGGAGGAGAGCGGCCTTGCCGGGCTCCTGCGCGAGGAGACGGAGCGGCTGCTCGGCGAGATGGACCTTGCGCCCCTGCAGGAGGCCGCGCCGGAGCTGGACGTCGCCTCGCTCCTGGAGAGCGCGTCCCAGGGCGGCGCCGCCCTGCCCGTCGGGGAGATCCTCTCCGCCGCGGGCGAGGCGCTCGCGGGGAACCTTCGCAGCCTTGCCCCGCGGATGGTGCGCCTCGTGGGCCTTGCGGTGCTCAGCGCCGCGCTGCTGCGCCTGCGCGCCGTTTCCTCTGGCGATGGGGCGGCGCGCCTTTTGCAGCTGATGACCTACCTGTGCATGGCGCTGCCGGCCGCGGCGGACGCGGCCAATCTCCTGCAGGCCGGCAAGGAGACGGCCGGGCGCATGGTCGACCTGTTTGCGGCGCTGCTGCCCACGATGCTGGCGCTGCTGACGGCCATGGGCGGCGCGCAGTCCGCCGCGCAGATGCAGAGCCTGGGGCTCCTTGCGACGGGGACGCTCGCGGGCTTTGCGCAGCGGGCGCTGTTTCCGCTGCTGGGCCTTGCCGCGGCGGTGGCGGTGGTCTCGCGCCTGGCGCCGCAGATCCGGCTCACGAGCGCGGGGAAGCTCCTGCGCTCGATGGTGCACTGGGCGCTGGGCGTGGGGTTTACGGTGTTCCTGGGCGTGCTGACCGTGCAGGGCGCGACGAGCGCCAGCTACGACGGGGTGACCATGCGCGCGGCCAAGTACGCCGTGGACAAGTTCGTGCCCGTGATCGGCGGGGCGTTCAAGGACACGGCGGACACCCTGGTCGGCTGCTCGATCGTGGTCAAGAACGCGGTGGGCGCGGTGGGCCTGGCGGGGTTTCTGCTGATCCTGCTCGGGCCGTGCGCGCAGGTGCTGCTCACGATTGCGGCCTACCGGCTGTGCGCCGCGGCGATCGAGCCCCTGGGCGCGGAGCGCATCGCCCCGGCCCTGCAGGACTTTGCGGATATTTTGACCACGCTTTTCATATTGATGATCAGCATCGGCGCGATGTTCTTCGTCTTTGTCGCGGCGCTGATGCGGATGGGGATGGGATTTGCATGATGGAAACCCTTCGCAGCGCGGTCGCCGCGCTGTGCGGCTTGGCGGTGCTCTCCACGGTGCTGGACGCGCTGCTGCCGGATGGATCGGTCAAGAACTACTTCGGCTTCGCCTTCTCGCTGGCGGTGCTGCTGACGCTGCTGACGCCGGCGCTTGCGATCGTGCGGGCCGCAATGGGGATGGGAGAATGAGCGGATGGGAAGGGCTGTCCCGCGCCCTGCGGGACAGGAAGTTTGCGGGCCTTTTGCTGCTGCTCGCGCTGGGGATCGGCCTTGTGGCGCTCTCCTTTTTCCTGCCGGGGCAGGAGGAGCGGGCGCGCAGCGCGGACGCCGAGTACGCGGCCCTGGGCCTGGAGGAGCGGCTTTCGGCCGCGCTGTCGGACATCCGGGGCGCGGGCGAGGTCACGGTCTTCATCAACGAGGACGAGGAGGGCGTGCGCGGGGTCCTGGTCGTCGCCGAGGGCGCGGGGGACCTCGCCGTGCAGACGGAGCTGCTGCGCGCGGCCATGACCGCGCTGGACGTGCCGGCGGCGAGCGTGGAGGTCTTCGCCCGCAGCGCGCAGGGCGAGACCGATTGACGGCCGGCGCGCGAAGAGGAGAGGGGAGAGGATGTTTATGCGACCTTGGAAAAACCGGACCACGGTGACGCTTGCGGCGATGGTGCTGCTGCTGGGGCTGGGGCTTGTCACGCGCACCCTTGCGGCAAACCAGCCGGAACCCGCTTCGGCGGAGGCGGCGAGCGTCCTTGCCGCGCAGGAGGAGACGGGCGACTTTTTCCGCGACTTCCGCGCCCAGCGCGAGACCGCCCGCGCGGACGAGATCGCGCTTCTGGACGAGATCGTGCACCGCGAGGGCGCGCCGGAGGAATCCGTGCGCGAGGCCGACGCGCGCCGGATCGAGCTCACGCGCCAGACCGAGCAGGAGCGCGCGATCGAGACGCAGCTTGTGGCCAAGGGCTTTGAGGACGCGGCCGCCTTTGTGCAGGAGGGGACGGTCACAATCGTCGTCAAGCGGGACCGCCTATCCGACGAGGACACCGCCCAGATCCTGGAGATCGCCATGCGCCAGACCGAGCAGGAGGCCGGAAACGTCAAGATCATCCCCGTCGCAGGATAGGCGGCGCGCTTGCCCGGGAAATTGCGCGCGCCGCGCGCAAAAACCTGGAAAAAGCCGGAAGGGTTTGGCGCATAAGGGGTTTGCAGAATCCGTGCGCATCTGTTATAATAGAATCAACTTATGTTTGGAGGTGTTGACCATGAGCGAGAATATGCCGGTGAACGTCGAAATCGACAACGGGATCGGCTCTGTGACCTTTGAGGATGACGTCATCGCCATCATCGCCGGCCTTGCCGCGACGGAAGTCAAGGGCGTAGCCAGCATGGCGGGCAGCATGTCCTCGTCGCTGAACGAGATGCTGGGCAAAAAGGACCACACCAAGGGCGTCAAGGTCGAGGTGGGCACCGAGGAGGCCGCTGTGGACCTCTATCTCTCCCTCTACTACGGCATCAGCATTCCCGAGACCTGCCGCGCCGTGCAGGAGAACGTCAAAAAGGCCATCGAGACGATGACGGGCCTTCGCGTTGTGGAAGTCAACGTCCACGTGCAGGCCGTCAAGTTCGAGAAGGAAGCCCCGGCCGAGATCGCCGCGCCCGAGGAGGCGCCCGCTCCCCGGGTCAAGTAATTTCCCCGAAGGAAAATAGCCGTTCGCCAGGGAAGAGCCTGCGCGTGCGCGGTCGCACGCCCCATGCGCAGGTTTCTTTATGCGCGCATTCAACAGCAGGGCGGGCCTTTTGCGCCTGCCCTGCAAGGAGAAAAGGGGGACCTTCCCGATGAAGATGAAGTGGTACGATCGGCTGCTTGCGGCGCTGTGTGCGCTCGTGCTGCTTGCGGCGGCGGTGTTCGCTGTGGGCGTGGCCCTGGGCCCGTTCCGCTCGGCGCTGCAGAGCTTTGGCGAGGCGTCGGGCCTTGTGCTCGGGATTTTCGGGGTCGTCGTCGCCCTAATCGCCCTGCGCGTGCTCTACGCGGCGCTGGGCCATGCCGCGGCCCCGGTCCAGGGGCAGGAGTCCGTCCTCATCAAGACCACGGACAACGGCTCCATCCTCATCGCGCTTTCCGCCCTGGACACGATGGTCCAGCGCTCGGTGCGCGCCTGCGCCGCCGTGCGCGATGTGGAGAGCCGTCTGCTCGCCACGGAGCAGGAAGGCGTGCGGGTGCTTTTGCGGGTGAGCTTTGCGCCGGATTCGGTGCTGCCGGAGGCGACGGCGCAGATTCAGCGCGAGGTCAAGGACTACGTCCAGACCCACGCGGGCGTGCCGGTGACGGACGTGCAGATCTTTGTCGAGGCGGTCGGCTCCCCCCAGCCGGTGCGGGTGGAATAAGGGGGGCTTTCGTTGAACAAAGAGGACGTCCTGCGCCTGATCCGGGCGCACTTGTATGCGCTCGTGGGCGGGGCGCTGGGTTTGATTGTCGCCGTGCTGTTTTTGACGCTGGGGTTCTGGCGCACGGTGCTGATCGTCGTGCTCGTCGCCCTGGGCGCGGGGATCGGGGCGCTCGCGGACCGCGGACGCCGCCTTTGGGACGTTGTCGCCCGCTTCTTTCCCAAGGACCGGGACGACGACATCCGTTTTAAGTTTTAACAAGGGAGTTTAGGAGGAACTATGGCGCGCAGAGAGGCACGGCAGATCGCCATGCAGTTGATCTATCAGTATGAGATGGGGGGCGACGGCATCGCCTCCACCATCGAGGAGACGATCGAGGGGCCGTCCCTTACGACTTCGGACCGGGAATACATCGACCAGGTGGTCCTGGGCGCGGTGGAGCGCGCGCAGGACCTGGACGCGCGCATCGCCGCGCACGCGCAGGGCTGGACGCTGGAGCGCATCGCCCGCGTGGACCTGGCCATTTTGCGCCTTGCGCTCTTTGAGATGTTCTACCGGGAGGATGTGCCCACGGGCGTGGCCATCAACGAGGCGGTGGAGCTTGCCCACGCGTTCTCGGGCGGCAAGGCGGCCTCCTTCATCAACGGAATCCTGGGCACGATCGCCCGCGAGGTAGAGTCTACCCCCCTGGCAGAAGCTGCCCCCATTGCGGAGGAAGCTCCCGATGCGCAGGGCGAGCGCGCGCCGGCGGCCCTTCCGGCGGAAGAAAGGGGCTGAGGCGCGGTGCAAGCCGTACTTGGCATGGACACAAGCTGTTATACGACCTCGGTTGCCGCTGTCGCGCTGGACGGGCATGTGCTCGGGAGCGCAAGGCGGCTGCTTGTCGTTAAGATGGGCGGCAGGGGTCTGCGGCAGAGTGAGGGCGTGTTCCAGCACGTGCAGAACCTGCCCGAGCTGATTGCGGAACTCTCGGAGGCTGTGCCGGGGATGGAGATCGCGGCGGTCTGCGCGTCGGACGCCCCGCGGGACGTGGAGGGCTCCTACATGCCGGTCTTCACCGTGGGCAGCGGCATGGCCGCGTCGCTTTCGGCGCTCCTTGGCGTGCCGCGCTTCCGCTCGAGCCACCAGGCTGGGCACATCGCCGCGGCGCGCATCGATTCCGGCCTGCCCGCGGGGCCGCACCTGGCGCTGCACCTGTCCGGCGGCACGACCGAGGTCCTCGCCTGCGGGGAGGACGGGAGCATCTCGCTCCTGGGCGGGTCGGACGACCTGCACGCGGGCCAGTTCGTGGACCGCGTGGGCGTGCGGCTGGGGCTGCCCTTCCCCGCGGGGCCGGAGCTGGAGAAGCTCAGCCGCGGCGCGCAGCCGCAGTCCCTGGTGGTCGTGACCTGCCGCGGCCTGCACTGCTCCTTTTCCGGGGCCGAGGCGCAGGTCATGCGCATGGCGGACAGCGGCGGCTTTTCGCCGGAGCAGATCGCGGCGGAGGTCTATTCGTGCCTGGCGCGCACGATCGAAAAGCTCCTGACGAACGCCAGCCGCGAGACGGGGCTGCGAAGCGCGCTCCTTGCGGGGGGCGTTGCCTCCTCGCAGCGGTTCCGGGAGCTCCTGCGGGAGCGCATCCGCCGCAGCGGCAGCCCGGTGCGGCCCTACTTCGCCCGGCCGGAATACGCGGGCGACAACGCCGTGGGCGCGGCGCTGCTCGGACTACAACAACTCCAAAGCGGAAAGAATTCATAGAGAGACAAGGGAGGAAGACGCCATGGCGGCCAGCATCATCGATGGAAAGGGCATTGCCCTGCGCGTGCGCGAGGGGCTCGCCCCGCGCGTGGAGGCGCTCAAGAGCCGGGGGATCACGCCCGGCCTTGCGGTCGTGCTCGTGGGGGAGGACCCCGCCTCGGCCATCTACGTGCGCAACAAGGAGCGCGCGTGCAAAAAGCTCGGCATGAACGGCACGGTTCTGCGCCTGCCGGAGGAGACCACGCAGCAGGAGCTGCTGAGCACCGTGCAGCGCCTGAACGAAGACCCTGCGGTCCACGGCATCCTCGTGCAGCTCCCCCTGCCGCGCCACCTGGACGAGCGCGAGGTGATCCGCGCCATCGATCCGGACAAGGACGTGGACGGCTTCCATCCCATCAACGCCGGCCGCCTGCTCATCGGCGAGCCGGGCTTTGTGCCCTGCACGCCCAAGGGCGTGATGCGCCTGCTGGAGATCGAGGACGTGCCCCTTTCCGGCAAGCACGCGGTGGTCGTGGGCCGCTCCAACATCGTGGGCAAGCCCATGGCGCTGCTCCTCCTGCAGAAGAACTGCACCGTGACCATCGCCCACTCCCGGACGCAGGACCTTGCGCAGGTCACGCGCGGGGCGGACATCCTGGTCGTTGCGGTGGGCAAGGCCGGCATGATCACGGGCGACATGATCAAGCCCGGCGCGGTGGTGCTGGACGTGGGCATCAACCGCGTGGAGGGCAAGGTCGTGGGCGACGTGGACTTTGCCAGCGCCGCGCAGGTGGCCTCGCGCATCACGCCCGTCCCCGGCGGCGTCGGCGCCATGACCATCGCCATGCTCATGGAAAACGCCGTGGAGGCCGCGGAACATGCCGCAAAGTGACCGCCTGACGCTGAGCGTCAGCCAGCTCAACGGCTATGTGCGCTCCCTCCTGCAGGCGGACTCGCTGCTGCGCGGCCTGTGCGTGCGCGGGGAGATCTCCGGCTTTAAGCGCCACGTCTCCGGCCACCTCTACTTCTCCCTGAAGGACGAGGGCGGCCTCGTGCGCTGCGTGATGTTCCGGCAGAACGCCATGCGGCTCCCCTTTGCCCCCAGGGACGGCATGCGCGTGCTGCTGACCGGCTATGTCTCCCTGTACGAGGCGCAGGGCCAGTATCAGTTCTACGGCGAGGGCATGGAGCGCGACGGCGTGGGCGAGCTCTGGCTGCGCTTTGAGCGCGACCGCGCCCGCCTGCAGGCCGAGGGCCTCTTCGATCCCGAGAAGAAGCGCCCCCTGCCGCGCGCGCCGCGCTGCATCGGCGTTGCGACCTCGCCCTCCGGCGCGGTGATCCGGGACATCGTGCGCGTGGCGCACCGCCGCAACCCGGCCGTGGACATCCTGCTCTGCCCCTGCCGCGTGCAGGGCGAGGGCGCGGCGGCCTCCATCGCGCAGGCCGTGCAGACCCTGGGCGCGCAGGCGGTGGACGCGGTGATCGTCGGGCGCGGCGGCGGGTCCATGGAGGACCTGTGGGCCTTCAACGAGGAGGCGGTCGTGCGCGCGGTGCGCGCCTGCCCCGTGCCCGTGGTCTCCGCCGTCGGGCATGAGACGGACTTCACCCTCTGCGACTTTGCCGCGGACGCGCGCGCGGCCACGCCCTCCAACGCGGCGGAGCTCCTGGTGCCCGACGTGCGGGACGCGCTGCAGCGCCTGGACGGCCTGCGCGAAACGCTCCGCGCGCGGACTCTGCGCGCCATCGCCGAGCGGGAGGGCCGGCTTTCGCGCCTGGCGGCCCGCGTGCAGCCCGCGCAGGCCCTCTCGGACCTTGCGGGGCGGGAGAAGGAGCTTGGCGCCCTGCGCCAGCGCCTCGGCGCGCAGGCCCGGGCGGCGCTCGCCGCGCGCGAAGCGGACTTTGGCCGCGCGCAGGCGCGCCTTGCCGCGCTGGACCCGCAGGCTGTGCTGCGGCGCGGGTACGCCGCGGTGCGCCGGGGCCGCGAGCCCATCCTGCGCGCCGGCCAGGTCCGGCCGGAGGACGAGCTGTTCCTGCGCTTTGCCGGCGGCGGCGTTTCGGCCCGCGCGCTCGCGGTGTTTCTGGACAACGACGAGGGGGAGTAAAACCCATGAAGAAAATGACCTACGAGAGCGGCATGGAAGAGCTCACGGCCCTGACGGAGAAGATCGAGAGCGGAGAGATGACGCTGGAGGAGACGCTCAAGGCCTACGAAAAGGGCTGCGCCCTGGCCGAGAAGCTCAGCGCCCTCCTGCAGGAGGGACGCGGCCGCGTCGAGAAGCTGGAAAAGGACGGCTCCCGCACGCCCTTTGACGCCGAGGAGCCGGAGGAGGATTGACGATGCACGCGCAGTTCGAACGCTATCGCGCCATGGTGGAGGCGGCGCTGCCCCTCGCCCTGCCCAAGGACGGCGGCTGGGCCGAGGTCATCACGGACGCCGCGCGCTATTCGCTGCTCGCGGGCGGCAAGCGCCTGCGCCCGTGCCTGGTGCTGGCCGCGGCCGAGCGCGTGGGCACGGACCTGCGCGACTCCCCGTCCGCTTTGCGGGAGGCGCTGCCCGCCGCCTGCGCCATGGAGATGATCCACACCTATTCCCTGATCCACGACGATTTGCCCGCCATGGACAACGACACGCTGCGCCGCGGCCGGCCCACGAACCACGTCGTCTACGGCGAGGCGATGGCGATCCTGGCGGGCGACGCGCTGCTCACGCACGCCTTTGCGCACATGGCGCGCGCGGCGCAGGCCAACCCGGAGCACGCGCTCCGGCACCTGCGGGCCATCGGCCGCGTCGCGGAGGCGGCGGGCCTGACCGGCATGGTCGCGGGCCAGGCGCTGGACGTGCTCTGCGAAAAGCAGGGCGCAGACCCCGCCCGCCGCGAGGAGCAGCTCCACTTCATCCACAAGAACAAGACCGCCGCCATGATCCGCGGCGCGCTGCTGGCCGGCGCGGAGATCGGCGGCGCGAGCGAGCGGGAGCTGACCGCCCTTTCCCGCTACGGCGCGGCGCTGGGCCTGGCCTTCCAGGTCGCCGACGACATCCTGGACGCCACCTCCACCACCGAGGAAATGGGCAAGACCGTCGGCAAGGACGAAAAAGAGGGCAAGCTCACCTATGTCGCCCTCTACGGCGTGGACGGCGCGCGCCAAAGGCTCGACAGCCTGACCGAGGAGGCCGTCCGCGAGGTGCAGCCCGTGGACGCCGACGGCTTCTTTTCCGATCTTGCGCGGGACTTTGCCGCGCGCAAACACTAAGGAGGCAGCCCGTGACCAACAACATCCTGCTCGTCTTCCAGAACCCGTGCCTGATGCCCGCGGCGGTGGGCTGGGTCAGCTCGCAGATCATCAAGGTGCTCTTGAACCTGATGCTGCTTCGCCGGCTGGACGTGACGCGCTTTGTCGGGGCGGGCGGAATGCCCTCGGCGCACTCGGCCTTTGTCACGGCGCTGGCCGCCTCCATGGGCTTGAACTACGGGTTTGACAGCGCCTACTTCGCCATCGCGGCGGCCCTTGCCGTGGTGGTGATGTACGACGCGGCGGGCGTGCGCCGCGCCGCCGGCAAGCAGGCCGCCAAGATCAATAAGATCATCAAGCACCTGATGGACAAGCGCTCCGGCTACCAGGACACGCAGGAGCAGCTGCGCGAGCTTCTCGGCCACACGCCCCTGGAGGTCCTGGCCGGCGCGCTGCTGGGAATCATCATCGCCATCCTCTGGGTGCTGTGACGGGCGGCGCGCGCCGCCCGCCCGCAAAGGCGGCGGCATTTTTTTTGCAATCCCGCCAGCCCCGGCGCAAGGCACGGGCGAAAAAAAGAGAGAGGGGTTCCATGTCGATTTTAGAGCAAATCCAGGGCGGCGCAGACCTGCGCCGGTTCTCTCTGCGCGAGCTCGAGCAGCTCTGCCAGGAGATCCGCTGGGAGATCCTGCGCGTCGTCGCGCGCAACGGCGGCCACCTTTCCAGCAACCTGGGCGCGGTGGAGCTGACGGTCGCGCTGCACTACGTCTACGACCTGCCGCGCGACAAGCTCCTGTTCGACGTGGGCCACCAGTGCTATGCGCACAAGCTCCTGACCGGCCGCCTGCACGAGTTCCCCACCCTGCGCCGCGCGGGAGGGCTGAGCGGTTTCCCCCGCCGGCAGGAGAGCGAGAGCGACGCCTTCGGCGCGGGCCACAGCGGCACGGCGGTCTCCGCGGCGCTGGGCTTTGCGCGCGCAGCGCGCCTGCGCGGGGAGGACTACCACTGCGTCGCCCTGGTCGGGGACGGCGCGTTCATGGACGGCCCCAATGTCGAGGCGCTCAACGACGCCGGCCGCTCGGAGCTGCCGCTCGTCGTCGTGCTCAACGACAACACCATGTCCATCTCCAAGAACGTGGGCGCGCTGTCCGAATACCTGAACCGCCTGCGCTCCAACCGGGGGTACTGGCGCTTCAAGAGCCGCACGGCCGGGTTCCTCAAGCGCATCCCGGGCGTGGGTCCGGCGCTGCACGACGCGGTCTATTCCGTCAAAAACGCCGTGAAGTCCCTGCTCGTCCACGGCCAGTTCTTCGAAAACCTGGGCTTTACCTACCTTGGTCCGATCGATGGGCACAACCTCTCCCTGCTCATCCGGAACCTTTCGCGCGCGAAGAACCTCGGCCGCCCCGTGCTCGTCCACGCCGTGACGCAGAAGGGCTACGGCTACAAGCCCGCGGAGGAAAAGCCCGACAAGTACCACGGCGTCGCGCCCTATTTCGTCGAGCGCGAGGCCGCGCCCGCGCCGGGCTTTGACGCCTGCGCCGGCCAGACACTGCTGGAGATGGCCGCGGAGGACCCGGCGGTCTGCGTCATCACCGCCGCCATGCGGGACGGCACGGGCGTCGCGGGCTTTGCCGAGGCGCATCCGGACCGCTTCTTCGACGTGGGGATCGCCGAGGAGCACGCCGTCACCCTGGCCGCGGGCCTGGCCGCGGGCGGGGCCAAGCCCTTCTTCGCGGTGTATTCGACCTTCCTGCAGCGCGGGTACGACCAGATCGTCCACGACGTGGCGCTGCAGAACCTGCACGCAGTCTTCCTGATCGGCCACGCGGGCCTTGTGGGCGAGGACGGTGCGACGCACCAGGGCGCCTTTGACCTCTCGTTCCTCACGCACGTGCCGAACCTGACCCTCCTTGCGCCCTCCTGCGCGCAGGAGCTCGCCATGATGCTGCGCTGGGCCAAGGACGCGCCGGGCCCGGTCGCCATCCGCTATCCCAAGGCGGAGAGCGCCGCCGCGCACAACATCGTCCCCCTGCAGAAGGGGGATTGGCAGGTGGTCAGCGTCGCGCACCGGGCGCAGGCCGTGGTCTTTGCGGTGGGGTCCATGGTGGGTCCCGCGATGATGGCCGCCGACACCCTCGCCCTGGAGGGGCTGGAGGTCGAGGTCGTCAACTGCCGCAAGGTCAAGCCCCTGCCCGACCGCATGCTGGAAAAATATGCGCGCCTGCCCATCGTGACCCTGGAGGAGAACGCGGCGCTGGGCGGCTTTGGCGCGCAGGTGGCCGTGCGGTGCGCGCAGCTCAGCCTGGGCGCGCGCGTCCTGCCGCTGGGCATCCCGGACGCCTTCATCCCGCACGGTACGCGCGCGCAGCAGCTCGCCGGCTGCGGCCTGGACGTCGAGGGCATCTGCCGCGCGCTGCGCCGCCTCCTCGGCGCCGACAACCCGAAAGATGCGCAGGAAGTGGGGAAGGACTAGAACATGAAGCGAGAGAGATTGGACGAGGCGCTCGTGCGCCTGCAAATCGCAGACACCGTGGAAAAGGCGCGCGCCCTCATCATGGAGGGCCGCGTCTTTCAGAACGGCCAGCGGCTGGACAAGCCCGCGCTGCCGCTCAAGACGGACGCCGGCCTCGTGGTCAAGGGCGACAAGATCCCCTACGTCAGCCGCGGCGGCCTCAAGCTCGAGCGCGCGATCCGCGCCTTCGGGCTGGACCTTTCGGGCCTTATTTGCCTGGACGTCGGGTCCTCGACGGGCGGATTTACGGACTGCATGCTGCAAAACGGGGCGCAGCGCGTCTTTTCCGTGGACGTGGGCTACGGCCTGCTCGACTGGAAGCTGCGCAACGACCCGCGCGTGACGGTCCTCGAGCGCGTCAACGCCCGGAACCTCAGCCCCGAGCTGCTCGGCGGCTGCGCGGCGGACTTTGCCTCCATGGACGTGTCCTTCATCTCCGTGCGCACGGTCCTGCCCGCGGTGCGCACCTGCGTGCGCGAGGGCGCGCACCTGGCGGTGCTCGTCAAGCCCCAGTTCGAGGCGCGGCGCGAGCAGGTGGGCAAGGGCGGCATCGTCCGCGACCCGCAGGTGCACCGGGAGGTGCTGCTGGGCGTCATCGCCGCTGCGCCGGGCATGGGCTTTGCGCCGCTGGGCCTTGCGGTTTCGCCCATCCGCGGCGCGGAGGGGAACGTCGAGTTCCTCCTGCACCTGCGCGCAGGCGCGGCGGAGCCCTTCGACGCCGAGGGCGCGGTCGAAACGGCGCTCCAGGCCGTAGATTCTGTATAAAATTGCAAAAAGCGTTGTATATTTTGAAGTTTTCGTGTATACTGTAGGAAAAGGGAGGACGCGGATGAAGATCGAACGGGTAGGTCTCCTGCAGGGGCCGCACCGCGGGAAGGTGGAGGCGGCGGTGCTTGCGGCGGCGGCGCGCCTGCGCAGCGAGGGGATCGAGGTGTGCAGCGACCGCGCGGAGATCTCGGGCGGCGAGGTCCTTTCCCGCGAAGCGGTCATCGCGGGAAGCGATCTGCTGATCGTCTGCGGCGGGGACGGCAGCATCCTTGCGGTCGCGCGGCGCGCGGCGGCGCGCAGCGTGCCGGTGATGGGGGTGAACTTCGGCCAGCTCGGCTTTCTGTCCGAGGTGGAGGCTGCGGGGCTCTCCGGCGCGCTGGACCGCGTGCTCAGCGGGGACTACGAGGTCGAGCGGCGGCTCATGCTCCGGGCGAGCTGGCAGGGCCAGGAGGTGGACGCGCTCAACGACATCGTGGTCCGGCGCGAGTCGTCGCTGGCCGTGGTCCGCGCGGACGTGGAGGTGGACGGCCTGAAGCTGGACCACTATGTCGCCGACGGCATCCTCGTCTCCACGCCCACGGGCGCGAGCGCCTACGCGCTCTCCTGCGGGGGGGCGATCGTCCATCCGCGGCTGACGTGCCTGTCGCTGATGGCGATCTGTCCCCACTCGCTGCGGGCGCGGCCGGTCATGCTCGCGCCGGACCAGGAGATCTCCGTGCGGATCGAGGCGCGGTCCCTGCCCGCGATGATCTGCGCGGACGGCCAGGACCTGATCTCCATGGCCTCGGGCGAGAGCGTGCGCATCCGCCGCGCCCCCTACGACGCGCGGCTCATCCGCCTGGACCGGCGCGACTTTTTCGCCAAGGTGCACGCCAAGCTCGTCGAGCGCTAGGCGCGCCGCAAAACCGTCCCTTCCCATCTCACTTGCAAGGAGGAACGCATGAAATCGGTACGACATGCCGTGATCAAGGAGATCATCGAATCCCAGGAAATCGAGACCCAGGAGGAGCTTGCGGCTGCCCTGCGCGCGCGCAACATCGACGTCACGCAGGCGACGGTCTCCCGCGACATCAAGGAGCTGCGCCTGCTCAAGGTCCTCTCCGACAACGGCGGGTATAAATACGCCACCGCCGACAAGGCCGAGCACGGCCTTGCGGATCGCTTCATCCGCATCTTCAACGAATCGGTTTTGAGCATCACGCCCGCGGGCAACCTGATCGTGGTGCGCACGCTCTCGGGCAGCGGCAGCGCCGCGGGCGAGGCGGTCGACTCCCTCAAGTGGCCGGAGATCGTGGGCACCATCTCGGGCGACAACACGCTGCTGGTCATCGCGCAGAACGAGCAGGACGTCGCCACCCTCATGCGCAAGTTTGAGCGCATGAAGAAATAAAGGAGGAATCCGCGCCCCGGCGCAGGAGGGATCGAGACATGCTTTGTCAGCTGAGCATCCAAAACATCGCGCTCATCGACGCGCTGAACCTGGAGTTCACCGAGGGGCTCAACGTGCTCACGGGCGAAACGGGCGCGGGCAAGTCCATCGTCATCGACGCGATGAACCTGGCCCTGGGCGAGCGGGCGGACCGCGACCTCATCCGCGCCGGCCAGGACCGCGCCGTGGTCGAGGCGCTCTTTGACGCGAGCGCCTGCCCGTCGCTCCTCCCCCTGCTGGAGGAGAACGGCGTGGAGGCCGAGGGCGGGCAGCTCATCGTCTCGCGGACGATCACCCTTTCCGGCCGCAACATCGTGCGGCTCAATGGATCGCTCATCCCGCTCAGCCTCCTGCGCCAGGTGACTAACGCCCTGGTTGACGTCCACGGCCAGCACGAGCACCAGTCCCTGCTGGACGAGGGCCGGCACCTGAAGTTCCTGGACGACTACGCCCACGAGGAGATCGCCGCCCCCGCCCAGCGCGTGCGCGAGCTCTTCGACGCGTACCGCAGCGTGCGCCTGCGCCTGCGCGGCGTGCGCCAGGGCACAAAGGAGCGCGCCCAGCGCCTGGACATGCTCCGCTACCAGGTCGAGGAGATCGACCGCGCGCGCCTTTCCCCCGGCGAGGAGGAGGAGCTGACCGAGCAGCGCGACCTCATCCGCAACGCCGAGCGCATCCTCTCGGCGCTCTCGCAGTGCTCCGCCTTCCTGGACGGCTACGAGGACATGCCCGCCTGCACGGATTCCATCCGCCAGGCGGTGTCGCTTCTTGGCGGCATCTCCGGCTACGGCGCGCAGTTCGCCCAGCTCGAGGAGCAGCTGCGCGACATCTACTACACCCTTGAGGACATCGCCATGCAGATCCACGTCCAGGCCGAGAAGATGGACTTTGACCCGGCCCGCGCGGACTACGTCGAGAACCGCCTGGACGAGATCAAGTCCCTGAAGCGCAAGTACGGCAACAGCGTCGAGGACGTGCTCCGCTACTGCGAGGACGCCAAAAAGGAGATCGACCAGCTCTCCCGGCAGGAGAAGGACTCCGGCGCGCTGGACCGCCGCCTGAACAAGCTCGCCCGCGAGCTCTACGCCGCCTGCCGCGAGCTGAGCGGCCTGCGCCGCGTTGCGGCCGAGCGCTTCTGCGCCGCGGTCGAGGCGCAGCTCCGGGACCTGGGCATGAAGAGCGCGCACCTGCACGTGGACTTTTCCGCCCTGCCCGCAGAGGAGGAGGCCGAAAAGTTCTTTTCCGCCTCCGGCCTGGACCGCGTGCGCTTCCTCATCTCCGTCAATGCCGGCGAGCCGCTCAAGCCCCTGAGCCGCACGGCCTCCGGCGGCGAGCTCTCCCGCATCATGCTCGCCTTCAAGACCATCGCCGCCGACAGCGACGACGTGGGCACCCTCGTCTTTGACGAGATCGACACCGGCATCAGCGGCCGCATGGCCCAGGTCGTCGGCGAGAAGATGGCCGCCATCGGCCGGCGCCGCCAGGTCATCTGCGTCACGCACCTGCCGCAGATCGCCGCCCTGGGCGACAGCCACCACCTCGTCGAAAAGCGCGAGGAGGAGGGCCGCACCCTCACGCGCGTGCGCGCCCTGTCCTTTGAAGAGCGCGTGCGAGAGATCGCGCGCATGGTCGGCGGCGCGCAGGAGACCGCCGCGACCCTCTCTCACGCGCGGGAAATGCTCCAGATGGCCGCCGAGCTCCGAAATCGCTTAACTTAAAATTTACAAATTGTGCCAAATTGCCAAAAAAACTTTCCGGATGTATATTTCCCCGCGCAGCATACATCAATTTGGATGTGGGTTTGCGTTTCTTTTCTGGATTTTGCGTGTTTTTTGCCGTGAATTTTCGTTTTCTTTACACAAAAAGCCGCACATTCGAAAAAACAATCCTCCAGGTAGAAAATACCGCTATTGAATGTTTGAGAGGGTTGTTATACAATGAATAAGTAAGTTGCTTCATAACTATTTCTGCGGCTGTAAAAGGTACGCGGCATCGGAGGTAAGTATGACACGCGAAGAGTTTATCAAACGGAAGATCCGGGAAAAGGGCATGACGCTCAAGGATTATGCGCGCTCGATCAACATGCCCTATTCCACGCTTCTTTCCATGCTGGCGGGCAATCTGGGCGGCGCCTCGCTGGACAACGTGGTGCGCATCTGCAATGGCTTGGACACCAGCATTGGCACGATGCAGTCCGCGTACATGGATGGCGGATTGGAGAACAACGTCACGGACCTGAGCGAGCGCGAAAAGAAGCTCGTCCTCAACTACCGCGCGGCGGGCGTCCTGCAGGAGGCCATCGACAAGCTGCTCGACCTCAAGTAATCCAGTAAGAAAAAACTTTCCATCGGGCCTGCGGCCCGAAGAGAATGCGGCCAACTAGACCACGTCGAGAAACGGGTTCCGACATCTCCCAGAATAACGCGGATGCAAAGTCCACACCTTAAGCGTGAAAAATCGCAAATGGGGTGTGGAAAATGAAAGCAAAACGGGTGCTGGGAGGGATATTGGCGTGCGCCCTGGTGGCATGGAACTCCATGCCTTCCGTCCAGAGCTTGCGCAAAATCCCGGACCTGATTCATTTGACGCCGGGCGAGGAAAAGTCGTATTCTTTTTTTCTGCCCATAAAGGCGGAGGTGGCGGAGGACAGCACGTGCGTGCTCTCCTCAACGGATGAGACGCTCGGCTCGCGCGTGACGACGCTGACCACGGAGGAGCCGGGCAGCGCGCGGGTCGAGTTCTCCCTCCTGGGATGGATTCCGCTCAAGACCGTCGAGGTCCGCGTGGAGGACGCGCGCATCCTCATCCCCGGCGGCCAGAGCATCGGCCTGACGCTGTTTACGGACGGCGTGTTCATCGTCGACAGCGCGGAGGTCTACCTTCCGGACGGCACGACGGTCAACCCCGCGCGCGACGCGGGGCTCAGCTCCGGGGACCTGATCAAGCGCGTCAACGGCGCGTCCATCGACTCCATGCAGGACCTGACGGACGCCGTGCGCAGCAGCGGGGACGGCGCGCTCACCGTGGAGTACGTGCGCGACGGCCAGGAGCGCACCGCGACCGTCGAGCCCGCGACGGATGAGACCGGCCAGCGCCGCCTGGGCATCTGGGTGCGCGACTCCACCGCCGGCATCGGGACCCTGACCTATATCGACCCCAAGGAGAACGCCTTCGGCGCCCTCGGCCACGCGGTGACGGACCTGGACACCGGCAGCATCCTGCCCATCGACCACGGCCAAGTCTACGTCAGCGAGATCGTGGACGTGCAGAAGGGCGCCCGCGGCCAGGCCGGGGAGCTGCACGGCGTCTTCACCGGGAACTTCGACGCGCTGGAAACCCTGACCAAGAACACGGAGTTCGGCGTCTACGGCAGCGCGCGCGACCCGGACCCCAACCCGCTCTACCCGCAGGGCCTGCCCGCGGCCGCGCAGTCCGAGGTGGAGCTCGGCCCCGCCACGATCCTGACCACCATCGACGGCAGCGGTGTGCAGGAGTTTGCCTGCGAGATCATCCGCCTGACGCCCCAGGCCTCCCGGGCCTCCCGCTCCATGGTCGTCGAGATCACGGACCCGGAGCTGCTCAGCGTCACCGGCGGCATCGTGCAGGGCATGAGCGGCAGCCCCATCCTGCAGAACGGCAAGATCGTGGGCGCGGTCACGCACGTCTACGTCAACGACCCGACCAAGGGCTATGGCCTCTACATCGACTGGATGCTCGACACCCAGTGAGAGAGGGCGGCTTTTCAGCCGCCCTCTTCAGTCCCCCAAAAGAGTGCATAACCCATCTTTTAACAAATGCACAAAAAAGAGTGCATTATGTCTTTGGCAGGAAATCGCGCCCGCGCGTCGAACCCTCTTTCCATGGGTGCGAAAGGGGGCGGGCAGATGCGCATCTACATCCTTCGCCGGACGCTGGGGGATGCCGAGCGCGCGCAGGCACAGATCCGGGCGCGCGGCGCGGACCGCGTCGTGGGCCTTGCCGCGGGCGGCCGTGTGGACGAGGAGGCGCTGCGCCGCAGCGGCGCGGATCTCTTCGTCCTGGACGCGGTCCTACCGGGGCAGGACGGCCTCGCGCTCGCCCGCGCGCTCGCGCCCAGGCCCTGCGTACTGCTCCTGCCCTGCGCGCAGAACCTGCGCGCGCCAAAGAATGCCCGGTTTGCCACGGAGGCGGAGCTCGCCGCAGCGCTGGACGATGTGCGCGGCGCGGCCCTGGCCACGCCGGACCGAAACGCCCTCGGCGAGGAGCTCCTGCGCCTGGGGTTCAAGCCGCAGACGCTCGGCACCCGCCAGCTCTGCCGCGCGCTGGCGATCGCCCTGCAGGACGAGGGGGCGCTGGCCGACGTGCGCAGCCGGATCTACGCGCCCATCGCGCGGGAGATGCGCCGCACGCCCGACAGCGTGGAGCGCAACATCCGCTACGCCATCGAGTGCGCCTGGGTGCGCGGCGACCTGCGCGCGCTGCAATCCCGGTTCGGCTATACCGTGGAGGCCGAGCGCGGCAAGCCCACGAACCGCGCGTTCCTCGCGCAGATCTGCGAGCACCTGCGCCTAAGGCGCATGGACGCGCAGGAGGAAACATACCCTTCCTAAAGGGGAGGGATGCGCCTTGTGGAAAGACGCGGCGCGCGGCGCAAAAAAACACCTGGCAGACTATGGAATCGGATATGGAATCGCCGTCTTTCTCGCCATCGCGGCGGCGACGAGCGGCTTTCGCACGGGCGGGGAGGGACTGGATCTCTTTTCGCCGGTCTCCGTCTCGGCGGGCGCGCTGCTCTCCCTCCTGCGGGAGGGACTTGCGGTGCTGGCGCTCTGGCTCTGCTCCCTGCATCCCTTTGGCTGCGCGCTCTGCGCGGCGCTGCTCGTGAGCCGGGCCTTCTCCGTGGGGATGGCCTGGAGTGCGTGGATCGCGGCGCACGGCTGGGCGGGCGCGCTGGCCTTTGGCGCGCTGCTCGTGCCGCAGGGGCTGTTGTCGCTTGCGGCGTGGTGCGTGGGCTGCTGCGTGACGGCCTATGCCGCGCTGCGCGCGCACATCCCGGGAAAGACGGCCTATGCCTGCCTGCTCGCCGCCGTCTTTGCGGCGCAGGCGCTCGCCCTCGCGCTGCGGTGCCTCGCCTCGGCGTGCCTTGCCTAAGACGCGGAAACTACGAAGGAGGAAACCCCAACTATGAAGAAGGAAAATCGTGCCGTCGTCGTCGTGCTGGACAGCCTGGGCGTCGGGGAACTGCCCGACGCCGCGCAGTTCGGCGACGCGGGCTGCCATACGCTTTTGCACATCCTGGCCAGAATGCCCGACCTCGCGCTGCCGAACCTGCGCTCGCTCGGGCTCCTGCGCCTGCTGGGCGCGCAGGACGCGGTCCTGCCCCGGGCGGGCTGGGGGAAGATGGCCGAGCGCTCGCGCGGCAAGGACACGACCACAGGCCACTGGGAGCTGAGCGGCCTCGTGCTGGACAAGCCGTTCCCCACGTTTCCGCACGGGTTCCCCGCCGCGTTCCTGGAGCGGTTCTCCCAGGCGGTCGGCCGGCCGTGCATCGGCAACTGCACGGCCTCGGGCACGGAGATCATCCAGCGCCTGGGGGACGAGGCCGTCCGCCGCGGCGCGCTGATCGTCTACACCTCGGCCGACAGCGTGTTCCAGGTCGCCGCGCACGAGGAGGTCGTGCCCCTTTCGGAGCTCTACGCGATCTGCCAAACCGCGCGCGGGATGCTCACCGGGGACCTGGCCGTCGGGCGCGTCATCGCGCGGCCCTTCGTGGGCGGTCAAGGGAAGTACGTTCGCACCGCCAACCGGCGCGACTTCTCCCTGGAGCCGACCGGCAGGACGATGCTCGACGCGCTGCAGGCCGCGGGCCGGGACGTCCTGGCCGTGGGCAAGATCTCCGACATCTTCGCCGGCCGGGGCATCACGGAGTCCTTCCCCACGCACGGGAACGAGGAGGGCGAGCGCGCGCTGCTCGACCTGCTCGAGCGCGACTTTTCCGGCCTGCTGTTTGTGAACCTGGTGGATTTTGACATGCTCTACGGCCACCGCCGCGACGCGGAGGGCTATGGCCGCGCGCTGGAGCACTTCGACAGGACGCTGGGCGAGGCGCTCCGGCGCCTGCGCCCGGGCGACCTCCTCGCCGTGACCGGCGACCACGGCTGCGACCCCACCTTCCGCGGCACGGACCACACGCGCGAATACGTCCCCCTGCTGCTGCACGGCGGCGCGACCGGGGACCTGGGCGTGCGGACGAGCTTTTCGGACCTGGCGGCCACGGTCTGCCGGCACCTGGGCGTGGCCTGGGCCTCCGGGGAAGCCATCGAATAAACGCGCGGAATCCGGGCATAAATCCCTCCCGTTCTGCTTACCTATGGAGCAGACGGGAGGGATTTTGCATGAAAAAGCGATGGGTTGCCGCATTGCTTGCGGCGCTGCTGCTGCTCTTGCCCGCCGCGGCGCGGGCGGAGAGCGCCACCACGCAGGCGGAGACCGCCCCCGCGCAGGGCGAGCCCCTGGAGAGCGAGCTGCCCATGGAGGCGGACGCGGTCTCGGTGCTGCTCCTGGATGCGCGCAGCGGAACTGTGATCCTGGAGAAGAACGCGGACGAGCAGCGCCCGGCCGCGAGCCTGACGAAGCTGATGACGATCCTGCTGACGCTGGAGGCGCTCGATGCCGGGGAGATCGCCCTTGCGGACGAGGTCACCGTCTCGGAGGCGGCTGCGGGCATGGGCGGCTCGCAGGCGCTGCTGGACGCGGGCGGCGTCTACACGGTGGAGGACCTGCTCAAGTCCCTGATCGTGGCCTCGGCAAACGACTCCGCCGTGGCGCTGGCCGAGCTCCTGCGCGGCAGCGAGGACGCCTTTGCCGGCCGCATGAACGAGCGCGCCGCGGAACTCGGCCTTTCGGGCACGCACTATGTCAACGCCTCGGGCCTGCCGGCCGAAAGGCAGCACACCACCGCGCGGGACATCGCCGCGCTTTCGCTCGAAGTGCTCTCGCATCCCCTGTACTTCGACTATTCCACCATCTGGATGGACGAGATCCTGCACAGGAACAACCGCGTGACGGACCTGGTCAACACCAACCGCCTCATCCGCTTCTACGAGGGCGCGGACGGCGTCAAGACCGGCTCCACGAGCGAGGCGGGCTACTGCATCAGCGCGACCGCCAAGCGCGGCGGGGAGCGGTTCCTGGCCGTGATCCTCGGCTCCTCGACGAGCGCAAAGCGCTTTTCCCTGGCGCAGGGGCTCTTAACATACGCCTTTGACCACTACGAGACGGCGGAGCTTCTGCATCAGGGGGATGTCATCGTGCAGGGCGTGCCCGTGGAAAACGCCGTCGTGCGCCAGGCGGACCTCGCGGCCAAGGCGGACCTGACGGCGCTCACGCGCAAGGGCGAGGGCGCGAGCCTCACGGTGGAGGTGAGCGCACCCAGCGTCCTGCGCGCCCCGCTCTCCGCCGGGGAGATCGTGGGCGAGGCCGTCGCCATGCAGGAGGGCGAGGCCGTCGCGCGCGTGCCGCTGGTGCTGACGCAGGACCTGCACGGCCGCAGTTACCGCTCCTCCCTGGGCGAAGTCCTGCGCCTGTGGATGCAGTGCGCCGCGCAGGACGGGATTTGACGCGGCTGGAAAAATGTGATAGGGTAGAGAAAATTCGATTGTACGAAAGAGGGGAATGCGCATGTGCAATGTGAACCAGGATCGGGTGGATCGCCCGGAAAAGGCGGAGAAGTTTGTGCCCGAGTACCGCGGCAATCTCCGCGACCACATGATCGAGATCCCGCGCTGCATCGCCCAGGCCAGCGGCATCCGCGTGTTTGGCCGCCGGATCAAGTCCCTGGTCTTTACCACGGACGTGGCCATCATCCGCAACATCAACGCGGACGCGGTCATCGCCGTCTATCCGTTTACGCCCCAGCCCGCCATCACCCACGCGGTGCTGACCGCGGCGGAGATGCCCGTGTTCTCGGGCGTCGGCGGCGGCATCACCAGCGGCGCGCGCGTGGTGAACCTGGCCATGGACGCCGAGGCCCTGGGCGCCACGGCCGTCGTCGTCAACGCCCCGACGAGCAACGAGTGCATCCGCCGGCTCAAGGAGGTCATCGACATCCCGGTCGTGGTCACCGTCGCGCGCATGGACACGGATGTCGAAGCGCGCCTGGCCGCCGGCGCGGACATCCTCAACGTCTCGGCCGCCGAAAACACCGCGCCCCTCGTGCGCCGCATCCGCAGCGAGTTCCCCCAGGCCGCCATCATCGCCACCGGCGGCTCCACGGAGGAGACGATCCTGCGCACGATCGAGGCCGGCGCCAACGCCATCACCTATACGCCGCCGACGTCCGCGGCGCTCTTCCGCGAGCTGATGGTCAAGTACCGCGGGG
This sequence comes from uncultured Clostridia bacterium, assembly GCA_904393115.1. Taxonomy (GTDB): domain Bacteria; phylum Bacillota; class Clostridia; order Christensenellales; family UBA1750; genus Spyradocola; species Spyradocola merdavium. The sequence continues at coordinate 103,676 of CAJFMX010000002.1, forward strand.
ATTGATCCGGCCTCCCCGCGGCCCCGAAAGGGCCGAAAAATACTCCGCAAAAAATAAATTTTTTCTCGGCGAATAAAGGGGCTTTTCAACATCGGTAAAGTATGTTAAAATGGCGTTATCGAGTTCTTTGATTACGGAAGAAGGAGGACCCCATTCCATGAAAGACTATACTTCTCAGAATATTCGCAACATCGCGATCGTCGGCCACGGCGGCGAGGGCAAGACGACCCTGACCGAAGCCCTGCTGTGGACCACCGGCGCGATTGACCGCATGGGCCGCGTGGAGGAGGGGACCACGGTCTCCGACTACGATCCGGAGGAGATCCGGCGCCAGTTCTCCATCAGCACCGCGGTTGCCCCCGTGGAATGGAAGGACACGAAGATCAACTTCATCGACATCCCCGGGTATTTCGACTTCATCGGGGAGATGATGGGTCCCCTGCGCATCGCGGACGCGGCGCTGATCGTCATCGGCGCGGTGACGGGCCTGAGCGTCGGCGCGGAAAAGGCCATGGCCTACACCAGCAAGCACTCCATCCCGCGGGCGATCTTCATCAACTCCATGGACCGCGAAAACGCCGATTACGACAAGGTCATCTCCCAGCTCAAGGAGAAGTACCAGACCGCCATCTGCCCGGTCATGCTGCCCATCTACGAGGACGGCAAGTTCATCGGCTTCTCCTCGCTGGTCACGGGCAAGTCCTACCGCTACCTGGACAAGTTCTCCAAGGAGATGGACACCACGCCCGAGATGCAGGAGAAGATCGACGAGGTCTGGGAAGAGGTCACCGAGGCTGCGGCCTCCGCGGACGACGAGCTGATGGAGAAGTACTTCGAGACCGGGGAGCTCACGGACGAGGAGAAGTTCCGCGGCCTGCGCAAGGGCATCGCGGCGGCGACGATCACGCCCGTGTTCTGTGGCGCGGCGCTGCCGGCGCTGGGCATCTCCAACCTGCTGAACTTCATCGTGACCCTCATGCCCTCGCCCGTGGAAAAGGCCTTCCCCAAGCGCGGCACCAACCCCAAGACGAACGAGCCGGCCGAGCGCGTCTGCTCCGTGGACGAGCCCTTCTCCGCGCAGGTCTTTAAGACCCTGGCCGACCCCTTTGTGGGCAAGATCTCCCTCATCAAGATCATCTCCGGCGTGCTGACGCCCAACACGCAGTTCACCAACGCCAACATCGAAAAGACCGCCAAGGCCGGCTCCATCTCGACCATGTGCGGCAAGAAGCTGACGCCTTCCTTCAAGCTCATCGCGGGCGACATCGGCGTGCTGACCAAGCTTGCGGACACCAAGACCGGCGACACGCTCTGCGACCCCGTGCATCCCATCGTCTTCCCGTGGGTGACCTACCCCGAACCCAGCTACTCCATGGCCATCGTCGCCAAGAAGAAGGGCGAGGAAGACAAGATCATGCAGGGCCTGCAGCGCCTGGCCGAGGAAGATCCCTCCTTCCGCATCGAAAAGCCCGCCGAGACCTCGGAGACCATCCTCTCCGGCCAGGGCGAGATGCAGCTGGACGTCACGGTCAAGAAGCTCGCCTCCAAGTTCGGCGTCGAGTCCACGCTCGTGGACCCCAAGATCCCCTACCGCGAGACGATCCGCAAGTCCATCGACGCCGAGGGACGCCACAAGAAGCAGACCGGCGGCCATGGCCAGTTCGGCCACGTCAAGATCCTCTTTGAGCCCCTCTACGACGAGGACAAGGACTTCGAGTTCGTGGACAACGTCGTCGGCGGCGTCGTGCCGCGCGCCTTCATCCCCGCGGTCGAAAAGGGCCTGCGCGAGAACATCGTCCGCGGCGTGCTCGCCGGCTACCCGATGGTGCACCTGCGCGCCACCCTCCACGACGGCTCCTACCACCCCGTGGATTCCTCGGAAATGGCGTTTAAGACCGCCGCGCGCCTGGCGCTCAAGAAGTGCGTGGACGCCGATCCCGTGCTGCTGGAGCCCATCTATTCCCTGGACATCACGGTCCCCGACGAGTACATGGGCGACATCATCGGCGACATGAACCGCCGGCGCGGCCGCGTGCTGGGCATGAACCCGGTCGAGGACGGCCAGGAGGTCGTGGTCGAGGTTCCCCTATCGGAGATCTTCAAGTACGCCACAGACCTTCGCGCCATGACGCAGGGCCGCGGCTCCTTCACCAAGAAGTTCGTCCGCTACGAGGAGGTCCCCGCCAACATCGCCCAGAAGATCATCGCTGCTGCCAACCTGCCCGACGACGACGAATAATCGCGTTTCTGCAAAGAGCGGCCCCCGGAATCATCCGGGGGCCGCTTTTTTCTCCCCTGCGCGGGACGTCAACTTCGCGTCCCTTGGCGCATACCCTGAAGAGGAGGAAGGGGGAAAAGAGAGATGGATTCCTTGCAGGACTGCACGCGCGCCTACCTGGAAGCGTCCGGCTGCCGCTGCCGCCGGGAGGAGGAGGGGGGAAGCCTCTATACCTTTGCCGCGCGGGGCGAGCACGGCGTCTATCCCGTGCTGGTCTACGCCCGCGCGCCCTTTTTGATCTGCATCGCCAGCTTCCGCCAGACCGTGCCGGACGCGCGCCGGCTCGAGGCGGCCGAGTATCTGCACCGCATCAATTACGGCCTGCTGCTGGGCAATTTCGAGATGGACTACGACGAGGGAGAAGTCCGCTTCCGCACCTCGCTCATGGCGGAAGGGTCCCTTACCCACGAGGTGCTCGACCGCTACATCCAGATGCCCGCGGCCATGCTGGACCGCTACGCCCCCGGCCTTGCGGCCATCGTCGCGGACGGCGAGATCGCCGGGGAGGCGCTGCGCCGCGTGCAGGATGCCCGCTAGCCCTTGGCTGCGGTGCGGCGGCGGGCCAGGTCCTCCCGCACGAGGTCGTAGATCACGCTCATGACCGGGATGCCCACGAAGATGCCCGGGATGCCGAAGAAGCCGCCGCCCACGATCACCGCCAGCAGGACCCACAGCCCGGAAAGGCCGATCGAATCGCCCACGACGCGCGGGTAGATGAGGTTTCCCTCCACCTGCTGCAGCACGACCAGGAACACCAGGAAGATCACCGCCGAGAGCGGATTGTCCATGAGAATGAGGAACGCCGAGACGATCGCGCCGATGTAGGCGCCGAAGATCGGGATGACCGCCGTGACGCCCACCAGGGTGCTCACCAGCGGCGCGTAGGGCAGGCTGAGCACCGTCATGCCGATGAAGCAGAGCATGCCCAGGATCACCGCCTCGGTGATCTGGCCGCCGAGGAACTTGCGGAACTTGTCGTTCAGGCGCGTGGCCACCGGGAGCACGACCCTGGCAAGGCGCGGCGCATAGGCGTTCAGCACGCTCTTGGCCTGGCGCACGAGCTTGTTCTTGGACAGCAGCAGGTAGAACGACAGCATCAGCGCCAGGACGAAATCCGTGATCACCGAGGCCGTGGACGAGGTCAGGGAGAACAGGTGCGGCGCAGCGTTGGAGAGCAGGTTCTGCAGCGCGTCCATGGTCATGTACTTCTGTATGAACTCCTGGATGCGCGTCTCCAGGTCGAGCCCGGGCAGGTATTCCTGCGACCACTCGATCAGCCTGCGCCCGTATTCCGGCAGGCTGCGCACGAGCTGCGTCACGCTCTGGCGCAGCTGCGGGTACAGAAGCGCCACAACGAACACCAGCACCGCCACAAAGGTCAGAAACGACAGCAGCATCGAGAGCGCCCGCACCAGCGTGTCCTTCTTCTGTCCCAGCCGCGCGCGGGCCAAGAGCTTGCCGAGCCATTTTTCATAGAGGCGCATGGGCAGGTTGACGAAGAAGGCGATGACGGCCGCCAGCACGATCGGCCGGAACACCGCCGCCGCGCTGGAAAAGAAACGGCAGACCTGCTGCCAGTACAGCGCAACGCCGAAGCACAGCGCCGCAAAGGCGATCAGCGCGGCCGCGCGCCGGAATGCGGGGGAGGGCTTGTTCATCGCGGGAAACCTCCTTTTTTGTTCAGTGTGCGTCCATGGACTTGTCCAGGGGCGAAAGGCCGCGCTGCAGGCGCACGTGCCGCTCGTAGATGGCGGTGCAGACCTCGACCATCTGCCGCATCTGGTAGAGCACGATGCTGCCGTAGGGCGCGCCCAGGATCTGCTCGACCGCGTAGCGGTAGAGCTCCAGGTTCTCCAGGATCTTCGCCGTGTCCGGCGGGACGTCGGGGGAGAGCAGCAGCGCCGCGATCGCGTCCGAAAAGCTCGCGCCCAGCTGCAGAACCAGCGTGCCCGTTCCCTCCGGATAGGGCGTGAGAAATACGCCGTCCTGCACGCCGCCGCGCACGATCTCCTCCACGAGCGGGAGCATGAGGCTCATGGTCCGGCGCTTGAGCTTGTCGCGCATGACCAGGTTGTCCTCCCGATAGGCCACGCGGATGAGCAGGCCCATGAAGTCCGCATTGCCCGGCCGCCACATGCCGTATTGGTCAAAGAGCGCGTTGAACTTCTCCGGCCAGCCGCCGGGGCATTCGTCCACCGCCTTGCGCGCGGCCGCATAGGACTCCTGCGCCTTGCGGTCGCAGATGGCCTGCAGCAGCGCCTCCTTGCTCGCAAAGTGATGGTAGAATCCGCCCTTGGACAGGCCCAGGGCCGTGAGAATCTGCTGGATCGTGGTCCGCTCGTACCCCTGCGCGTAGAAGAGGGATTCCGCCGTGCGCAGGATCTCCTCGCGCCGCCTTTCGCCCTTTAACACCGTGCCACCCCATTTCCCGAATCTCCTCTCATTGTATCGGCATACGGCTCGCAAGTCAAGCCGGGCACAATCTTGCGCGCCGGCTTCACAAAAGAAGAAAAGAATGGTATACTGGAATATAGATGAGTCGGGAGAGGAAGGAAAGCGGCGCGCGTGTCCGCCCAAGTCCTCTTTCCGTTTTACCAGGAAACCGGGTTTGGAGGAACTGCCATGGACTTTGTTTTGGGCTGGCTGGATGAAGCGCTGACGACCTTTCTTCCGGCCGATATTTTCAGCAGGCTGGACGTTTACTACAACGGAGCCATCCTGTTCCTGGGCGCGGGGCTGGTGCTCCTGCTCTCCGCTCTCGCCCTCCTGATTGCTGCCGTGCGCAAGGGCAAAAAACATGCGCCCAGCGCCTGAGCAACCTGAGCTGCTGGGGGAGGACCCCAAATGTCGATCTACCCGAGATGGTTCCGCGCGGTGCGCGCGGTCGTTCGCGTCTTTGCAGAGAAGATGGACGTGCGCGGCGCGGAGCGCGTACAGGCGCCCTGCGTGCTGGTCACGCGGCACCTGAACAACTACGGCCCCGTGGCCGTATATCTCTACTCTCCCGTGGAATTCCACATCTGGTCGTTGCACATGTTCTTTGACGCGGACAAGTGCCGCGAACACTTTGCCAACTACACCCTTCCCCAGCGCGCCCGGATGCCAAAACCCCTGGCGCGCGCTTTGGCGCGCCTGATGAGCCATCCCATCGCCTGGTTTTTCCGCACGCAGATCCGCGCGGTGCCGGTCTGGCGGGGACTCAAGACCGTGATGAAGACCTTTGACCTCTCGGTGGACGAGCTGGAAAAGGGCGAAAACCTCCTCATCATGAGCGACGTCCACTACGCCCAGGAGGGGAAGGAGATCGGCGAGATCTACACGGGCTTTCTGCACCTGGGGAAGCTCTACTACAAGCGCACGGGCAAGCGCCTTTCCTTTGTGGCCATGAGCATCAACCGCAAGGAGAAGTACCTGCGCTTTGGCGAGCCAATCGTCTTTGACCCCACCGTTCCCTTTGCGCAGGAGAAGGAGCGCATCACAGAGGCGCTCCTGCAGGAACTGCGCGACGACTACTGATCCGGGTCCTTTGCCGCACAGGGGCTGGGAGCTCCACAGGGGCCGGGAGCTCCACGGGGGTCGGGAGCCCCACAGAGGCCGGGGGCTTGTTCCGCGGCCTTTTTTGCGCGCGCGTAGAGCGCGCAGGCGCGGCGCAGCAGGGCGGCCGCTTCGTCCACGGCGCCGGCCCGCTCGCGGGGCAGCGCGCCGCGCAGCTCCTCCAGCAGGGAGAGCGCGTGGCCGAGCGCGTCGTCCGCGTCGGAAAAGAGTCCGTCGTACCAGGGCCTGCTCAAACTTCCCGCCCCCTTTCGATGCGCGCGACCGCCCGCAGCAGCGCGTCGACGTCCGCGGCGGTGCTGGCATAGCCCAGGCTCGCCCGGACCGCGCCGCGCTCGCCTGTGCCCATGGCTTCGTGCGCCAGGGGCGCGCAGTGCAGCCCCGCGCGCACGCAGATGCCCGCAGCGTCCAGTTCGTCCGCGACGCGGCCGGAGGGCAGGCCGCCCACGTTGAAGCTGACCGTGCCCACGCGCGAGACCGCGTCCAGCGGCCCGTAGACCGTCACGCGCGGGATGTCCAGCAGCCCCGCGAGCAGGCGCTCGGTCAGCAGCAGCTCGCGCCCGCGGATCTCCGGCCGGTGCAGCAGGCAGAACCGCGCGCCCTGGCCGAGGCTCGCGATGCCGGGCGTGTTGAGCGTGCCGCTCTCGTAGCGCTCCGGCCGCTCCCGCGGCTGCGTGAGCAGGTGGGAGGAGGTGCCTGTGCCCCCGGCCTTCAGAGGCTCCAGGTCCAATCCGGGCCGGATGTAGAGCGCCCCCGTGCCCTGCGCGCCCAGCAGCGCCTTGTGCCCGGGCATGGCGCACAGGTCCACGCCCCATTCCTCCGGGTACAGGGGCAGCACGCCCGCGGTCTGCGCCGCGTCCACCAGCAGCAGGCACTTGTGCATCCGGCAGAGCACCGCCGCCTGCTCGACGGGCAGGATCGCGCCGGTCACGTTGTCCGCGTGGGGCAGCGCGAGCAGGTCCACGTCCGGCCCCATGCGCGCCAGCGGGTCCACCGCGATGGTCAGGCGGATGCGCCCCTCGGCCGCCAGGCGGTGCAGCGGCCGCAGCACGGAGTTGTGCGCGTAGGCCGAGGTCAAAACGCGCATCCCCTGGCGGCACGCGCCCTGCAGCGCGAGGTTGAGCATGTCCGTGCAGTTGGCGCCAAAGACGATGTCGTCCGGGTTCTGCACGTGCAGAAGGCCCGCCAGCGCCTCGCGCGCGTCCAGGACGATGCGCGCCGCCGCCAGCGACATCCGGTGGCCGGAGCGCCCCGGGTTTGCGCCGAGGAAGCGCATTGTGCGCTCCACCGCGCGCAGCACGCTCTCCGGCTTTGGGTACGAGGTCGCCGCGTTGTCCAGGTAAATCATTCTCTTCCCTCCCGCACCACTGGCAATTCCAAATCGTATTCTAAGTGTATGGCAGGTTTCTCTGCTTTACGACGACCTTTGGGAGGGAAAGTTTCTATGGAAAGCTACGGAATTGCCGCCTTCCGTTCCAGACAGGCGGTCCTTCGCTTTGAGGAGATGCTGCGCCGGGCGGGCGTGCGCGCGCAGGTGATCACCACGCCGCGCGCCGTATCCCTGGGCTGCGGCCTGTCGGTGCGATTTCCCGTGCAGGATATGCCCGTGGCCGCGCAGGTCTACCGCGCAAATCCCCTGCACAACCTCATCGGCTTTTACATCGCCCGGGAGCAGGGCGGCTCGCTGCAGGTTTCGCCCGCGCCGCTCTGATCCCGCCCGTCTACAAAGGAAAGGAGAACCCTCGTGACACAGATCAACTCTGCGGAGAGAAACGCGGAAATCCTCGCGGAGCTTCGGCGCCTCTATCCGGACGCCGGGCCCGAGCTGCACTTTACCAATCCCTTTGAGACGCTCGTTGCAACCATGCTCTCCGCCCAGTGCACCGACAAGCGCGTGAACCTGGTGACGCAGAAGCTCTTTGCGCGCTACAAATGCCCCAAGGACCTTGCCGCCATCACGCCCGAGGAGCTCGAGCCGCAGATCCGCGAGTGCGGGCTCTACCACAACAAGGCCAAGAACATCGTCGCCGCCTGCCGCATGATCTGCGAAAAGTTCGGCGGCGAGGTGCCCGGCGATTGGGACGCGCTCAACTCCCTGCCGGGCGTGGGCCGCAAGACCGCCAACGTCGTCTACGCCAACGCCTTCCACGGCGACGCCATCGCCGTGGATACGCACGTGTTCCGCGTCTCCAACCGCTTGGGCCTGGCCCATGCCAAGGACGTGGAAAAGACCGAGGCGCAGCTCATGCAGGCCATCCCCAAGGCGGAATGGTCCCGCGCGCACCACTACCTCATCTTCCACGGGCGCAGGGTCTGCTCGGCCCGCGCGCCCAAGTGCGCGCAGTGCACGCTGCGCAGCCTTTGCGAATACTGCGCCGCGCAGGAGGCCGCGGAGAAAAAAGAGGGGAGCGCAACGTAAAATCTTGCGCAAATCCCCTCCTTTTTGCGCGCCGCGCATTGCAAAGATGCGCGCAATCCGATATGATTAAGGAACGCCGGAGGCATTTCCCCCCGTTTCCGGCGCGCGCAGGCTCTTTCCCAATCGCGCCATGCAAGGAGAAATCAAATGTCAACATTTGTCGATATCGTTCGCATCAAACTCAAGGCCGGGGACGGCGGGGACGGCAAGGTCAGCTTCCACCGCGAAAAGTTCGTCCAGGCCGGCGGCCCCGACGGCGGGGACGGCGGCCGCGGCGGGGACATCGTCTTTGTGGCCGACCCCGGCATGCACACGCTGCTGGACTTCCGCTACAACCGCAAGTTCTACGCCGAAGCCGGCGCGCCCGGCGGCGCGGGCCGCGCCAGCGGCAAGAGCGGCGCAGCCCTGGTCATCAAGGTCCCGCCGGGAACCATCGTGCGCGACATGGCCACGGACAAGGTCCTGGCGGACGTGCGCGAGCCGAACGAGCCGCGCGTGGTGCTCCACGGCGGCCGCGGCGGCTGGGGCAACAGCCACTTCGCCAACGCCGTGCGCCAGGCGCCGAACTTTGCCAAGCCCGGCGTGCGCACGAAGGTGTTCGACGTGCAGCTGGAGCTGAAGACCATCGCGGACGTGGGCCTTGTCGGCTTCCCGAACGTGGGCAAGTCCACGATCCTCTCGGTCCTCACCGCCGCAAAGCCCAAGATCGCCAACTATCACTTCACCACCCTTTTGCCGAACCTGGGCGTTGTCAAGGCCCGCACGGACGGGTTCGTCCTCGCGGACATCCCCGGCCTGATCGAGGGCGCGAGCGAGGGGGCGGGCCTTGGGCACGAGTTCCTGCGCCACGTCGAGCGCACGCGCCTGCTCCTGCACGTGCTGGACATCTCCGGCAGCGAGGGCCGCGATCCGCTGGAGGACCTCGCGGTCATCAACCGGGAGCTCGCGCGCTACCGCGAGCTGGACAAGAAGCCGCAGATCCTCGTCTGCAACAAGATGGACCTGCCCGGCGCGCAGGAGAACCTCGAGCGCCTGCGCGACGCGGTCGCGGGAACGGATGCGGAGATCTTCGCCGTCTCCGCAGCGACGGCCCAGGGCTTTGCGCCGCTGGTGGACGCCTGCGTGCGCCGCCTGGCCGCGCTCCCGCCCCTGGACTCCTTCGAGGAGGAGGCCGGCGCGCAGGAGTTCGCCGAGGGCCTGGGCGCGCCCTTTGCCGTGCGTCGGGAGAACGAGGACTTCGTCGTCGAGGGCCCCGCGGTCGACGCGCTGATCCTGCGCGTGCGCCTGGACGACGCCGAGAGCATGGCCTACTTCGAGCGCACGCTCCGGCGCCTGGGCATCATCGACGCCCTGCGCGAAAAGGGCGCCTCCGACGGGGACACCGTGCGCCTGGGCGACGTCGAATTCGAATTCATCAACTAAAAGAAGGAGGGCCCGTTTCATGCCCCTTACGTCCAAACAGCGCGCCCAGCTGCGCGCCCTGTCCAATGACTTTGACCCCGTGGTCTACATCGGCAAGGAGGGCATCACGCCCAACCTCTCCAAGCAGGCCTGGGACGCGCTGGAGGCCCGCGAGCTCATCAAGGTCCAGGTCCTCAAGAACGCGCCCTATGAAACGCGCGAGGCCTGCGGCCTGCTGTGCGAGGCGGTCCACGCCGATCCGGTCCTGTGCGTGGGCAACCGGTTCGTGATCTACCGCCCGGCGCGCAAGGACCCCAAGATCGTCCTGGTCTGATTTTAGAAGAGCTCGCGCTCGTCGGACGCCGCCGCTCTGCCCCGCCCGGCCAGGGCGAGGAACAGCAGCAGCAGCGCCGCCAGCAGGCAGCTGCGCGCGTCCAGGAGAATGTACGCGATCATGAGCAGCGCCGCCAGCAGCAGGCAGCGCGGCGCGCGCTCCTCGCCCGGCAGCCGCGCAAGCACGGCGGCCGGGCCTTTTTTTGCCGCAGCGCGCGGCGCATCGCGCTTCGGGGGATCGGGGAGGGGCAGGCGCTCCGCCTCCAGCAGGCGCAGCGGCGGCTCCAAGCGCCCGGCATAGGACTTGGCCGCCTCCGTCGCGCCGCCCGCGCAGATCAATACGCCGTGGTCTTCGCCCCGCGCGCGGTGGAAGTCGTGTACCTCGCGCACGTCCGCGGGCTGCGGACTCTGGTGCAGCCCGGCGGCAATGCGCCGGCCCTTTGCGTCGGTAAAGAGGCGGACGGACGCCCGCGCCCCGGCGGGCGTCAGGGCATAGGCCCGGGCCAGCGCCTCCGCAGCCTGGCAGAGCGCGGTCTTTTCCGGCAGCATCGTCAGGCGGTAGACCGCCGCGCGCCGCTGCCCCGCGCGCTCCCGCTCCGCGTCGAGCCGCCGGCTGCGCCGCCTTCGGTACAGGTGCAGCGCATACGCCGCGAGCGCGGTCAGCGCAGCGGCCAGTGCCGCCGCCGGCCACAGCGCCCCCAAGCGCGTGGCGAACCAGAGGAAGGAAAGGCCCCACAGCATCGCCGCGCCCAGGGCGCGGTCCAGCGCGCGAGCCGCCTTTGTGCGCGCCTGCATCTTTTCGTCATCTCCTCTTGCCGCCCCATTGTCCAACTTTGGGCGGAAAATCATTTTACATTTTTCCCGAAATCGGTTATACTATGTATGGATTATAGGAGTGTGCCAAGATGAGCAGCAAAACACGCGTGGGCCTGATGGGCGGCAGCTTTGATCCCATCCACTTGGGGCACATCACCATCGCCGGGGAGGCCCGGGATGCGCTGCAGCTTTCGCACGTGCTCTTCCTTCCCTCGGGAAGGCCGCCGCACAAGGCGCATCTGGGCGCGAGCCCTGCGCAGCGGCTGGAGATGACGCGCCTTGCGGTCGAGCCCCTTCCCTGGGCGCAGGCCAGCGACGTGGAGGTGTGCCGCCAGGGCACCATCTACACCGTCGACACGCTGCAGATCCTCTCGTCGCAGCACCCGGAGGCCGCGTTCTATTACATCATCGGCGCCGATACGCTCCTGGATCTGCCCAACTGGCGCAACACGCAGAAGGTGTGCACGCTGTGCCGCTTTATCTGCCTGCACCGGCCGGGCGTCGCGGACGAGGCCATCGGCACGGCCCTGGAGGACCTGCACAGCCGCTACGGCGCGCAGGTGCACCTGGTTCCCGCCTCGGGGCCCGATATCTCGTCTACGGAGATTCGCCGGCGCGTCGCGCGCGGCCAATCCACCGAGGGCCTGCTGCCCTGCGCAGTGCGGGCCTACATCGACAGGGAGAACTTATACCGTTTATGAAGCGTTTGGATGAAAGTCTGCGCAAAAAATACATTCATTACCTCGAAGACCACGTCTCGAAAAAGCGCCTGAAGCACAGCCTGGGCGTTGCGGAGACGGCGGTGCAGCTCGCGCAAAAATACGGGGCGGACCCGTTGCGCGCGGAGGCCGCCGGCCTTCTGCACGACTGCTCCAAGGGCCTGAGCCCGGCGGAGATGATCGAGACGGCCCGCGCCTTTGGCATGGAGCCGGACGCCTACCAGCTGGAGAACCCGGAGCTTCTGCACCCCTATGTCAGCGCCATGCTCGCCGCGCGCGACCTCGGCGTGACGGACGGGGCGGTGCTCACCGCCATCCGGCGGCACATGTGCGGCGCGCCGGACATGACGGTGCTGGACGCCGTGGTCAACCTGGCCGATTACATCGAGCCCACGCGCAGCTATCCCGACGTGGACGAAATCCGCCGCTTGGCGCAAGGATCCCTCTTTGACACGCTCTGCGAAGCACTCGGCAGAACCATGATCCTGACCATCCGCCAAGGCAGCGTGCTGCATCCGGACACGCTTGTGACCTGGAACGCGCTCATCCTGCGTTCCAAAGCCGAAAAAGGAGAAGAAAAATGACGGAAAACATCAAAGAAATCGCCCTTCGGGCTTGCGATATCCTGGACGAAAAGATGGGCACGGACATCGTGTGCCTGGACATCACCCAAATGACCATCATCGCGGACTACTTTGTCATCGCCTCCGGCCGCAACCCCAACCACGTCAAGTCCCTCTACGACGAGCTCGAGGTCAAGATGGAGGACCTGGGCTTCCCCCTCGTCCGCTCGGAGGGGTACAACGAGGGCCGGTGGATCGTCATGGACTTCTCCGTCATCATCGTCCACCTCTTCTACGAGCCGGAGCGCGAGTTCTACCACCTCGAGCGCCTCTGGGACGACGGCCGCAACCGCGTCCCCTACGAGAAGAAGGATTGACGGGGCCGCGCTTTTCGGACGGACAGCTGCAAAAAAGGGGAAGCCGTGCGCGCGTTGCGCAGAGGGCGTGTTTCCTATACCCTTTTTCTCAGCCGTTCCCTGCGAATGAAAAGAAAAAGCTTGCATTTTTCTCCGGTTTCCGGTATACTATTTGGGTCGACATTTTGCGTCTGCAATTTGCCGTACTAGGTCGCAAGACGGAATTCCCAAGTGCGCGGGTCCCGTGCAACGCCGCACCGTGAACCGTGTCAGGTTCGGAAGAAAGCAGCACTAAGCGGACCGCGGGGTGTGCCGCGGGGAAGCCTGCGCGCCTTGGGTGTACGGCATTCCAATTTTGCAAAAAGGGTTGTCCCGGTTCGCCGCGGGCAGCCCTTTTGCCATGCAAAGAAACCACCTCCAGGGAGGGAAGCGAACGTGAACATCCAGATCTTCATGGGCAAGAAGAACTTCGACTGTCAGAAGGCGGAGCGCTGGTTCAAGGAGCGCGGCATCCGCTACCAGGCCGTGGACCTTGCCAAAAAGGGCATCAGCCCCCGCGAACTCGACTCCGTGCTCGACCAGGTCGGCCTCGCCGCCGCGATCGACACCCAGAGCAAGAAGTATGCAGAATCTGCGCTCCGCTTCATGAGCGATCCCAAGATGATCCGCGCGCAGCTCCTGGAGCATCCCGAGCTCCTGCGCACGCCGATCGTGCGCAACGGCAGAAAAGCGACCGTAGGCTATTGCCCGGAGACCTGGGCGGAGTGGGAATAGAGTTTCTTCACAAAATCAACAAAATCTGTTACCACAAAATGCGTAGCGCCCATTCCTTACGAAACTGTAAGGAATGGGTAAGGAGAATCCATGGAAAGATCCGCCCGCCTGTGCGACAATCATTGGCGTCAAGGATAAGGGAGGGATCACCATGAAACGAGACCTTGCGCTTCTCTTTCTCGTGCTGCTCATCGCCCTGTGCGCGCTGACGGGGTGCTCCAAGGACGCGCTCGTCGCCGGCTACAGCCAGGGCCTTGCCTGGATCGGGGATCTTCCGCTGCAGTCGGAGAGCCGCCTGTGCGGCGAGCGCGACTTCGGCCCGGACCACTACACGGGCGGCTACCGCGCGGAGTACGAGGCGGAGACGGGGACGGAGTTCCTCTTTGGCGGGACGAGCCTGGAGGCGCGGACGGACCTCCGCGTCCAGTGCGAGATCGAGCCGGGGCAGGGCGAGGCGCGGCTGTGCCTGCAGGAGCCGGAGGGCGACGTGCAGGTGCTCTGCGAGGCGGGCGAAACCTGCGACGAGACGCTGGATCTGCCCGCCGGCAGCAACTACCTCTACATGGAGCTGAACGGCTACACGGGCGTCGCCGCCCTGACCGTCGAGGACGCCGCGGAGGAGCCCTAAAAAAAATCGCGGCCCACGGAAATTGCCTCCGTGGGCCGCGATTTCTGCGTGTCGACTTTGTCGACACGCTTCGAAACCATGCAAATTTCAATCCATGGGCTGCGATTTGTCTGTTTTTTTCGGAGATTTAGGCGTTCAGGCGCGTGCCGCTGCGGCGCCAGAGCAGCGAGGGGTCGATGTGGCGGATGTCGGGCGAGGCGGTGCGCGCCATGGCGCCGGCCAGCTCCGCGGTCACGGCCTCGATGACCTCGCAGGCGCCCTGGGGTCCCTTTTCCTGGATGGGTCCCATGACCGGGCGGCCGACGGACACGGCCGTGGCGCCCAGGGCCAGGCACTTAAAGGCGTCGGTCCCGTTCATCACACCGCAGTCGACAAAGATCGGGATGCGGCCGCCGATGACGCGCGCGATCTCCGGCAGGACCATCAGCGGCGGCACGGCCGTGGGCAGGATGCCGTGGTGGTGCGAGACCACGATGCCCTGCACGCCCGCGTCCAGGCACTTGCGCGCGTCCACCGCGCTGAGCACGCCCTTGATGATGAAGGGGAGCTTGGTGCGCTTGACGTAGGATTCGATGTCCTTCTGCGTGCGCGGGCGCATGGGCAGGCCCAGCACCACGTCCGGCTTGCCGTTGCCGCCGAAGGAGTGGTCCAGGTCCATGCCGACCGCCAGCGCGCCCAGCGCCTCGGCCTGGTCGATGCGGCGCAGGACCATGTCCTCGTCGTCGTAGGGCTTGATGATCTTGATGGAGCGCTTGTTCTTCTCGCAGATCGCGGCGAACTGGCTCTCCTCGCCCATGCCGGCCCAGTTGACCGCGCCGGCAAGGCGCGCGCCCTCGGCCATCTCGACCATGCCGTCGCCCTTGCCGCCCTGGCCCTTGATGTGGGAGAGGGCCGCCATCATGATGGGGGTGCGGAAGGTCTCGCCGTAGAGCGTGAGCGTCGTGTCCGGGGTGACGGCGTCCATGTGCCGCATTTCAATCAGGATTTCATCGAAATAGGCGCGCGTGATCGCGTTGGCGTCCATGGCCTTTTCGCGGATTTCCATGTGTGTGTTCCTTCCTTTCTGCAAAAGCCGGTCTTTCGTGTCATTATACCACGCGGCCGGCGCGCGCGGCAAGGCCCTGCAGCGCGCATCTTTCTTGCAAGCATAACGCGGACGCGCTTGCATTGCAGGGGGAAATGTGCTAACATGGGCAGGAAAAACGCGGATTTTCGCAAGCATCAAAGGACGGCGACAAGAGCATGAAGATTTCCACCGTAAAGGGCACCAACGACTACCTGCCCGAACAGGTTGCGCTGCGCGACTACCTGCAGAGCGTGATCCTGACCACGTACGAGGACGCGGGCTTTTCGCGCATCTCCACCCCGGCCATCGAGGACATCGAGAACCTGGACAAGAGCGACGGCGGCGAGAATCTCAACCTGATCTTCAAGATCCTAAAGCGCGGGGACAAGCTGGAGAATGCGCTGAAGTCCGGCGAGGAAAAGGACCTGGCGGACATGGGCCTCCGCTACGACCTGACGCTCCCCTTGAGCCGATACTACGCCAACAACCGCAGCCGCCTTTCCCTGCCGGCCAAGTGCATCCAGATCGACAAGGTCTACCGCGCCGAGCGCCCGCAGAAGGGCCGCCTGCGCGAGTTCGTCCAGTGCGACATCGACATCATCGGCTCCTCGTCGATCCTGTGCGAGGTCGAGCTGATCGAGACCACCGCAAAGGCGCTGCTGAAGATCGGCATGAAGGACTTCACCGTCAAGGTCAACGACCGCCGGATCCTGCGCGCCATGCTGGAGACGATGGGCTTTGCCGAGCAGGACCTGGACGGCGTGTGCATCGTCTTTGACAAGCTGGACAAGGTCGGCGTGGACGGCGTGCGCGCGGAGCTCACGGAAAAGGGCTACGCGCCCGCCGCCGTGGAGGCTCTGTGCGCCACCCTCAACGGCGGGGAGATGACGCTGGAGAAGGTCGCGCAGATCCTGCCGGAAAACCCCGCGGTGCAGAGCGTCTCCGCGATCCTTTCGGCGGCGCAGGCGCTGGCGGACGGCCGCTACGGCGTGAAGTTCGACCTCTCCCTCGTGCGCGGCCAGGGCTATTACACCGGCACGGTCTTTGAGGTCGAGAGCAACGAGTTCCGCGGGGCCATCGCCGGCGGCGGGCGGTACGACAACCTCATCGGCAAGTTCACGAACGAGACCGTGCCCGCCGTGGGCTTCTCCATCGGGTTTGAGCGGATCTTCGGCATCCTGTCGGAGTCGGGGTTCGCCGCGCCCAAGCGCAAGGAGCGCATCGCCCTCTTCTGCGAGGAGGCGGACGCCGCAAAGGCCGCAGCCCTTGCGGAATCGCTGCGCGCGACCTACAGCGTCTCGCTCCTTGCAAGGCCCAAGAAGCTGGGCAAGGCCCTGCAGCGCCTGGAGGCGGACGGCTTTGCCGGCTACCTCGTCTTCGGCGAGGGCGAGGAGGTCAAGCGCTTCTGACCCGAGGAGGCGCACGGACGCCTGCGCGCTTGCGAAAAACGCCTCTTTTTGGTATACTGAATTGAAAAAAGCGCGCATTCCGCGCGGAGAAGGAGCGGTTTCATGGCACAATCCCTCGTCGTCTCCCAGGAGGAGATGGACAAGCAGCGGCAATGCGCGGCCCGCGTGCGGGAAGGCTTTCCCGGCAGGACGTACAAGATCGTCACCTATGGCTGCCAGATGAACGCGCACGACTCGGAGAACCTCGCCGGGATGCTGGAGGAGATGGGCTTTGCCCCCGCCGCAGACGAGGGAGAGGCGGACCTCCTCCTCTTTAACACCTGCTGCATCCGCGACAACGCCGAGCGCAGGCTCCTGGGCAACGTCAGCGCCCTGGCCCAGCGCAAGCGCGAGAAGCCGGACCTGCTCGTGGGCGTGTGCGGCTGCATGATGCAGCAGGAGGGCGGGGCGCAGCGCCTGCTGGACCTCTGCCCGTTTGTGGACCTGGTCTTCGGCACCCACAACCTCTACCGCCTGCCGGAGCTGCTGCTGCGCGCGCTGCGCGGCCAGCCGGTGCGCGAGACGGACGGCGACGAGCGCGGCTGCATCCCGGAGGGCCTGCCCGTGCGCAGGACCAGCGCCATCCAGGGCGCGCTGACGATCATGTACGGCTGCAACAACTTCTGCACCTACTGCGTCGTGCCCTACGTGCGCGGGCGGGAGCGCTCCCGCAGCGTCGCGGACGTCGTGCGCGAGGCGGAGAGCATGGCGGCCTCCGGCATACAGGAGATCCTGCTGCTGGGGCAGAACGTCAACTCCTACGCGGGCGGGGCGACGTTCCCGGAGCTGCTGCGCGCGCTGGACGGCGTCGTGCCGCGCATCCGCTTCATGACCTCCCACCCCAAGGACCTGTCCGACGCGCTGATCGAGGAGATGGCGCACTCGCGCTCGGTCTGCCCGCAGTTCCACCTGCCCGTGCAGTCCGGAAACGACAAGGTCCTGCGCGAGATGAACCGCGTCTACACGCGGGCGCACTACCTGGAGCGCGTGCGCGCCCTGCGCCAGGCGATTCCGGAGGTGGGCCTGACGACCGACGTCATCGCGGGCTTCCCCGGGGAGACGGAGGCGGAATTTGCGGACACGCTCTCCCTGGTCGAGGAGGTGCAGTACGACTCGGCCTTCACCTTCATCTATTCCCCGCGCCGGGGAACGCGCGCGGCCGCGCGGCCGGACCAGATCCCCGAGGCCGTGCAGCACGAGCGGCTCGACCGGCTCATCCGCGTCCAGGAGCGGTCCACGGCATCGCGCCTTGCCCAGCAGGTGGGCTCCGTGCAGGAGGTCCTCGTCGAGGGGGCGTCGCGCCGGCGGGAGGGATTCCTCGCCGGGCGCACGGGCCGCGGCATGACGGTGAACTTTCCGGGAGACGCCGCCCTCGTTGGCAAGATCGTCCCGGTGCGCATCCTCGGCACGGGCGCCAACACCCTGCGCGGAGAGCGCGCCTAAGCAAAAAAACAATTCAAAACAAGGATTTGAGGTGGATTTTCGATGAATCTGGAACTGTTTCAGAAGTCTCGGGAGCTCGGGGAGCTCCTGGTCAATACCGACGAATACCGCAAGGTGCAGGAGGCGGAGGCCGCCTTCCAGGAGGATGAGTTCGCCCAGGCGAAGGTCGCGGAGTTCAACGCCCTCCAGCAGGAGGTGCAGACCCTCATGCAGACGCCGGACCCCGATCAGGCGCTGATCGCGCAGAAGGCCAACGACCTGCGCAGCATGCAGGCCAGCCTCACCGAGATGCCCTCCATCCAGGCGATGAACGAGGCACAGACGGAGTTCTCCAAGCTCCTGACCCAGGTCAACCAGGTGCTGCGCTTCATCATCACCGGCCAGGTGGACGAGGGCGGCTGCGGCGGCTCCTGCGAGAGCTGCGGCGGCTCCTGCTCCTCGTGCGGGGACGCGCACAAGGAATGAGCCTTGCGCGCGCCGTGTCCACCAAAACCCACGCGCACCGTGCACCCAGCCTGGGGCGCGGTGCGCATTTGACTTTGTGCGGGAGGAAATCATGGCCCTTTCCCCAATGATGCAGCACTACCTGGCGACCAAGGAGCAGTACAAGGACTGCATCCTGATGTATCGCCTGGGCGACTTTTACGAGATGTTCTTTGACGACGCGGTGACGGTGTCCAAGGCCCTGGAGCTGACGCTGACGGGGCGGGACTGCGGCCTGGAGGAGCGCGCGCCCATGTGCGGCGTGCCCTACCACGCGGTGGACAACTACATCGGAAAGCTCGTGGAAAAGGGATTCCGCGTGGCCATCTGCGAGCAGATGGAGGACCCGGCCCTGGCCAAGGGCCTCGTCGAGCGCGCGGTGACCCGCGTCATCACCCCCGGAACGGTGATCGAGACCAACATCCTGGAGGAGAAGAAGAACAACTACCTCCTGGCCCTGAGCCTGGACGCGGACGGGAAGAAGGCGGGCCTCGCCTACGCGGACGTCTCCACGGGCGAGATGTTCGTGCTGGAGCTGCCGGTTCCCCAGCTCGGCGAGGAGCTGACGCGCATCGCGCCCACGGAGGTGCTCGTGCGCGCGCAGGACCGCGCGAGCCTGGAGAGCGCGTCGGGCTCGCTCTGCGCGACGATCCGCCCGGCAGAGGACTTCGACAAGAAGGGCGCCGCCGCGCTGCTCAGGAAGCACATGCACAAGAGCCTGACGCAGCTGGGCCTAACCCGGATGGAGAACGCGGTCTGCGCGTCCGGCGCGCTGCTCCTGTACCTGGAGGAGACGCAGAAGAACGCCCTCGCCCACCTGAACAGCGTGCGCCTCTACAACCGCGGGGAGCACCTGCTGCTCGATCCGACCGCGCGGAGCAACCTCGAACTCACGGAGACCATGCGCGGCCGGGGCAAGCGCGGCACGCTGCTGTGGCTGCTGGACCGCACGCAGACGGCCATGGGCGGCCGCCTGCTGCGCGCCTGGATCGAGGAGCCGCTGACGCAGAAGGAGCAGATCGAGCGCAGGCTGGACGCGGTGGAGGAGATGATGCGCGCGTTCCTGACGACGCAGGAGCTCATCGAGGCCCTTTCGCCGATCTATGACATCGAGCGCCTGGTCACCAAGCTCTCCTACCTGAGCTTCAACGCCCGGGACGCGCAGTCCCTCTGCCAGTCCCTGCAGATGATCCCCAAGATCCGCAAGCTCCTGGAGGGCTATACCTGCGCGGCGCTCTCCGACATCCGCGACCGGCTCGACCCGATGACGGACATGTGCGGCCTGCTCGAGCGCGCCATCGCGGAGAACCCGCCCATCCCCATCCGCGAAGGGGGCATCATCCGCGACGGCTACAGTTCGGAGCTGGACGCGCTGCGCTCCGCCGCCTCCGGCGGGCGCGACTGGCTCTCCCAGATCGAGTCCACCGAGCGCGAATCCACCGGCATCAAAAACCTCAAGGTCGGCTTCAACAAGGTCTTTGGCTATTACATCGAGGTGCCGCGCTCCCAGGCGGAGCTCGTCCCCCTGCGCTATGAGCGCAGGCAGACCCTGGCCAACTGCGAGCGGTTTACGACCAAGGAGCTCAAGCGCATCGAGGAGACGGTCCTGGGCGCGCAGGAGAAGAGCGTGAACCTGGAATACCAGCTCTTCTGCGAGGTGCGCGACCGCCTGAGCGAGCAGATCGTCCGCTTCCAGGAGACGGCCGCGGCCGTCAAGGAGCTGGACGCGCTCCAGTCCCTGGCCACGGTCGCAAGCGAGCGCGGCTACTGCCGGCCCGAGATGCACGAGGGCTTTTCCCTCACCATCCGCGAGGGGCGCCATCCCGTTGTCGAGGCCACGAGCCGCGACCTCTTTGTGCCCAACGACACGGAGCTGGACGAGGACGCCCGCATGATGATCATCACCGGCCCCAACATGGCGGGAAAGTCGACCTACATGCGCCAGGTGGCCCTGATCGTGCTGCTGGCGCACATGGGCAGCTTTGTCCCGGCCGCGCAGGCGAAGATCCCGCTGTGCGACCGAATCTTCACGCGCGTGGGCGCCTCGGACGACCTCGCCGCGGGCCAATCCACCTTCATGGTCGAGATGAGCGAGATGGCCTCCATCCTGCGCTTTGCCACGCCCAGGAGCCTGCTGATCCTGGACGAGATCGGGCGCGGCACCTCCACGTTCGACGGCCTGTCCATCGCCTGGGCGACCGCCGAATACATCCTCAAGGAGAAGCGACTCGGCTGCAAGACGCTCTTTGCCACGCACTACCACGAGCTCTCCGAGCTCGAAGGACGCCTGGCGGGCGTGGTCAACTACCAGGTCACGGTGCGGGAGCGCGGGGACGAGGTCCTCTTCCTGCGCAAGATCCAGCGCGGGGGCGCGGACTCCTCCTTCGGCGTGCAGGTGGCCGCCATGGCCGGGCTGCCGCAGGCGCTGATCTCCCGCGCGCGGGAGATCATGGCCAAGCTCGAGGTCAACAACGTCAACGGCCAGACCATCGGCAAGAACATCCTCGGCGGCGAAAAGGAGGACAAGCAGATCTCCCTGATGGAGTACGGGGCGGTGGACTTTGCCCAGGAGGTCGCAAACCTGGACATGGATTCCCTTTCCCCGCGCGAGGCGCTGAACCTGCTCTACGTGCTGCGCGAAAAGGCGCGCAAGATCTGAGGAAAGGGGGAACACCATGGCAAAAATTCAGGTGCTGGACGTGCAGACCGCCAACCGCATCGCCGCGGGCGAGGTGGTGGAGCGGCCCGCCTCCGTCGCCAAGGAGCTGCTGGAAAACGCGCTGGACGCCGGCGCCACGGCCGTGACCCTGGAGATCCGCGAGGGGGGCATCGCCTACCTGCGCGTGACCGACAACGGCGCCGGCATCGCGCCGGAGGACTGCCGCCTGGCCTTTGAGCGGCACGCGACCTCCAAGATCCGCTCGGGGGACGACCTGGCGCACATCGGCACCTTGGGCTTCCGCGGGGAGGCGCTGCCCTCCATCGCCGCGGTCTCCCGCGTGGAGCTGACCACCCGGACAGAAGAGGCCGCCGCGGGCGTCCGCCTGCAGGTCGAGGCGGGACGCTTCCTCGACGTGCGCGAGGCCGGCTGCCCCAAGGGCACGACCTTCGTCGTGCGCGACCTGTTCTTCAACACCCCCGCGCGCCGCAAGTTCCTCAAGCGCCCGGCCACGGAGGCCGGTTACGTGGCGGACGTGGCGGCGGAGCTGGCGCTCTCCCGGCCGGAGATCGCCGTGCGCTTCGTCAACAACGGCAAGGTGGTCTTCCAGACCGTGGGCAACGGGGACCTGCGCTCCGCCATCTATGTGCTCCACGGCCGGGAGGTCGCCTCCGAGGCGCTGCCCTTTTCCTATGCGCAGGGCGCGGTGCGCGCCTCCGGCTTTGTCGGGGTGGGAAACCTGGCCCGGAGCAACCGCAGCTATGAGCTGTTCTTCGTAAACGGCCGCTTTGTGCGGGATTCCGTGCTCTCCGGCGCGGTGGAGGCGGCTTGCCACGAGCGCGTGATGATCGGCAAATACCCGTACTGCGTGCTGAACCTCTCCATTCCCGCCGAGGCCGTGGACGTCAACGTCCACCCCAACAAGCTGGAGGTGCGCTTTAAGGAGGACTTCCCCGTGCGCGAGCACGTGCAGGCCGCGGTGGAGGCGGCCTTTGCGGACGGCGCCGCGCCCCTGCGCGCCGTTGCGCCATCCGCACCCGATTCGCCCCCGCCGGAGGTTCCGCCGCCCGCAGACGCGGACGCGCCCCCGCCGCCGGAGCAGATCGCCATGGCCCAGCCGGCCTTCGGCGCGCCGGAAACGCCGGCTGCGCCGGCGGCCGTCGCGGACTTTGCGCCCCGCCGGGAGGGTGCGCGCGTCCTGCGCGAGTCGTCCCTGCCGCCGGTTGCCCAGCCCATGCCCTGGCGCGAGAGCGCGCCCGCGCAAAGGCCCGAGACTCCTACGCAGAGCGAGGAGAAGCGCTTCGCGCCGCCGCGCGTGGAGCCCCTGGGGACGGCGCCCATCCTCATCGGCCAGATCTTTTCGACGTATCTTCTGGTGCAGCGGGGCGACGCGCTGCTCATCATCGACCAGCACGCCGCGCACGAGCGCATCCTCTACGAGAAGTTCCGTCGCCAGGTGGACGAGGAGCGCCGTTCCCAGCCGCTGCTGACGCCCTATCTCTTCGACGTGACGCTGCGGGAGGCGGAGCTGTTGACGGAGAACCTGGACCGCCTGCGCAGCATGGGCTTTGAGATCGAGCCCTTTGGGGAGCGCGCCTTCCGCGTCAGCGCCGTGCCGGTGCTGCTGGGCGCGCCGCAGACCCGGGAGTTCTTCGTCGAGCTGCTGGACCAGCTCGACTCCCTGCCTTCGACAAAGGTCAAGGACCTCAAGCGCGACGCGCTGGTCAAGATGGCCTGCAAAAAGGCCATCAAGGGCGGGGACACGCTCTCCGCGCAGGAGGTCAACACGCTGCTAGCCCTCGTCGCGGGCGAGGAGACGCCCACCTGCCCGCACGGCCGGCCGATCCTCATCCCCATCACCAAGCACGATCTGGAAAGGAAGTTCAAGAGAATCCAATGAAGCGCAAGCTGATCTTCGTCGTGGGCCCCACGGCCTCGGGCAAGACCGCCGCGGCCATCGACCTTGCGCTGCGGTGCGGCGGGGAGGTCGTCTCCGCGGACTCCGTGGCCATCTACCGGGGGATGGACGTGGGCAGCGCAAAGCCCTCCGCGCAGGAGATGCGCGGCGTGCCGCACCACATGCTCTCCTGCGCGGACCCCGCCGTCCCCTACAGCGTCTCGGAGTACAAGCAGGACGCCCTGCGCTGCATCGAGGCGATCTTTGCGCGGGGCAGGCAGCCCATCGTCTGCGGCGGGACCGGGCTGTACGTAAACGCGCTGCTCTTTCCCCTGGATTTCACCGCCTCGCCCGCGAACGAGGCCGTGCGCCGCAAGTGGCAGGCCTTCTGCGAGGAAAACGGCGCGCACGCCCTGCACGAGGCGCTGCGCCGCGTGGATCCCGTCTCCGCCGGCGAAATCCACGAAAACAACGTCCGCCGCGTGATCCGCGCCCTGGAGATCTACGAGTGCACGGGGACGCCCAAGTCCGCGCAGCGCTCGCTGGACCGGAAGGAGGACCTGCCCTACGAGCCCGTGCTCGCGGGCGTGACCTGGCCCCGGGAGACGCTCTACGCCCGGTGCGACGCGCGCGTAGACGCGATGCTGCGCGCAGGC
The DNA here is from genome assembly GCA_904393115.1 of uncultured Clostridia bacterium. Classification (GTDB taxonomy): domain Bacteria; phylum Bacillota; class Clostridia; order Christensenellales; family UBA1750; genus Spyradocola; species Spyradocola merdavium. The sequence continues at coordinate 127,167 of CAJFMX010000002.1, forward strand.
CTCGTCGAGGAGGTTCGCGCCCTGCGCGCGGGCGGCCTTGCGGACGGCGCGCAGTCCATGCAGGCCATCGGCTACAAGGAGATCGCCGCCTACCTGCGGGGCGAGGCCTCCCTGGAGGCGGCGCGGGAGCAGATGCAGCGCAATACGCGGCACCTGGCCAAGCGCCAGCTCACCTGGTTCCGCGCAAACGACAAAATCCGCTGGTTTGACCGCTCCGCCTGCGCGGACCCGTCGTCGTTTTCTCAGGAGCTTGCCGAATATTCCCTAGGAAATTCTTCCCATTCATGATATAATCACAAGGACAATACAGAAAGAGGTGTTCGACATGGGCAAAAATTCTGCGGATCTGCAGGACATCATCCTCAACGGCGTGCGCAAAAACCGCATCCCCGTGACCATGCATCTGACCAACGGCGTGCCGCTCAAAGGCATCATCCGCGGCTTCGACTCCTACGTGGTGCTCCTGGAGAGCGATGGCAAGCAGCAGATGATCTTCAAGCACGCCATCTCCACCGTCACGCCCTCGCGGCCCGTGCAGTACTCGCCCTCCGAGAGCGACGGCCCTGCAAATCCTTCCGAAGAGGAGATCTGATCGCCCTATGACAGACACAGAGACTCGCGCGCTGCTCGACAGCGCGGAACGCACACTTTCCCAGCGGTTTTTGGCGCTGGAGGAGACGGAACGAACGAATTTTGCCCGCGTGATGGAGGCCTTCCGCGCAGAGCACGTGGCCGTGCGCCACTTTGCGCCCACGACGGGCTACGGATACGGCGACGACGGGCGCGACGCGCTGGAGCGCATCTTTGCGCGCATCTTCGGCTGTGAGGACGCGCTGGTGCGGCCGTCCATCGCCTCGGGCACGCACGCCTTGGCCCTGTGCCTCTTCGGCCTGCTGCGGCCGGGCGACGTGCTCGTCGCGGGCTCGGGCAAGCCCTACGACACGCTGGAGAGCGTCATCGGCCTGACCGGCGACGCGGGCCAGGGCTCCCTGCGGGAGTACGGCATCGGATACGCGCAGGTGGACCTGAAGGACGACGACGTGGACCTGCCCGCGCTCCTGCAGGCGCTGAAGGATCCGCGCGCCAAGGTGGTCGCCTTACAGCGCTCCCGCGGATACGACTGGCGCGCAAGCCTCACCGTGGAGCGCCTGGGCGAGGTCGCGCAGGCCGTGCACGCGGCCCGGCCGGACGTCGTGGTCATGGTGGACAACTGCTACGGCGAATTCGTCTGCGACAAGGAGCCGACGCACCTGGGCTGCGACATCGCCGTGGGCTCGCTCATCAAGAACCCGGGCGGCGGCCTTGCGCCGACGGGCGGCTACCTCGTAGGCCGCGCGGACCTCGTCGAGAAGTGCGCCTGCCGCCTGACCTCGCCCGGCATCGGCCGGGAGGTCGGCTCCTACCTGGGCGGGTACGACCGCTTCTACCAGGGCCTGTTCCTCGCGCCGCACGTGGTGAGCCAGGCGGTCAAGGGCGCGATGCTCGCCGCGGCCGTGTTCACGCAGCTGGGCCTTGCGGTCAGCCCCGGGCCGGAGGACCCGCGCTCCGACATCATCCAGGCCATCCGCTTTGAGGACCCGGAGAAGCTCATCGCCTTCTGCCAGGGCATCCAGTACGCGTCGCCCATCGACAGCCACGTCACCCCGGAGCCCTGGGACATGCCCGGCTACCAGGACCCGGTCATCATGGCGGCGGGGACGTTCGTCTCCGGCGCGTCCATCGAGCTCTCGGCCGACGCGCCCATCCGCGCGCCGTACATCGGCTATATGCAGGGCGGGCTGACGCTCGCGCATGTGCGCTATGCGCTGGAGCACGTGCTGCGCCACCTGTCGGACAAGGGCCTGCTCTAAGAAGAGAAAACGAGCGCAGGAGGGGAGAGGATTCCCCTTCCTGCGCTCGTTTTGCGCGTGTTTTCTCTCAGAACCTGCGGATGGAGCCCACGACCTTGCCCAGGATCTGCACGTCGGAAAAGTACATGGGCGCAAAGTCGTCGTTCTCCGGCTGGAGGCGGATCTTGTTTTCTTCCCGGTAGAAGCGCTTGATCGTGGTGTCCTCGCCGTCGATGAGCGCCACGACGATCTCGCCGTTTTCCGCGACGGCCTGCTGGCGGACGATGACGATGTCCCCGTCGAAGATGCCGGCGTTGATCATGCTGTCGCCGCTGACGCGCAGGGCAAAGCAGGCGTCCTCGTCCGAGCAGAAGAGGCCGGGCGAGAAGGCGAGCGTTTCCTCGACGTTTTCCACCGCGGTGATGGGAACGCCCGCGGGCGCCTTGCCCACCAGCGGGATCTGCGCGGTGCGGTGCTGCATGCCCACGACCTCGATGGCGCGGGGCTTTGTGGGGTCGCGGACGAGCAGACCGCGGTTCTCCAGCCGGCGCAGATGGCCGTGCACCGTGGAGGTGGACTTGATGCCCATGGCGTCGCAGATTTCGCGCACAGAGGGCGGGAATCCGCGGCGCTCCACCTCGCTGCGGATGAATTCCAGGATCTTGTCCTGGCGGTCGTTTCTCGGCTGATTTTTTCTCGGCGCCATGTCATCCTCCCCTTGCCAAAGCAGAACGCTTTTGTTACCATGTAGTATACCATACTCGGCGCAGGAATGGAACGCCTGTTTGTAGAAAGGAAGGGTTTTTCCGTGAAGGAATGCGTGTTGTACGATCGGGAGTGCTGCAACTGCGGGGAATGCCTCCGCTGCGATCTGAACCCCGAGAAGATCTGCGACAACTGCGGCCAGTGCCTGGAGACGCACGGCAAAGAATACAACGAGCTGAAGATCGACCGCGTCGTGCTGGACAGCGACGAATACGCGCGCTGGCTGCGCGAGGAAGGGGAGGAGGAATAATCCCCTTTTTCGGTGCATAAACCCAAAGGGCGGCCAAACTTTGGCCGCCCTTTTCGCATTTTCTGCACTGTTTTTAGTGCACTATCTCTCAATTTTGAAACTTTTTCTTGGAAATTCCTGCATATATGCCCTATTTTTAGTGCAAAATGGGATCAGTCCTCCTTGGGCGGCCGCGAGCCGCCGTCGCCGCGGAGCTTGACGCTGTGCGCGGCGCGCCGGCGGTTCTCATCGCTCTGCGCCGCATAGTGGCGGCGGGTGGTGTTCACATCCGCATGGCCGAGCACGTCCGCGACCAGGTAGATGTCCCCGGTTTCTGCGTAGAGGTTCGTGCCGAAGGTGGAGCGCAGCTTGTGCGGGGTGATGTGCTTGAGCGGCGTCACGAGCGAGGCGTACTTCTTGACCAGGTTCTGCACGGAGCGCACGTCCATCCGCCGCTTCTGCGTGGAGAGGAAGAGCGCGTTCTCGTGCCCGGGCTGCGCCTGGATGGTCTTGCGCTCGTCGATGTACTCCCGCAGCACGTCCGCGACCTCTTCCGGAAAGTAGAGCACGACGCGCTGGCCGCCCTTGCGCGTGATCAGGAAGCCGTTGACCGAAAAGTCGACGTCGTTCAAGTCCAGGCCCACGCACTCACTCACGCGAATGCCTGTTCCCAACAAGAGGGAGATCAGCGCCAGGTCGCGCAGGCGCGTCTTCTTGTGGTATTCCGCCTGCTTGGGCGTGAGCGTCTTTCCGCCCTCATCCACAAGATCCAGGAGCTTGGCGACCTCGTCGACCTCCAAGCGGACGATTTCCCGGTCGTGCCGCTTGGGCAGGTCCACCAGGGCCGCCACGTTGGAGGGGATGCGCTCCCGTTTGAACAGATAGCGCAGCAGCGCCCGCAGCGAGGAGAGCTTGCGCTCCTTGGCGGCCTCGTCGTCGTGGAGCATCTTTCCGCCGCGCGTGTAGGCCGTCAGATAGTCCAGGTAGGTCTCGATGTCCGTCATCGTGATCTGCGCCATGTCGTCGCAGGTGATCTCGGGGACGGTCTTTCCGGCGCAGCAGGCCTTGTAGCCGAGGAGGAAGTCGAAAAAGATCAGGAGATCCCGCGCGTAGTTGAGGCGCGTCAGCGGCGTGGTCTCCGGCGTGATGCCGCGGAAGAACTCCGCGCAGAATGGGGGCAGCTCCGGCAGCATCTCGCGCAGGAGCTGCGCGTTGCGGATGTCCCGTGCGTCATGATAGGATAGATCTGCCAAAATTCCGTCCCTCCCGTTCTTGTGGTGTCAATCTCTTCGCAAAAGTTGTCTTTTGCGAAGAGATAATTCTCCTTCTCCCCAGCGCCTCAGGCGCGTCCGTTGCGGATGGCTGCGACGGCCATCTCGTCGCAGCGGTTGTTGTAGGCATTGTCGCTGTGACCCTTGACCTTGACGAAGCGCACGCGGTGGTTCTTGACGTGCAGCAGCAGCAGCTTCCAGAGGTCCTGATTTTCCACGGGCGATTTGGAGCTGGTCTTCCAGCCGTTGCGCTGCCAGTTGTCCAGCCAGTGCTTTTCAAAGGCGTTGATGAGATAGCTGGAATCGGAATACAGCGTGACCTCGCAGGGCTCCCGCAGCGCGGCCAGGCCCTGGATCGCGGCAAAGAGCTCCATGCGGTTATTGGTGGTCTCGGGCTGATAGCCGGCGAGTTCCTTCTTGTTTCCCTGGTACAGCAGCACGACGCCCCAGCCGCCCGGGCCGGGATTGCCCGAGCAGGCGCCGTCCGTGTAGATTTCAATCGCTTTCAATCTGTGTTCTCCTCACTGCTTGCTCATGGCCCTGGACTTTTCCGCGCAGACGCGGACTGCGGACTCGACGGCGGCGCGCAGGCCCTTTTCCTCCAGCGTGCAGACGGCGTCGATCGTGGTTCCGCCCGGCGAGCAGACCATGTCCCGCAGCGCAGCCGGGTGCATCCCGCTTTCCAGGACCATCTTGGCCGAGCCCAGCGCCGTCTGCGCGGCGAGTTCGAGCGCGCTGGCGCGGCTGAGTCCCTCGCGCACGCCGGCGTCGGCCATGGCCTCGATGACCATGTAGAGGTACGCGGGGCCGCTGCCGCTGACGGCAGTCACGGCGTCGAAGAGCCTCTCCTCCACCACGACCGCGCGGCCGATGGCGGAAAAGACTGCGCGGATGCAGTCGAACTCCGCGGGCGCAAACGTCGTCTCCTTGGCGATGGCGGCCATTCCCGCGCCGACCATGGCGGGCGTGTTGGGCATGACGCGGCAAAGGCGCGACTCGGGCAGCAAGGCCGCCAGGCGCTCCAGGCTCCACCCCGCAGCGATGGACGCAACGGCCTTGCCGGCGAGCGCCCCGGCCAGCGGCCGCACAGCGCCCTCCAGCACCTGGGGCTTGACCGCCAGGACCACGATGTCCGCCCACGCGCAGAGCGCCTCGCCGCTGGAAAAGCCGCGCGCGCCCAGCTCCTGCTCGGCGCGGCGCACGGCCGCCTCGCTGATGTCATAGCATCCCTTTTCCATATTGCGCATGCCGCGCAGAATGGCGCTGGCCATGTTGCCCGCGCCGAGAAACCCGATCCGCATCCCAGATCCTCCCCTTTTTTCTCGAATTGGAAGAGAAAAAACCGGACACCAGATGAAGACTGATGTCCGGTTTTTCATTTGGCAGGGGAGACGCGACTCGAACACGCAACACACGGTTTTGGAGACCGTTGCTCTACCATTGAACTACTCCCCTATGTTTCCCCGCCGGTGAATCCAAACGGTTCCACGCTTTCGGCCCAGCCCTTTGCTTGGCACGTTCCTTATTATAGTATACTTTTCCGGCAAAGTCAACCAGAAAGTTTCGCAAATTTTTTGCGGGCGCGCATTCTCCTCCGCTGCGGGGGCCGCGGAAGGAAAGCGCCGGCCTTTAGGCGCCGGTCAGGTGCTCGACGAGGATCTTGATCCCGATGCAGATGAGCACGAGCCCGCCCAGGAGCCCTGCGCTGCGCTGGAACTTGTCGCCGAGCTTCTTGCCCAGGCGAACGCCGAGCGCGGAGAGCGTGAAGGTGATGATGCCGATCCAGCTCGAACAGACCCAGATGTTGGCGCGCAGGATCGCAAGGCTGATGCCCACGGCCAGGGCGTCGATGCTGGTGGCGACGGCGAGCACCAGGAGCTTGCCCGTCGCGGTGGGGTTTGCGACCTGTTCCTCCTCGCCGGGGCGGATGCACTCGTAGACCATCTTGCCGCCGATGAAGGCCAGCAGGCCAAAGGCGATCCAGTGGTCCACGCTCTCGATGTACCGGACGAACGTGCTGCCCGCGAGGTACCCGATCAGGGGCATGAGGAACTGGAAACCGCCAAAGAACAGACCGACCTTGAGGGCGTGCTTCCACCGAAGGTCCTTGAGCGTGATGCCCGTTGTGATGGATACGGCAAAGGCGTCCATCGCGAGCGAAACGCCCAAGAGCGCGATTTCGATAACGCTCATGTCATTCCTTCCCTTTGTCTATGAAATTCCTGCGCGCCGTTTCCAGAGCGCACGTTTATCCCATAGTATAGCACAAAGGGCCGGAGCCGGCAAGATCCGCCGGAGCCGTCACGGGGCCTTTTCGGGCATGGCTCCGCATCCGAGCTGCTTTTCCATCCGGACCGTGGTTCCGTGGCCCAGGCGCGAGCGAACGGATACCGCATCCATGAACGTCTCCATCACCGCAAAGCCCATGCCGGAGCGCTCCATGTCCGGCCGGGAGGTGTAGAGCGGCTCGCGCGCCTTCTCCACGTCCTCGATCCCCACGCCGCAGTCCACGACCTCGAGCACGGCGCGCCCGCCCTCGTACAGCTCCGCCGAAAGGCGCACCGTGCCGCCCTTCCCCTCGTAGCCGTGCAGGATGGCGTTTGTCACGGCCTCGGACACGGCGGTGCGCACGTCCTCCAGCTCCTCCAGGGTGGGGTTGAGCGGCAGCAGGAAGGCGCTCACCGCGGCGCGCGCAAAGGCAACGTTCTCTTCTGTGGCGAAAAAGTCGATTCGCATCTCGTTGATCTTGTTCATGCTTCTGCTCCTTCTCTCCGGTCACAGCTTCTCCACGATTTGGTACAGCCCGGACATGCGGAAGATCTGGTTGACGTGCGGCGTGGGCTGGCGCACGGCGACCGTGCCGCCGCGGCGGGACAGCGTCTTGTACCGCCCCAAGACCACGCCGATGCCCGAGCTGTCCATGAAGGTCAGCCCGCTCAAGTCCAGGACCAGGCGCTTGACGCGCGGGCTCTCGATGAGCGCCTCCAGCTCCGCGCGGACGCCCTTTGCCGTGTGGTGGTCCAGCTCTCCATCCAAATACACCGTGACGGTGTCGCCCTTGACCGTGTGTTTCATGCCGCTCTCTCCCCTCGCTTTCCCATGTGTATCCCTATTCGAAGGCCGCGCGGGTTTTTCCTTCCGCGATTTTGGCAACATTTGTCTAAGACAAAAGGAATGTTTTTTTGCGCTTGTGCGCAAGCTAGCCCAAAATCCGGTTGGAAAGGAGCGCGCGCGGATGAAGCGGTTTTTTCGGTGGGCCGGCATCCTCTTTCTCGTGTTCCTGGCGCTTGCGGGCGCGGGCGCAGGCACGCTCGCGGTGCTGGTGATGACGGACGTGTACACCTCGTTTGACCCGGAAAAGCTGGGGACCTATTCGCAGACCACGTGGGTCCTGGACCGGGAGGGGCAGATCGTTTCCGGCCTGTTCGGGACGGAAAACCGCATCTATGTCCCCATCGAGGAGATCCCCAAGACCGTGCAGGACGCCTTTATCGCCGCGGAGGACGTGCGCTTCTACTCCCACCACGGCGTGGATCCGATCCGCATCCTCGGCGCGTTCGTCGCAAACCTGCGCTCCGGCGGCCTTTCCCAGGGCGCGAGCACCATCACCCAGCAGCTCGTCAAGAACACGCACCTGACGGCGGAAAAGACCTGGTCCCGCAAGTTCGAGGAGGCGATCCTCGCCCTGAAGGTCGAGCGCGCCTACACCAAGGACCAGATCCTGGAGATGTACCTCAACTGCGTGTACTTTGGAAACGGCGCCTACGGCGTGGGCATGGCGGCCTACAAGTATTTTGACAAGCCCGTGCAGGAGCTGACGCTGACCGAGGCGGCCGCGCTCGCCGCGACGCTCAAGGCCCCCTCCAACTACGCGCCGCACATCGAGCCGGAAAACAACGCCCGCCGCCGCGCGCAGGTGCTCACCACCATGGCCGGGGAGGGCTTCCTCTCCGCCGAGGAGGCCGATGCCGCCAAGGCGGCGCCGCTCGTGCTGAACCCGGGCGGCGAAGACCTCGTGCAGAGCTCCTGGTACCTGGACGCCGTGCTGGAAGAGGCGGAAGCGCGCCTCGGCTCTACGAGCGAGGAGATCCTGGAGATGGGCCTGCGCATCTATACGGGCCTGGACAGCGAGGTGCAGGCGGCCTGCGACGAGGTCTTTGCCGACGACGCGCTCTTCCCCGCGGACAGCGCGGACGGCACCCCCTGCCAGAGCGCGCTCGTGCTCATGGACAGCCGCACGGGCGAGGTGCTGGCCATGGTGGGCGGCCGGGCGTACGAGGTGCGCCGGGGCTTCAACCGCGCGCTGGACGGCGCGCGCCAGCCCGGCTCCGTGCTCAAGCCCTTGGCCGTGTACGCGCCGGCGCTGGAGCGGCGCATCGCGACCCCGGCGACCGTCCTGCTGGACGAGCCCACGGACTTTGGCGGGTACAAGCCGCGGAACTACGGCGACACCTACTACGGCCTGGTGACGCTGCGCACCGCGGCGGCACGCTCGCTCAACGTGCCCGCGGTGCGCCTGCTCGATCAGATGGGCGGCTATGCGGGGTATGAGAGCCTGCTGCGCTTCCACATCGACCCGGATGAGACGGATACCGGGCTGTCGCTCGCCGTGGGCTCCATGCGGGAGGGCGTGACGCCCCTGCGCCTGTGCGCGGCCTATGCGAGCCTCTCCGCCTCCGGGGTCTACCGCGAGCCGGTCCTCATCCGCCGCATCGAGGACAGCGCGGGCCAGGTCCTCTACGAGGCGGACGGGGCGGCCGAGCCGGTGCTGGAGGAAGAGATCGCCTATGTGCTGACCAACATGCTGCGCTCGGCGGCCACGTGGGGAACGGCCAAGGCGCTCAACGCCCTGGAGGTCCCGATCGCGGCAAAGACCGGCACCGTGGGCTACGAGGGCGCGCGGAACCGCGACGCCTGGGCCGCGGCCTACACCCCGAGCCTGGCCGCCGTGTGCTGGATGGGCTTTGACCAGACCGACGCGGACCACGCGCTGCCCGGCTCCGTCACGGGCGGGCGGCAGCCGGTCGCCCTGCTGTACGAGGTCCTTTCGCGCCTGGATCTTGCGGGGGAAGAGTTCCCGGAGCCGCAGGAGGGCGTGACCTGGGCGGCGCTGGACGGGAGGACGCTGCAGCAGGCCGGGCAGCCCGCGCTGGCCGGTCCCTACACCCTGGAGGAAGACGTCGTCTGGGAGGTCTTCGTCTCCGGAACGGAGCCCACCGCCGTGTCGGACATCCGCGTGCTGCCGCAGGCGCCGGCGGATTTGACCGTCGAGGGCGATGAGCGCGGGCTTCCGGTCCTGCGCTTCACCGCGCCGGACGCGGGCGCGGTCTACCACATCTACCGCACATACCGCGGCAGCGCGCACGAGATCGCGCAGGTGCAGGCCGGGCCGGACGGCCGCGCCGCCTACCTGGACGAGAGCGCGCAGCGGCTCTATGCCTACGAGTACTTTGTCGTCGCGGAGTTCCCGGATACCGGGCTGCTCTCGGAGAACTCCGCGAGCGTGGCGTATACCGTGCCGCTGCTGCCCTTCGCCCTGCCCTGGGACTTTGGGCTCTCCCCTGCCCAGACGCCGAAACCCACCGAACCGCCGCAGGAGAGCGCCGCCCCAACGCCCGCCGCAACGCCCGAGCCGGCGCAGGAAACGCCCGCCGCGTAAAAAGACAGCGCGCCCCGTCGTTCTTGACGGGGCGCGCTGTCTTACGCTTCCTGCGCGGGAATGTCGTCGTATTCGCTCAGGTCCATGCCGATCTGGCGCGCAAGCTCGATCGCGCGCTCGCGCGGGACGGTGTTGAAGACCGTGTAGGTCTTGTTCAGCGCCGTGTCCAGCATGGTCTTGGCCTCCTCCACGCGGCCCTGGTCGACGCGGATGCGCGCAAGGTAGGTCAGCGTGTCGAACTGCGTGGGCCGGATGGTCAGGGCCTTTTCGAACATCTTCTCCGCTTCCTCCACGTTGCCCGTGCGGTAGAGGACCTGGCCGAGGTTGTCCACGACGGAGGCGTCCGTGTCGTCGTAGTCGTAGGCGCGGCGGTTGAACTCCAGCGCCTCGTCGTAGTCGCCCGTCTCGTCGCCCTTGGCGATGAGCAGGAAGCCCATGGTGCTGTAGACGTTGACGGTCTGCACCTTTTCAAAGATCTTGCGGTAGATCTCCAGCGCGTGGTCGATCTTGCCGAGCTTCCAATAGGCCAGGCCGAGGTTTTGATAGAGGATGCTCCACTGCTGGGGCGTGAGCTTGAGCTTGCGCGCGGTCCGGAGCACCTCCACCGCCTTTGCGTAGTCGTGGTCCCGCCGCATCAGCAGCAGGCCGTAGGCCGCAAGGACATTGGGCAGCGTGCAGCCGCGCGCATAGGCTTTTTCATAGCAGGCCATCGCCTTGTCTTCAAAATGGAACATGTGCAGCGTATAGCCGATCTTTCCCTGCAGATTTCCCTTCGCCATTGCCATCATACCCTTTCTCGTGTACTCTTTGTGCGCTTTGAAACCGCAGACCCGTCCAGCCTGCGCGCCAGGCGCGCGCGCCTGTGCAGAAGCTCCGCCTGTTCCGCGGCGTCGCGGCTCAGCGCCAGGGCGAGGTCCGTGCAGCGCAGCGCGCGGGCCGGGTCGTGGAGCCGGTGCTCGTAGAGCTTGGCCATCTCCACATAGGGAAACGTTCCCCCCGCGCCGGAGGCCGCCATCTCCTCCAATAGGCGCAGCGCGTCCTGCGCGCGGCCCTGGCGGCGGTAGAGGCGGTGGAGGGCCTGCCCGGCGCGCACGCGGCAGCTCCCGGTCACGACGTGCGCGTAGCAGCGCTCCGCCACGTCCGCGCGGCCCGCCTGGTCGTAGATGCGCCCCACGGAATACAGGTCCTCAAAGTGCATCTGCCCCTCCGGCTCGTCGTGCGCCCTTGCCAGCGCCTGCAGGAGCAGCGCCATGGCGCGCACGTCCTGGAAGTTGTGCTCGAACACGCGCTGCAAGGGGCCCTCGTCGCGCGTGCGCAGGAACTGCGCCCAGAGGGCGGGCACCTCCCGCCCGGGGATGTCGCCCGCGCGCGGCGCGCCCAGGATCTTTTCCTCCAGGTCCCCGAGCGTGCACGAGCGCAGCCGGAGCTTGTAGAGCCGCCGCGCCGGGTGCACGAGGTCCAGGTGCGCCATCTCCTGCCAGGGCGCGCGCAGGCGGTAGAGCGTGCACCGGCTGGTCAGCAGCGGCAGGTCGAAGCTCTTTCCGTTGAAGGTGACGACCGCGCGCTTGCCCGCAAACAGCGGCAGCAGCCGGCGCAGCAGGTCTTCCTCCTCATCGTAGTCGCGCAGATAGAGCTGCGTGATCCGCATCCGCTCCCCGAGGACTTCGCCCACGCCCACTTCAAAGGCGATGGTGCCGACGCCCCCGGACAGCCCCGTGGTCTCCGTGTCCAGAAACAGCAGGTCCTCCGGCGCAAGGCGCAGGCCGGAAAAGGCCTCCCCGCCCATGAGCGCGAGCGCGTTTGCGCTCAGGCGCAGGGGCGGGATCTCCGCCTCCCGGACGATCTGGGCGCAGACGGCCCGCGGTGCGGGGTCCGCCCGCGGCGCGGGGGCGGCCTGCGGCGCATCCTTCCGCTCCGCGGCGATTTTTTTGAGCCTATCGCGCAAATTGCTCATCGAGAATCCTCCCGATCAAGGTCACCGCGTCGCGCTTGCCGTTTTCCGAGGGCGTGCCGACGCAGGAGGGGCATCCCTTTTCGCACGGGCAGGCGGCGATCGTCTCCCGCGCGCGGGAGAGGAGCACGGGCATCATGTCGAAGGCCTTGTCCGCAAGGCCCACGCCGCCGGTCACCGTGTCGTAGAGGTAGAGCGTGGGCCGGTCCGTAAAGGGGTCCTTTACGTGGTAGCGCACGTTGATGTCCCAGGTGGCGCACATGAGGTACAGCGGCGCGAGCATGGACAGCGCGTGCGCGACGCCCGCCATGGCGCCGTGCGCGTCCTCGCTTTCCAGCCCGGCAAAGAGCTCGTCGTTAAGCTCCAGCCAGCAGGCGGTGGTGTGCATCTCCAGCTCCGGCAAGTTGACCTCGCCGTAGCCGAGGTTCTCGTGCGTGTCGAACTTCATCTTCTTGAACATCGTCACCAAGGACGAGACGAGCACCTCGCCAAAGGCGCAGCAGCCGCGGCGCTTGAACTCGTCCAGCACGCGCAGGGAGACCGACAGGTCCGCGTCCGTGTAGTAGTCCACGTCCACGTGCTTGATGTAGGCGCGCTTTGCGGGGAAGTCCAGCTTTTCCACCTGGTACTGCGTGGCGTTGTGCAGATAGATGGCGCGGTCGTGCAGGAGCATGGGCACGGTGTAGCGGTCCATCTCGCCGATGACCTCGTGGTGGTCGGGGTTGGTGATGTCGATGATCAGGAAGTTCTCGTCCAGTGCGGTGCGCAGGGAGACGTCCGAGGCCGGGAACTCCTCGGCCATCCAGTGGTACTTCCCCCCGGCCAGGTGCAGAATGTGCTCCTCCTCCAGGTACTGGAGCATGTCCTGCGTGCCCTCGTTTTCGCCGAAGCGCTCGTCCTGCGCAAAGGGCAGCTCGTAGGCCGCGCACTTGAGGTGGTTGAGCAGGATGTAGAGGTTGTCCGGATTGATGAGCGCGTGCTCCGGCGACTGCTGGAAGAAGTACTCCGGGTGATTGACGATGTACTGGTCCTGCGGCGCGGAGGACGCGACGAAGAAGGTCGCGCTCGTGGACTTGCGCCGGCCCGCGCGCCCGGCCTGCTGCCAGGTGCTGGCGACGCTGCCCGGGTACCCGCAGAGCACGCAGGCCTCCAACTGCCCGATGTCGATGCCCAGCTCCAGCGCGTTCGTGGAGACGACGGCCTTGACCGTGCCGTCCCGCAGGCCGCGCTCGATCTCGCGGCGGAGCGTGGGCAGATACCCGCCGCGGTAGCCGCGCACGGCGTCGTCCCGGCCCAGCTGGTCGCGCACCAGGCGCTTCAGATACGTCGTCAGCACCTCGACGTTCAGCCGGCTGCGCGCAAAGGTGATGGAGTAGATGTCGTTCTTGAGCAGCGAGGAGGCGATGCGCCGCGCGTGGGCCACGGCCCCGGCGCGGATGCCGAGCTGCTCGTTGACCACCGGCGGGTTGTAGAAGATGAAGTGCCGCTCCCCCATGGGCGCGCCGCTCTCGTCGATCAGGTCCGTGGGCAGGCCCGTCAGGCGCGCGGCCAGCTCCCCCGGGTTCGCGATGGTCGCCGAGCAGCACACGAACTGCGGATGCGCCCCGTAAAACGCGCAGATGCGCCGCAGCCTGCGGATGACGTTGGCCAGGTTCGACCCAAAGACGCCGCGGTAGGCGTGGATCTCGTCGATGACGACGTAGCGCAGGTTCTCAAAGAGCTTGACCCACTTGGTGTGGTGCGGCAGGATGCCGGAGTGGAGCATGTCCGGGTTGGTGAGCACGATGTGCCCGGCCAGGCGCACGGCGTTGCGCGCGTTCACCGGCGTATCCCCGTCGTAGGTGAAGGCCTTGACCTCCTCGCCCATGTCCGCGATGAACGCGTTGATCTCCGCGTTCTGGTCCGCGGCCAGGGCCTTTGTGGGAAAGAGGTAGAGCGCGCGGGCGTTCCGGTCGCGCAGGATCGTCTCGAGCACCGGGAGGTTGTAGCAGTACGTCTTTCCGGAGGCCGTAGGGGTCACGACCGTGATGCTCCGCCCGCTCAGCGCCGCGTCCACGGCCCGGCGCTGGTGCGTGTAGAGCTGGTAGATGCCCCGCTTGTGCAGCGCGCGCACGATGGGCTCGGAAAGGCCCGCGGGCATGTCCATCAGGCGGGCGGGCTGCGCGGGCAGCACCTCCCAATGCGTCACGCAGGACAGAAACGCGGGGTTCTGCCGGAGGGAGTCGAGATACTGGTCCAGGTTCAAGATCCTGCCGCCTCCTTACAAGGGCCAAAAGAGTCGAAAAAAACGCTTTCTCCCATTGTAACGCAGGCGCGCCGCTCTGTAAAGAGCGGCGCGCCTGCGTCCGGGCCGGGGCGCCCTATTTTTTTGTCCGGCGGTTGAGCAGCGGGAGCACGACGCGGTCCAGCGCCGCCTCTTCCGAGATGCGGCCGGACTTGAAGGCGAAGTCCATCTCCACGCACAGGTCGAGCAGGTCGCGCAGCTGCGCCTCGGTAAAGGCGCGCGTCTGCTTCTCGTAGAGCCAGATCATGTTCGGCCGGATTCCGGTCAGCGCCGGCAGCTCCCGGTCGGACAGGCCCTTTGCCTTGAGGAGCTTGTAGTAGAGCATCTGGCGGATGCGCGCGGTCAGCGGGGTGAGCAGCTGCACGGTGCCGGCGTCCTTCTTCTGGAGCATGCTCTGCAGAATCGTCAGCGCGCCGGGCGCATTGCCGTTGATCAGATGGTCAAAGAACGTGAAGAGCCGGTCCTCCACCGTGGGCGCGACGACGGCCTCCACGTCCTCCTCGGCGATCTCCGCCCGGTCGCCGACAAAGGCGAGCACCTTTTGCAGCTCCTGCAGGGTCGGGGTGAGCAGCGGGTCCACGCGGGAGAGGAAGAGGTCCGCCGCGCGGCGGTCCATGGTCTTCCCGTGCGCCTTGAGCTCCCGGCTGAGCCAGATGGACTTGTCCTTGGCGTCCAGCGGCGCAAAGTCCACGCGCCCGCCGAGGGAGTCGATCCGCGCGGCGACCTTGCGCGTCCGGTCGGCCTTTCCGCGGCAGAAGAAGACGAGAAACACGTGCGCCGGCAGGTCCGCGATGTAGGCGAGCAGGCGGTCCAGGCCGTCGTCCCGCGCGGCGCCCGGGGTCTTCAGGACCAAGGGGCTGTCCCGCACGACGACCAGGCGCAGGGGCGAGAGGAAGGGCAGCATCTCGCAGGCGTCCACGATCTCCCCGGCCGTGCTCTGCGCGCCGAGCGGCGTCTCGTTGAGTTCTTCCAATCCCTCCGGCAGGATTTTTTGGCGGATCTGGTGCAGCGCGCTGTCCTTGGTGTATTCCTCCTCCCCCTCCAGGAGCAGGACGCGCGGCAGCTCTCCGCCGCGGAGCTTGGAAAAGAAATCCTTGTAGTTCATGGGAAACGGCGCTCCTTTTAGCTCAGCGAGGTTTGGATGATGCCGGGATTGCGCACCAGGGGCGAGCGCAGGTTCAGCGCGCCGGCGAGCGAGTCGACCTTGACCCCTTCGACCAGAAACTGCACGCGGTTGACGCCCGCGTAAGCGGTCAGGGTATTGACCACGCTGAAGATGCAGCTCCGCTCCTGGTCGGCCGTGAGGCTGCTGAGCAGGTCGGCTCCGCCCTGCGTCAGGTTCACGATGGCGGTGTCGTCCATCATGGTCACGCCGCGAAGGCACTCCGCGGTAAACCCATCCGGGAAAACGGGCTGCGCCCCCTCCGGCACGTCCAGCAGCTGCTCCACCAGGTCCCGCAGCGTGGTTTCGTTCTGGGACACGGCGCGCGTGACCCACAGCAGCCTGCCGTCCGCCTGGGGGAAGTAGAGGGCCACCGTGCGGCCGACCAGGCCCGCGTAGCGCTCGCGGTAGAGCAGGCGCTCGCCCGTGGCCCCGCCGGAGACGATGCTCTCGATGGGGCGGCGGTTGACGCGCACGCGCACCGCGACGGTCTCCGGCAAAAAGGTGGTCAGCGTCACGACGAGCGGCGCCATCTGCAAAAGGCGCTCGTTCTCATCGCCTGTCAGGGCCGCGCCGATCTCATAGGTGAAGCTGACGTCCAGGTACTGGGCGTCGCCGCTCTCCTCCTCCAAGGAGGGCAGGCCGTCCACGCGCGTGGCCGCCGGGTAGCAGCGGCGCATGGCCGCGGTGGAGGTCGGCCCGGCGATGAGCGCCTCCAGCACGGGGGTGGCCAGGTTCGAGCGGGTGAACGTCAGCTCCCGCACCTCGGCAAGGAGGAAGGGCGAGTCGCTGGCCGGGAAGTAGAGCGTGACGTTGCGGCGGAACGAATAGCTCTGCGAGCGCAGCGCGGCCACGCCCTCGTTCTCGTGCTCGACCCAGGCGGACTGCAGGTCCTCGTCAAAGCGCGTCATGGTGCCGGTGGGCAGGCCGTTTGTCGGCACCTCGCGCCCGTTAAAGAGCACGTTGACATACTCTACGCCGCCGGACTCGATCAGCGTATTTACCAGCGCCGCCTTCAGGCAAAAGATGTCGTACTCCTGCATCAGGTCCACATCGCCGCCAAGGTCCACGGTCGCCACGTTCCCCGTCTGGGCCACGGTCACGACGTAGATGGTCGTGCGCCCGGTGAGGGCCGAGACCAGGTCCTCCGAAACGCTCTCCTTTAAGACCTCCTCGGCCAGCACCTCCAGCAGCGTCTCGCTGCCAAGGAGCGTCACGGAGCGCACCTCCGGCACCAGGCGGTAGCGGTCTTCGCTCAGGCAGTAGACCACCGTGCTGCGGCGGCGCGCCACGCTGTCGTCCCGCACGTTGACGGGGCTTTCTGCAGCCCGCACCGGCAGCAGCCCCGCGCCCAGCAGGCACAGGCACAGCGCCAGCGCGGCAAAACGCTTTCTCATCGCACCCTCCTTAGTATTCCGGGAACATGGTCTCCAGCGACTGGAAGCTCACCTTCCACACGTCCTCGCGGATCAGGCGGATGGGAAGGCCGGTGAGCTCCGCCATCTGCCCGCCGGCGTCCACATAGCCGATGTCCACCAGCGCCACGGCGCGCTGCCCGTCTGGCGAGACGGTGGCCGGGCCCGCGAGCGCGTAGCTGACGACGGAGGCCTTGGCCGAGAGCATCTCGCTCAGCCTCTCGCGCGTCGGGGCGGGGGAGCCGTCGTAGTCGCGGTCGGCAAGGTAGTACTCCAGGCGGTCGTAGTCCTTCTCCACCAGCGAGCGCAGCACGATCTCCAGCGCGTTTTCCGGCGTCAGCAGCACGGACGTGTCCCGCGCCATGGGTTCTATGGTGCGGTCGCCGTTCTCCTCCCACCCGGCCTCGGCATACGTCAGGCGCTCGCCGTTGCCGGATCCGGTCCTGTCCACCAGGATCAGCACGCGGCTGTAGTTGCCAATGCCGGTGACGGTGTTTACGATGGCCTGCACCGCAAGGCGCCTGCGCGTGGCCTCGCCGTCGATGTCCTGCACCATCTCGTCCAGGAACTCGGAGGAGAGCGTGACGGAGAGGTAGCCGCTCTGCTCCTTGACGCTGACGATCTCGGTCTCGGAGCTGATGAGGGCGCTGTACTGGTAGAGGGCGTCGTCCGGCCCGTCGATCAGGGCCTGTATGGCCATCTCCTCCAGCGTCTTTTCCGCCGTGACGGTGAACTCCTGCTCCACGGCGGCGAGCAGGTCCTCGGCCATGTAGCGGTAGTAGAGCGTCGCGGTGACGTTGCTGCCGTAGGCGTTGTCCTGGCTCTCGGGCAGTATGTCCTGCGTGTAGGCGCCCGCGTCGCCGTCCTCCCTTTCCACGATGCCGCCGTAATAGGCGCGCGTGCAGCCGCTAAGGGCGAGAAGCGCGCAAAGCAGCGCCGCAAAGAGGGAGATCTTCCAATTATTTCTTCTCATCGCTGTGCTCCTCCTGCGCCGGCGCCGGCGCCGTCTCTTCCTCCTCGTCGTCCACAAAGTCGGCGTAGGGGTCTTCCACCAGCGGCAGGTAGACGCGGAAGGTGGTGCCCACGTTCTCCTCGGACTCCACCTCGATGTCGCCGCCGTGCAGATGCACCATCGACTGCACGATGGAAAGCCCCAGCCCCGTGCCGCCGGTGGAGCGGGAGCGCGCCTTGTCCACGCGGTAGAAGCGCTCGAATATGTGCGGCAGGCTCTCCTTGGGGATGCCGATGCCGTTGTCTTTTACCTCGATGACGGCGCGCCCGCCGTCGGTGTAGAGGCGCACGCGCACCGTGCCGCCGCGGGGCGTATACTTTACCGCGTTGTCGCAGAGGTTATAGATGACCTGCTGCAGCTTGATCGGGTCGCCGTTGACAAAGCAGAGCTCGTCGCAGGAGGGCTCCAGCGCGATGCCGGCGCGGTTGGCCACCGGGCTCAAGCGGCTGAGCGTGTCAAAGAGCAGCTCGTCCAGGGCGATGGGCTCCATCTGCAGTTTCTCGCTGCGGCTGTCAAAGCGCACGATGGTAAGGAGGTCGCCGACGATGGAGCTCAGGCGGTCGATCTCCTGGTTGATGTCGCCGAGGAACTCGCGCGTCATGGTGGGGTCCGGCGTCTCCTGGTGGAGTATGGACTCGATCAGGATCTTCATGGCCGACAGCGGCGTCTTCAGCTCGTGCGAGGCGTTGGAGATGAAGTCGCTGCGCATCTGGTCCATGTTCTGCAGCTTTTCGCTCATCATGTTGAATGTGCGGCCGAGCTGGGCGATCTCGTCGTTGCCGCGGGGGTTGGCGCGGACGGTAAAGCCCGTGCGCGCGGTCTGCTGCATGACGGTGTTGAGCTCGTTGACGGGCCGCAAAATGAGGGCGCTGAAATACAGCCCCACCGCAAGCACAATGACGAGCACGACGACGAAGAAGAGTATGATGTTGTTCTGGATCTCGTCCAGGCTGCGCGTCAGGTCCTGCAGGGAGGAGACCATCATCACCGCGCCGATGAGCCTGCCGTTGTCCGTCACGGCGCAGGTGTAGTAGCCGATCCACTCGCCGTGGGAGAGGGCGAAGTCCTCGCTCTGCACGCGGTGAAAGCCGTAGGAGCGGTCGCGCTGGTGGTTGGTGATGTCCGTGATCTCGCCGTGCCCAAGGCGCACGCCGTTGAGCTCGGAGAGGCTGTCCACCCAGACGGTGCCCGTCTCGTCCGTGACCAGCAGCCGCGCCCCCGTCTCCCGCCCGCGCTCCACCAATGTGGAGTAGAGCGCGTCGGCGTTGGCGCGGGCCACGTCCGGCGTCACCTCCAGGGCCAGGGCGTCGACCACGGCCAGCTCTTCGCTCACGCGCTGGTTGACAAGGTACGTGCCGGTAACGTTCATCACCGCCCAGACCACCAGGCCGAACGTGATGCCGATCAGCCCCATGTAGACCAGCAGCAGCTTCCAGCGGATGCTGAAGCGCGGCTTATTTATCGGTGAAATAGTACCCAACTCCCCACTTGGTCAATATGTATTCGGGCTTGGAGGGCGTGGGCTCGATCTTCTCGCGCAGGCGGCGGATGTGCACGTCCACGGTGCGCAGGTCGCCGTTGTACTCGTTGCTCCACAGCGCCTCCAGGAGCTGCTCGCGGTTGTAGACCTTGCCGCGGTTGGTGATGAGCAGGCGCAGCATGTCAAACTCCTTGACGGTGAGGTTGACTTCCTTGCCCTTGAGGGTGACGGAGCGCAGGTCCTGGTTGACGCTTAAATCGTGCACGGTGATGGTGTTGCTCTCCTCCCGCTCCCTGGGCGCGCCCATGCGGCGCAGGATCGTCTTGATGCGCGCCTTTACCTCCAAAATATTGAAGGGCTTTGTCATGTAGTCGTCCGCGCCGTACTCAAGGCCCAGGATCTTGTCCATGTCCTCGCCCTTGGCCGTGAGCATGATGATGGGCACGTCCGAGGTCTCGCGGATGCGCTGGCAGACCTCGATGCCGTCCATCACCGGCAGCATCACGTCCAGCAGGATCAGGTCCACGCCGCCCTTTTGGAACTCCTCCAGCGCCTGCGCGCCGTCGGCGGCGGTGACGATCTCATACCCGTCCTGTTCCAGTGAAAATTTCAGTCCCTTGATGATGGCCGGCTCGTCGTCCACCAACAGCAATCGCTTCGCCACGTCAAAACTCCCTTCCACGCGCATGCCCGCGCGCCCCTCATTCTCGCGCCGTGCTCGGGCGCTCTTTTGCTTATTGTAACATCGCTTATGGGCAGATTGCAAACAAAACTTACCTTTCCCCCTCGCATTCTCCGCGTTTTCCGCGCGTTTCTGCGGGAAAATGCCGGGTTGAAACAACTCTTAAACAAACTTGCGCTGTACAGAAACGCGCTTTGGTGCTATACTCATAAAAAATGCCTTGTTGAGAGGGATGGTCTTTTTTGTCGCAAAGATGGCTGAAAATCCGATGGATTCTGGCGCTGACGCTCCTGCTCGTGCTCCTGCCGCAGGTCTGCTTCGCCGAAGATTATAGCGCGGATCCCAACAAGTACCCGGCGGATTACGACGCCGATCATCCGGAGCGCCTGGATGCCGACATGCTCTACGCCACGAGCGCCGTGGCCGTGGACGTCGGCAGCGGCCGCGTGCTCTTCAGCAAGGAAGCGGACCGCAAAATCTATCCCGCTTCCACCACAAAGGTCATGACCGCCATCCTCGCCCTGGAGAATCTGGACCTGGACCAGGTCGTGACCGTTTCCAAAAACGTCATGGTCGGCGAAAGCTCGATCTATCTGCAGGAGGGCGAGAGCATCACGGTGCGCGACCTCATGTACGGCCTGCTGCTCAAGAGCGGCAACGACGCGGGCGTGGCTCTGGCCGAGGCGGTCGCCGGGTCCGTGGACGCCTTTGCGGACATGATGAACGCCCGGGCCGAGGAACTGGGCTGCACGAACACCCACTTCACCACGCCGCACGGCCTGCCGGACCCCAACCACTACACCACGGCGGAGGACTACTACAAGGTCTTCCTGGAGGCCATTCAGAACGAAACCTTCCTGGAGATCATCCAAACGCCGGAGTATACCATCCATGCCACAAAGCCCGACGGCACGGTCCGCAACTATTCCTTCGACAACGGCAACCGCATGCTGCCCGGCACGGAGGACGAGTTCTCCTACGAATACATGATCGGCGGAAAGACCGGCTTTACCAACGCCGCGCAGAGCGCGTTCGTCTCCCTGAGCGAAAAGGACGGCCTGCAGGTGGCCACGGTCGTCTTCGGATCGACGACCGAGGGCAAGTGGATCGACACCAGGCACCTGGCGGATTACGTCTTTGCCGCCTATTCCGCGCTGCCCTTCTCGGAAATCTATTCCTCCCACCCCTTTACGGCGGAGGTTTCCGGCGCGCAGGACCCGGACAACGCGACGCTGACGCTCAACCTCGCCAACCCGGACGATCCGCAGATCCAGAACTTCCTCTGCACCAGCGCGGAGGCGAGCGACATCGCCGCGAACTTCTCCCAGTACGCGACCGTGACCTATGCGAATGATACGCTCACCGCGCCGATCCAGGAGGGCGAGGTCGTCGGCCAGCTCCACTTTCAATACGAGGGAATGGACGAAATCGTTCTGGACCTGGTAGCGGCGAACACGGTTGCGGCGCCCATTGCCGAGATTCCCTCCACAACGCCCATCAGCAACTCCGTTTCGGACGGCGGCGTCTCCGTCGTCACCACCGACGTCGCAATCCAGGGCTGGTCCCCGCTCTATCTGCTCGTGATCATCCCGGTGGTGCTGTTCTTCATCCTGGTCGTCTGGCTGATCGCGGAGATCCGCCGCGCGCGCCGCGTCAAGCGGGAGATGGAGCGCGCGCGCCGCACGGAGGAGGTCAAGCGCCGCCGCGCCCAGCTGGAATACCAGCACCTGCAGACCAACCCCCTCCCCCGCTCGCAGCGGCCCATGCAGCAGCAGCCCCGCCCGCGCTATGGCGCGCCCGGCCAGCCCCAGCGCCCCTTGCGCCAGGATCGGCCGTCGTATTATCGTCCCTCGCATCGGGAACGCTGAAAGCACTTGCATTTCCAAGAAAGGAAGGATTGGGCAGCATGTCCGAGCAGCGCAAGAACCGCAAGAGGGGGATTCTCCTCGCCGGCGTTCTGATTTTGGCGATTGCAGCGCTTGCCGCGCTCTATTTCTGGCTCAAAGCCAACGGCTATCTGGAGATCTTCACCTCGGTGGAGGCGCTGCAGGCGTATGTGCGCGGCTTTGGCGCCTGGGCCCCGGCGATCTTCATCCTCCTGCAGATCGCGCAGGTCATCTTCGCGCCCATTCCCGGCAACGTCACGACGCTGGCCGGCGGCGCGCTGTTCGGCTTCTGGCCCTCGTTCTTCTACAGCACGGTCGCCATCTTTCTCGGCTCCCTCGTCGCCTTTGGCATCGGCCGGTACTGCGGCAAGCCCATCGTCTACAAGCTGGCCTCCCCGGCCATCGTCGACAAGTACCTCAACGTCCTTGCCGGGAAGCAGCGGCTGACGCTCGCCCTGCTCTTCCTCTTCCCTTTCTTTCCGGACGATGTGCTCTGCCTGCTCGCGGGCCTTACGGGGTACAGCTGGTCCTGGTTTGCGGTCATGGTCCTTTTGACGCGGCCGTGGGGGACGATCGTCTCGGCCCTGGTCGGCTCCGGCAGCCTCTCCATCCCCTTGTGGGGCTGGGCGATCCTCGTGGTGGCCGCCGTCGCGGCGATGGTCTTCTCGATCAAGTACGGCAGCCGGATGGAGGACCTGCTCCTGGAAAAGATTCGCGGCCGCAAAAAGGGCGGCAAGCGCGAAAGGGCTCCGCACGCGCCCGCAGAGGAAGGCCCGGCAAAGAAATAAATTCCGGAGGGGAACGATGGGACGGAAGTGTGCGCTTTTCTTTGACATCCTTCTCGTGTTGGCCGCAGCGGCCGTGTGCGTCTATACATTCGCTCTGCAAAAGCGGATCGCCTATTTCGCCGCGATTGTCGCCGTGTGCGGAACGGTCGCCTTCCTGGTGCGCGATCTTTGGGCGCTGAAAAACGGAAAATAACAAACAAAAAAGGGGGCGGTTGGATCCGTCCCCATCGTTTTGCTGTGCGGTCTCACTTGACCAGGAAGTCCTCGCTGCGGTAGAAGTTTTCCTCCCCCTGCTCGCCTCCCGGGCAGTCGTCGCCCAGAAGCTGTGCAAGCTGAAGATCCCGATCCTCCTCGGGCAGGGCAAAGGGAAAGACGAGCTTGTCCAGAACCGTGAGCCTGGGCGCTTCTCCCCACTGTGCTTCCACATTGCGAACGAACATGGCGATCCGCCTCCTCCAAAAGTCCAACGGGATGGCAGGGCCGTCTGTGCGGGAAAACCGGCGGTTTTGCCGCATCTCCCTGCATCCATAGTATACCACGGCGCGGCCGTTTTGTCACGCATAATTCGAAAATGGATGAACTTGCATCAAATCCTGCAACCTTATGCACGAGGGCCCAAAATGGGCTTGACAACGGGAAATCCCCTGGTATAATAAAGGGGTACTTCATCACTTTACCACGATAAACTAGAAAAGCGGTGAACACGATGACGATCAACAACACGCAGATTCCCAACAACGTGACCGACCTGCTCGTGGACGAGTGCGTGCGCAAGCGCGCGCTGGAGCAGGCCGTGCGGTCGCGCTTTCTCTCCTGCGGCTATCGCGAGGTCTGCCCCGCGGGGCTGGAATTCTACGACACCTATTCCTCGGGCGTCGGCGCGCGCGCGCAGGAGGAGATGCTCAAGACCTTTGACAACCACGGCCGCATCCTCGTTCTGCGGCCGGAATTCACCACGCCCATCGCGCGCCTTGCGGCCAGCAAGCTGCGGGGCGAGGCGCTCCCCCTGCGCCTGTGCTACCTGGGCACCGCCTATGCGAATCCCTCGCCCAAGGGTGCGCGCCAGCGGGCGGAGTTCACGCAGGCGGGCGTGGAGCTGATGGGCTGCGACGGCGCGCAGGCGGACGCGGAGGTCGTGATGCTGGCGCTGGAGTCCATGCGCGCCTCCGGCCTTGCGGACTACATGGTCGAGATCGGCCAGGTCGACTTCTTCAAGGGCCTGATGGAAGAGGCCGGGCTGGACGAGGAGACGACGGAGCTCGTGCGCACCTACGTCGAGGAGAAGAACATGCTCGCCATCGAGCTCCTGCTGCGCGGCAACGGCGCGGCCGAGGCGGCGATCGCCAGAATCCGCGAATTGCCCATGCTCTTTGGCGGCCGGGAGGTCTTTGCGCGGGCGGAAAAGCTGAGCGCAAGCCCCAAGTGCCGCGCCGCGCTGGAGAACCTGCGCGCGATCTACGACGCGCTGTGCGCCTGCGGATTCGAGGACTTCGTGACGATCGATCTGGGCATGGTGCACGCCATCGGCTACTACACGGGCATGATCTTCCGCGGGATCTCCGCCTCCTTCGGCCAGCCGCTGCTCTCTGGCGGGCGCTACGACGGGCTGCTGCGCGACTTCGGCCGGCCGCTGGGCGCGGTGGGCTTCGCCATGGGGCTGGAGCACGTCCTGGAGGCGCTGGACCGCCAGGCCGACGCGGCCCGCCAGGCCGACGAGGCTGCAAAGGCCCCGGCGCTGGACGCGCTGCTGGTCGTGGGCGGGGCGCCCCTTGCCAAGGCCTGGCGCCATGCGGAAGCGCTCCGCGCACAGGGCAAGACCGTGGAGCTCTGCTACGTGGCGCAGGAGGCGGAGATCGCCGCCCTGGCCGCAGCGCGGCGGGCGCGCCAGGTCATTCGAGAGGAGGATGCGCAGTGACGCAGATCACCATCGCCATGGCAAAGGGCCGCTTGGCGGAGCAGACCATGGAGCTGATGGAGGCCCTGGGCATCGACGTCAGCCCCCTGAAGGAGAAGAGCCGCAAGCTCGTCTTCGAGAGCGGAGACGGCCGCTTCCGCTACATCATGGTCAAGCCCAGCGACGTGCCGACCTATGTCGACCACGGCGTGGCGGACGTCGGCATCGTGGGCAAGGACACCCTGATGGAGGAAAACCGCCCCCTCTACGAGATGCTAGACCTGGGCTTTGGCAAGTGCCGCATCTGCGTGTGCGGCTACGCGGAGCAGGAGCCCCTCAAAAAGGCGCACATCCGCGTCGCGACGAAGTACACCGGCATCGCGGGCCAGGTCTTCGCCACGCGGGGCAGCTCCATCGAGATCATCAAGCTCAACGGCTCCGTGGAGCTGGGGCCGGTCATCGGGCTTTCGGACGTGATTCTGGACATCGTGGAGAGCGGCGCAACGCTGCGCGCCAACGGCCTGTCCGTCATCGAGGAAATCTGCACGTGCTCGGCGCGGCTGGTGGTCAACCGGGTCAGCCTCAAGACCAAGGAAACGGCCATCCGCCCCTTCATCGACGGCATGCGCAGGGAAGTGGAACGCAGAAAGGAGCAGGGACTATGATTCCCATTTATCCGCTCAAAAAGGGCGAGGGGCTGCCGGAGAAGCTCCGCAGCCGCTCGCAGCTCACGCAGAAGGACGTCTCGGCGGCCGTTGCAGAAATCCTGGCGGCCGTGCGCGCGCGGGGAGACGAGGCGCTGTACGAATACGAGGAAAGGTTTGACCATGCGGACCTGCGCAAGGCCGGCCTTGCCGTGACGCGCGGGGAGGTCGAGGCGGCCTACCGCGCCGTGGAGCCGGCGCTGGTCGAGACGCTGCGCCGCAGCCGCGACAACATCATCGCCTTCCACGAAAAGCAGCTGGAAAAGACCTGGGTCGACTTCCAGGAGGGCTCGGCGCTGGGCCAGCTCGTGCGGCCGCTCGCGCGCGCGGGCGTCTACGTGCCCGGGGGCACGGCGCCCCTGTCCTCCTCCGTGCTGATGAACGCGCTGCCGGCCAAGGTCGCGGGCGTTTCCTCCATCGCCATGTGCACGCCGCCGGGGCCGGACGGCTCCATCAATCCCGCCATGCTCGTCGCCGCGGACCTCTGCGGCATCCAGGAGATCTACAAGGTCGGCGGCGCGCAGGCCATCGCGGCCCTGGCGTTTGGCACCAAGACCATCCGGCCCGTGGACAAGATCGTCGGGCCCGGCAACCTCTACGTCGCCAACGCCAAGCGCGCGGTCTACGGATTCGTGGGCATCGACATGGTCGCCGGGCCCTCGGAGGTGCTGATCGTCGCGGACGAGACGGCGAACCCGCGCTATGTGGCGGCGGACCTCCTCTCCCAGGCCGAGCACGACAAGGTCGCCGCGCCCATCCTCATCACCACCAGCGAAGCCCTGGCCGCGGCCGTGCAGGCGGAGCTGCCGGCGCAGCTCGCGGCGCTCCCCCGCGCGGAGATCGCCCGCGCCGCGCTGGAGAACAACGGCGCCATCCTCCTTGCCGAGGACCTGGATACCGCCTTTGACCTTGCGAACCTGGTCGCGCCGGAGCACCTGGAGCTGTGCATCGCGGACGCCTTCTCGCACCTGGGCAAGGTGCGCAACGCGGGCGCGTGCTTCCTCGGGCACTTCTCGCCCGAGCCCCTGGGCGATTACTTCGCCGGGCCGAACCACGTGCTGCCCACCTCCGGGACGGCGCGCTTCTTCTCCCCGCTGACCGTGCAGGACTTCCTCAAGCGCACCTCCATCGTCTACTACTCGCGCGAGAAGCTCGCATCGTCCTACGAGGACATCGCGCGCTTTGCCCGGGCCGAAAAGCTCGAGGCGCACGCGCGCTCGGCGGAGATCCGCTTCCTGGACGGCGAAAAGGAGGGCTGAGCCATGAACCGAACCGGCAGCCTCGCCCGCAAGACGGGCGAAACGGACATCTTCGTCTCCCTCGACCTGGACGGCGAGGGCGTCTCCCAGATCGATACGGGCATCGGCTTCTTCGACCACATGCTCTCGGCCGTGGCCAAGCACGGCCTGATGGACCTCACGGTGCGCGTGCAGGGCGACCTCGCGGTCGACGGCCACCACACCGTGGAGGACACGGGCATCGTGTTCGGCGCGGCGCTCGCCCAGGCGCTGGGCGACAAGAAGGGCATCCGCCGCGTGGGCTCCTGCTTTCTGCCCATGGACGAGAGCCTCGCCTTCTGCGCGCTGGACATCAGCGGCCGGCCGTACCTCGCCTTTGACGCGGCGTTCCCGGCGGAGATGTGCGGCGGCTACGCCTCGGAGCTCACGGAGGAGTTCTTCCGCGCGGTGAGCGTTTCCTCCGGCATCACGCTGCACCTCAAGGCCGAGGGCCGCAACACCCACCACATGATCGAGGCGCTGTACAAGGCCTTTGCCCGCGCCCTGCGCGATGCCGCGGCGCTCGATCCCCGCGTCAAGGGCGTGCCCTCGACAAAGGGCGTCCTGTAAGGAGGAAGCGACATGCAGATCTATCCCGCAATCGACATCAAGGACGGGCGCGCGGTGCGCCTGCGCCAGGGCCTTGCCGCGGACGTGACCGACTACGGCACGCCGGCCGAGGCCGCCATGGACTGGAAAACCCAGGGCGCGACCTATTTGCACGTCGTGGATCTGGATGGCGCCTTCGAGGGGAAGGGGCGCAACCTCCCCCTCGTGGCGGAAATCGTCCGGGAGACGGGCCTGCCGGTGGAATTGGGCGGCGGCATCCGCACCATGGAGGACATCGAGGCGCGGCTCACCCTGGGCGTCGCCCGCGTGATCCTGGGCACGGTCGCGCTCACGGACCCGGACCTCGTGCGCCGCGCCTGCGCGCGCTATCCCGGGCGCATCGCCTGCGGCATCGACGCCAAGGACGGCCGCGTGGCCGTGCGCGGCTGGGTGGAGGCTTCGGACGTGGACCCCGTGGACCTGGCGCTGCGCATGAAGGACGCCGGCGTCCTGGACGTGATCTACACGGACATCCGGCGCGACGGCATGCAGACCGGGCCCAACGTCGAGGCCACCGCGGAGCTCGTGCGCCGCACGGGCCTGCACGTCATCGGCTCGGGCGGCGTGGGCAAGATCCAGGACCTCTACGACCTTCGGGACGCCGGGTGCGCCGGCGCGATCGTGGGCAAGGCCCTGTACAACGGCAACTTCACTCTGGCGCAGGCTCTGAGATTGGAGGCGGAATAAGCGCATGGAACCGGTAAAAGTCATTCCCTGCCTGGACATGATGAACGGGCGCATCGTCAAGGGCGTCCACTTCCAGAACATGGTGGACGCGGGCGATCCCGCGGAGTGCATCGCCCGCTACTGCGAGGAGGGCGCGGACGAGATCTGGATGCTGGACATCAAGGCCAGCGAGGAGGGCCGCCGCACGAACCTGGAGATGATCCGCAGGGCGGCGGCGCTCTGCACGGTGCCGCTGTGCATCGGCGGCGGCATCAAGAACCTGGACGACGTCGACGCGGTGATGGAGGCGGGCGCGCGCAAGGTCGGCATCGGCTCGGCCGCGCTGACGAACGACGAGGTCATCCGCCGCGCGAGCTATAAGTACGGCCCCGGCGCCGTCACCGCGCTTGTGGACGTGTTCCGCAATGCGGCGGGCGAGTACGAGGTCATGGGCGCGGGCCAGAAGCCCTCGGGCAAGCTGCTCGCGCCGTGGATTCGCCAGCTCGCGGACTGGGGCGCGGGCGAGATCCTGCTGACCACCATGCAGGACGGCGCAAAGACCGGGTACGACCTCGAGGCGACGCGCATCGCGGCCGAGGCCTCTCCCCTCCCGGTCATCGCCTCGGGCGGCGCGGGCGAGCTCGTCCACTTCGCCGACGCGGTGAAAAGGGCCGGCGCGCGCGGGGTGCTGGCGGCCAGCGTGTTCCACAGCGGCAAGTTCTCCATCGCGCAAGTGAAGCAGTACCTCGAGGGCGAGGGCATCCCGGTCCTGCGCCCCGGGGAGATCGACCTTGGCGCCGTGCGCTTTGACGAAAAGGGCCTCGTCCCCGCCATCGCGCAGGACGCCGCCAGCGGAACCGTGCTCATGCTCGCCTACATGAACCGCGAGTCCCTGGAGCAGACGCTGCGCACGCGCCTGGCCACCTATTTCAGCCGCAGCCGCCAGGAGCTCTGGGTCAAGGGCGCGACCTCCGGCCACTACCAGCACGTGCGCGAGGTGCGCTACGACTGCGACGGCGACGCCATCCTGCTCAAGGTCGACCAGGTCGGCGCGGCCTGCCACACCGGGCACTATTCCTGCTTCTTCAACCCGCTGCTCACCCTGTCCGGCGGCCGCAGCTCGACCATGGGCGCGGCGATCGTCCAGGCCGTCTACGACCAGGTGCTCGACCGCAAGGCGAATCCCAAGGAGGGGTCCTACACCAACAAGCTCCTGGAAAAGGGCGTGGACAAGATCGGCAAGAAGGTCGTCGAGGAGGCGGCGGAGGTGCTTATCGCCGCCAAGAACCGCAGCGTCGAGGAGGTCCGCTTCGAGGTTGCGGACCTGATGTATCACCTGACGGTTCTGCTGGCCGACCAGGGCATGAGCTGGGACGACATTTACGCAGAACTGGAAAACCGCCACCGCTGAGCGCGTCCCGCAAAAAACCGCTGCGTTCCCCTTTTTCCCAAGGGAGGGGCGCAGCGGTTTCGCCATTTGAAAAGGTTTTTGAAAATTCCTTTTCTTTTTGCGCCCGCTGTGTTATCATAGTACGGGATTGCCGGAAAAACGCTTCGTCCATTTCTGCCAGAAACTCCCTGATCCGTGAAAGAAAGCGGCAACGCTTAGCATCCCCTGCAACCGCAACAGAAGGGAAGGATGTTCCATGTACACCATTTTGAAGAAAGAAGCGCTCAACCCCACCGTCACGCGGATGGACATTGCGGCGCCCCTCATCGCGCGCAAGGCGGAGCCGGGGCAGTTCGTCATCCTGCGCGTGGACGAGGCCGGCGAGCGCATTCCCCTGACGGTAGCCGACACCGACCCCGAGGCCGGGAGCGTGACCATCATCTTCCAGATCGTGGGCGCCACGACCTATAAGCTCAACCAGCTGCAGGTCGGCGACAGCCTGCACGACTTCGTCGGTCCCTTGGGCGTGGCCAGCCACGTCGAAGGGCTGAAGAAGGTCGCCGTCATCGGCGGCGGCGTGGGCTCGGCCATCGCCTACCCCATCGCCAAGAAGCTCCACGCCCTGGGCGCGGCGGTGCACACCATCGTCGGCTTCCGCAGCAAGGACCTCGTGATCCTGGAGGACGAGTTCCGCGCCTGCTCGGACCTCTTCAAGGTCATGACGGACGACGGCAGCTACGGCGAAAAGGGCCTGGTCACCAACGCCCTGGAGGCGCTGCTCCAGGCTGGCGAGACCTACGACGAGGTCATCGCCATCGGCCCGCTGGTCATGATGAAGTTCGTCTGTAAGCTCACGAAGGAATACGGCATCAAGACCGTGGTCTCCATGAACCCCATCATGATCGACGGCACGGGCATGTGCGGCGGCTGCCGCCTGACGGTCGGCGGCAAGGTGAAGTTTGCCTGCGTGGACGGCCCGGACTTTGACGGCCACGAGGTGGACTTTGACGAGGCCATCGAGCGCTCGAACATGTACAAAGACTTTGAGCGCCACCAGTACGAAGAAACCTGCAATCTGTTCAAGGGGGTGTGACCGCCATGCCGAATATGAGCCTGAAGAAGAATCCCATGCCCGCGCAGGAACCCGCCGTGCGCGCGCACAACTTTGACGAGGTCGCCCTGGGCTACACCCCGGAGCAGGCCATGGACGAGGCCGCCCGGTGCCTGAACTGCAAGAACAAGCCCTGCGTCGCCGGCTGCCCGGTCGCCATCGACATCCCCGCCTTCATCGGCAAAGTCAAGGAGGGGGATTTTGCCGCGGCCTATGAAATCCTCTCCCGCTCCACGTCCCTGCCCGCGGTCTGCGGCCGCGTCTGCCCGCAGGAGACCCAGTGCGAGAGCAAGTGCGTGCGCGGCATCAAGGGCGAGCCGGTCGCCATCGGCCGCCTGGAGCGCTTCGTCGCGGACTGGCACATGCGCAACGCCCAGGAAAAGCCGGCGCGCCCCACCCCCAACGGCCACAAGGCGGCCGTCATCGGCGCGGGCCCGGCGGGCCTCACCTGCGCGGGAGATCTTGCGCGCAAGGGGTACGACGTGACCATCTTCGAGGCGCTGCACACGGCCGGCGGCGTGCTGGTCTACGGCATCCCGGAGTTCCGCCTGCCCAAGGCCATCGTGGAGAAGGAAATCGACACCCTGCGGGACCTGGGCGTCAAGGTCGAGACGAACATGGTCATCGGGAAGGTCCTGTCCGTGGACGAGCTGTTCGGTATGGGCTTTGAGAGCGTGTTCATCGGCTCCGGCGCAGGCCTGCCCCGCTTCATGAACATCCCCGGCGAAAACCTCAAGGGCGTCTACTCCGCAAACGAGTTCCTCACCCGCGTCAACCTGATGAAGGCCTTCCGCAAGGACAACCCCACGCCCGTCAAGGCCGTGCGCCGCGTCGCGGTCGTGGGCGGCGGCAACGTCGCCATGGACGCCGCCCGCTGCGCGCTGCGCCTGGGCGCGGAAAAGGTCTACATCGTCTACCGCCGCTCCATGGAGGAGCTGCCCGCCCGCCGCGAGGAAGTGGAGCACGCCCAGGAGGAGGGTGTGGAGTTCCTGCTGCTCAACAACCCCGTGGAGATCCTCGGGGACGAGCACAAGAACGTCACCGCCATCCGCTGCGTGAAGATGACCCTGGGCGAGCCGGACGAGTCCGGCCGCCGCCGCCCCGTGCCCCAGGAGGGCAGCGAGTTCGAGCTGGCGGTGGACTGCGTCATCATGGCCATCGGCACCTCGCCCAATCCCCTGCTCCGCTCCACCACCCCGGGCCTGGACACCCAGAAGTGGGGCGGCATCATCGCGGACGAGGAGACCGGCGCCACCTCCCGCGAAGGCGTTTTCGCCGGCGGCGATGCGGTCACCGGCGCCGCCACCGTGATCCTGGCCATGGGTGCGGGCAAGAACGCCGCCGCCGCCATGGACGCGTACATGCAGGACAAGAACTGATCCCGCCATCTATAAAAGAGACCATGGTCTGTAAACTGCAGACCATGGTCTCTTTGCGTTATCCCTTCTCCATCTTCTCGATGATCGCCATCAGCTCGTCGAGCTTTTCGTCTGCGTTCCCGCTCTCCGCGGCCTCGATCAGGCAGCCGGCCATGTGCGCGCGGACGACCTCGCGGTTGGCCTTGCGCAGGATGGACGCCGTGGCCATGAGCTGGTTGGAGATGTCCATGCAGTAGGCGTCGTCCTCGATCATCTTGAGGATGCCGTCGATCTGCCCGCGGGCGATCTTGAGGAGCCGCCCTACCTTCTGCTTATCGGCGCGCACAGGCCTCCCCCTTTCCTCGCGTAGCTTCCCATTTTTGCACTCCCTTTCCCGTATAATACCCCCCAGGGGTATCGTGCAGCTACAGACACTATACCGCACCGGCAGGACGTTGTCAAGGCTTTTCCGCGTTGACATTGCCTTCCATGTCCCGTACAATAAGGAGGAAAGGCGGCGCGCCGCCGCAGAGCAAGGAGGGAATCGACTTGAAATTTTCCGACGGATTTTGGCTGAACAAGCCGGGATACGACATCCACTACGCCGTGGAGCCCTATGAGCTGTACGTGCAGGATGGAAAGATCTCGGTCGTTGCGACCAAGGCGGTGATCGAAAACCGCGGCCAGACCCTGGAGGGGCCGGTGCTGGACATCACCTTTGCCTCCATCCGCGAAAACACGATCCAGGTGACCATCGAGCACTTTAAGGGCCAGCGCAAGCGCGCCCCGGAATACAAGCTCTGCGCCGAGGACGGCTTCCGCCCGGTCACGGTGGAGACCGACGAATATGCCGAACTCGTCTCCGGCAAGACGCGGGTGCGCGTCTACAAGGGCAAGGCCTGGCGCGTGGAATACTACTACGGTGAAAAGCTGCTGACCAAGCAGGGCTGGCGCACGACCTCCTACATCACGGAGGCGCCCTACCTCACCAGCGCGCGCATGGAGGCGCAGCGCAACTTCAACCGCTTCTTCGCCGACGACCAGGACGAGCGCCCGGCCTATGTCCGCGAGATGCTCAACCTCTCCGTGGGCGAGGACATCTACGGCTTCGGCGAGAAGTTCACCCCCTTTGTCAAGAACGGCCAGCACGTCGAGATGTGGAACGGCGACGGCGGCACCTGCTCCGAATACGCCTATAAGTCCATCCCCTTCTACGTCTCCAACCGCGGGTACGGCGTGTTCGTCAACCACTCCGAAAAAGTGGATTTTGAGGTCGCGACCGAGACGGTCTCCAAGGTCTCCTTCGTCGTTCCGGGCGAAAGGATGCAGTATTTCGTCATCGGCGGCGAGAACATTGCGGACGTCATCTCGAACTACACCTCCCTGACCGGAAAGCCCGCCCTGCCCCCAGCCTACTCCTTCGGCCTGTGGCTGACCACCTCCTTCACCACGAACTACGACGAGAAGACCGTCTCCTCCTTCGTGGACGGCATGGCCGAGCGCAGCATCCCCCTGCAGGTCTTCCACTTCGACTGCTTCTGGATGCAGGAGTTCCGCTGGTGCGACTTCACCTTTGACAAGCGCATGTTCCCGGACCCCAAGGGCTTCATCCAGCGCCTGAAGGCGCGCGGGCTGCAGATCTGCGTTTGGATCAACCCCTACATCGGCCAGCACTCCGCGCTGTTTGACGAGGGCATGGAAAACGGCTACCTGCTCAAGAGAAAGAACGGCGACATCTTCCAGACCGACATGTGGCAGCCGGGCATGGCCATCGTGGACTTTACCAACCCCGCGGCCTGCCGGTGGTATGCGGACAAGCTCCGCGCGCTCTGCGACATGGGCGTGGACGCGTTCAAGACCGACTTCGGCGAGCGCATCCCGACGGACGTGCAGTGGTTTGACGGCTCCGATCCGCTCAAGATGCACAACTACTACACGCAGATCTACAACGGCGTGGTCTTCGACGTACTCAAGGAATACTACGGCGAGGGCAAGGCCTGCCTGTTCGCCCGCTCCGCCACGGCCGGCGGCCAGCAGTACCCCGTGCACTGGGGCGGCGACTGCTTCTCCCAGTACGAATCCATGGCGGAAACCCTGCGCGGCGGCCTCTCGCTGTGCCTGAGCGGGTTCGGCTTCTTCTCCCACGACATCTCCGGCTTTGAGGCCACCAGCTCCCCGGACCTGTACAAGCGCTGGGTCGCCTTCGGCCTGATGTCCACCCACAGCCGCCTGCACGGCAACAGCTCCTACCGCGTGCCGTGGCTGTTCGACGAGGAGAGCTGCGACGTGCTCCGCCACTTCACGTGCCTGAAGGGCAAGCTCATGCCCTATCTCTTCGCCAATGCGGTCAAGACCCACCAGACCGGCATCCCCATGATGCGCGCCATGGTCATGGAGTATGCGGACGAGCCCGCGACCTGGAACCTCGACTGCCAGTACATGCTGGGCGACAATCTCCTCGTCGCGCCCATCTTCAACGAGCAGGGCACCGCGCTCTACTACGTGCCCAAGGGCCGGTGGACGGACATCCAGACCGGCAAGGTCTACGAGGGCGGCGCCTTCTACGAGACGAAGCACGACTACTTCTCCCTGCCGCTGCTGGCCAAGCCCAACAGCATCATCGCCTACGGCAAGTTCGAGCGCGACTTCGTCTACGACTATGCCCGTGACGTCGAATTCGTCATCTACGAGCTCGAGGACGGCAAGCAGGCCGAGTGCACGGTCTACGACGCCGAGGGCAACGCCGTGCAGCACATCGTTGCCGACCGCCGCGACGACACCATCGAGGTCACGGCCGACAACAAGGACCTGCCTTTCACGGTCACTGCTTCCAACGGCTGCATGGTCGTCGTGAAGTAATCCCTTCGCAAATTTCCGCGCGGAAAGCCGCCGCGCGGAATTTTTTTATTGGGTAAACGCTTACGCAATTCCCAAAAATCTGTTATACTGAATCCATCCGAACCGCATCTGCAAAAGGAGGGTTTTTTTTCATGGGAATCCGCCACCCGCTCATCAGCGAAATCGCCAAGGACACCTATCTCTTCAACGAATTCGGCCTCTGCAACCACTACCTGCTCGTGGGCACGGAGCGCGCGCTGCTCATCGACTGCGGCATGGGCTATTACGACCTGCGCGCCACGGTGGAACGCATGACGGACAAGCCCTACGACGTGGTCATCACCCACGGCCATCCCGACCACGCGGGCATGATGCACCAGTTCGAGCGCGTCTACATGAACGAAAAGGACCTGCCCCTGCTCCCCTGGGCCGCGCGCACGGACTTTGACCTCAACGAATTCCACTGGAACAATCGGCTCCACGTGGGCGATTGGTCCGTCTGGGAGGTCACGGAGGACATGATTAACCGCGGAAGCCTGGATACGCAGGTTCTGCCGCTTAACGAGGGCGACGTGTTCGACCTGGGCGGCCGCCGCGTCACGGCGCACGCGCTGCCGGGCCACTCCGCCGGGCACATGTACTTCATCGACGACGGCAGCCGCATCGCCTTTACCGGCGACTGCTGCAACTACAACAGCGGCACGCAGTTTGCGGCGAGCACCTTCATCCGCGATCTGAACCGCCTGCTCGCGGGATACGGCGTGACCTACGACCGCATCTTCACCGGCCACAGCACGTACTGCGGCAATCTGGACGTCCAGTCGCACAACATCGAGGTCGTGCGCGGGCTCGTGGAGGCGTTCCGCTCCCTCCTGCGCGGGGACGCGGTCATCGGCGAGCGGCGCATGCAGCTCTTCCCCGACAAGCCCCCGCACAAGGTGCTCTACTACGGACCGGTCGTGCGCTATCCGCACGAGAACGACAGCGGCCCTTTGGTCTGCCCGGGCTTCAACGCGGACAAGCTCTGGGAGGACGGCGAAGCGCACATCATCCCCTGACTTGCAGACCCGAAAATAAGCCGGGAGAGTGGAAAATCCGCTCTCCCGGCTCTTTCTTATGCGTCTTCCGGCACCGCGCAGTGCATCCAGTCGTCCGCCTTGTCCCAGTGCACGACGAACCCCGCGCCCTTTTGGCAGAAGACGGAGTCCGCGTCGTTCTCCTTGTCCGCCTCCGCGCAGTAGGCGCGCCGCGCGATGACCTCCTGCGCGTTGTGGCAGGGCGCATACCCGTCAAAGCGCAGGGCCAGGTGCCCCTGTCCCTTGGTCAGGGCGGCCAGGTCCGGCGCATAGTCCATCATCTCCGAAACCGGCACGCGGCCGCGGACGGTCGCGCGCTCGCCGTCCGTCTCCGGCGGATCAAAGGTCCCGCTCATGCGCTGGATGTCGCTGAGCACGCGGCCCATGCAGGCCTGCGGCGCGTCGATC
This sequence comes from uncultured Clostridia bacterium, assembly GCA_904393115.1. Classification (GTDB taxonomy): domain Bacteria; phylum Bacillota; class Clostridia; order Christensenellales; family UBA1750; genus Spyradocola; species Spyradocola merdavium. Next base: position 162,911 of record CAJFMX010000002.1, read on the forward strand.
GCAAAGGCGTAATACGGCTCGAGCAGGATGGATTCGGCCTTCATCAATCCCTGGCGAATGGCGCGGTAGGTCGCCTGGCGGAAGTCCCCGCCCTCCGTGTGCTTGAGGTGCGCGCGGCCGGCCAGCAGCTCGACGCGGATGTCCGCGATGGGCGATCCGGTGAGCACGCCCAGATGCTCCTTCTCGAACACGTGCGTGCGCACGAGGTTTTGGAACTGCAGGGGCAGGTCGTCCACATGGCAGCGGCTGGCGAATTCGATGCCGCTGCCGCGCGGCAGCGGCACGAGGCGCACGTGCACCTCCGCATAGTGGCGCAGGGGCTCGTAGTGCCCCGCCCCGAGAACCGGCGCGGCGATGGTCTCCCGATAGACGATCTCCGGCCGGCCGAAGGCGGCCGAGAAGCCGAACCGCTCCCGGACGAGCTCCTGCAGGACCTCGAGCTGGATGACGCCCATGACGCGGATGTGCAGCTCCTGCAGGGATTCGTTCCACTGCACGCCCAGGGAGGGGTCCTCCGCCTCGAGCTTGCGGAACGCGGAAAGGACCTCCTGGACCGGCACCTCCCGGGGAAACTCCACGCGCGCGCTGAGCAGCGGCGCGCTCAGGGGGCTCGGCGCCGGCTCGCACTGGCCCAGGGCCTGGCCGGGCAGGCAGTCCGCAAGCCCCGTCACCGCCACGAGCTGCCCGGCCTGCGCCTCCCGCAGCGCGGAAAACCGGCTGCCGTTGTAGAGGCGGATCTCGCCGATGCGGCACGTCTCCTCCCCGATTGCGACCGCGTCCCGCACGCGGAGCCGCCCGCCCATGAGCTTGAGGAACGTCAGCCGGTTCCCCTGGGCGTCGTGCCGGATGCGGAACACGCGCGCGCCAAAGGACGCCTCGGGGTCGTAGCGCGTCTGCGCGAGGCTTGCAAGGCCGTCCAGCAGCGCCTGCACGCCCTCGTCCAGCAGCGCCGATCCGCGATAGCAGAGGAAGAGCCGCTCCTCCCGAATCTGGCGGCGGGCCGCCGCCTGCACGGACTCTCCGGAGAGCTCGCCCGCAAGGTACGCCTCCAGCAGATCGTCCTCGCGCTCGGCGACGGCCTCGTCCAGCGCCTCGGCGGGCTGAATGTCCGGCGAGAGCTGGCGCTGCGCCTCCCGCAGCACGCGCTCGGGGTCTGCGCCGGCGCGGTCCGTCTTGTTGAGGAAGAGGAAGGTCGGCACGTGCGCGCGCCGCAGCAGGTTCCAGACCGTGCGCGTGTGGCCCTGAACGCCCTCCGCACAGGAGAGGACCAGGACCGCAGCGTCCATGACGGAGATCGCGCGCTCCATCTCCGCGGCAAAGTCCACGTGCCCCGGGGTGTCCACGAGGAAAAACTCCCGGCCGCCGAGCATAAACTCTGCCTGATCGGAGAAGATGGTGATCCCCCGCGCGCGCTCCAGCGGGTGCGCGTCCAGGAAGGCGTCCTGGTGGTCGACCCGGCCCATCGTCCGGATGCGGTGCGCGTGGTAGAGCAGCGCCTCCGAAAGCGTCGTCTTGCCCGCGTCCACGTGCGCGAGCAGGCCCACGCTGACCGGGCCGCTCCCTGCGCGCTTGTCTTCCTCCATATCTAACGCCCCTTTCCGTCGTTTCCGGCATTTTTCGCGCAGAACACCCAAAGCGAGCGGAGCCCCGGTGCGGACCCCGCTCGCCCCCTCTTCCCTACTTTGCGCAGAGCGCGTCGCCGCGCACGCGCAGAATCGCCGCCGCCAGGTCTGCGCCGCAGGCATCGGCGATCCATTCGTTCATCAGCCGCCAGACGACGCTGTCGGGCGTGTTTTCCGCGGAAAAGAGACACTCCTGCGCATACGTGCCCAGAAGCGCCTCGCGCGCGTCGCTCACCGCGGAGAGCACCGCGTCGCCGTTTTGACAGCGCAGCAGCAGGCAGAGGTCCTCGGCGCAGAGCACCTCCTTCTCCGGGAGGGCGCGCGCCGCGAGGCAGTCCCGCACGGCCGCGCGGACCGCGTCCGTCAGCACGTACAGGCGGAACTCGCCCGGCCGCACGACGCGTTCGCGATAGAAATCCGGCGCGTCGACCAGCAGGTCCAGGGCTGTGCGCTGCAGGTCCGAGACGAGAAAGTCGAAGTTTCCGGCGATCGCCTTGCGCCAGAGCGCAAACGACAGGTCCTTGTGCAGGCAGCGCTCCGGACCGCGGCGCTGGGGCGCGCGCATCCGCGCGAGCAGGTCCGGCGTCTGCGACTCCTGGCTCACGAGGACGTCGCAGGTGGGCAGCCCCGCCGCGCCGGCGCGCTGCACAGCGTCCATTTCCCCAGCAATGTATCCCGAGAGCTCCTGGTCGCCCGAGAGCGCGAAGCACTTGCGCTCCTCGATCGATCCCATGTCCACAACCTTAAACATCCGCATGCTCCCCCTTTCCTCTGCCCCCATTTTAGGGGGAAAGGCGGCGCGCTGTCAAGGTCATCTCGTGAGGCGGCGCACCCAGTTGTAGCTGTTGACCTTGACCACGGCGACAAAGCACTTGAGCACCTGGTCGCACTTGAGGCAGAGGAAGACCCAGACCGGCGCCAGGTTCCACCAGAAGGCCGCCATGGCCGACAGCGGCAGCACGATCAGCCACATGAAGATGAAGTCGTTGATGAGGACAAAGCGCGTGTCGCCGCCGCCGCGCACGATGCCCGTCAGGCAGGCAACCTGGTAGGACGTGCCGACCAGCGTCACGCAGAGCACGTCCGTAAACTCCCGGGCGAGGGTGAGCGTTTCCCCCGCGACGGAAAAGAGGGAGATCACCGCGTCCCGCGCGAGATACAGCGCCGCGCCCGAGACCACGCCGATGCACAGGAAGATCACCTGCATGGTGCGCACATATTCGCGGATCTTCTCCATCGGCGCGTTGGAGCCAATGGTCTTGCCGATGACGACCGAGGACGCGCCCGAGCAGCCATAGGCCGCGACGGAGATGATGTTGAAGATGTTGGCGGCGATGGCGTTGGCGGCGATCGTTGGGCCGCCCAGGTGCCCCAGGATCGAGGCCTGGATGCCCATGGCCGTGCCCCACATGGCGTTGGAGACCATGACGGGCGTTCCGACCCTTACATAGTCGCGCAGCAGCCCCTTGTCCAGGAGCTTGAGGTCGCGCAGGCGGTATCCCAGCTTCTTGTCCACCTTGAGGTAATAGACGACCACGACCACGGATTCCAGGATGCGGGCGATGAGGGTTGCGATCGCCGCGCCCGCCGTGCCCATGGCCGGAAAGCCAAAGTGCCCGTAGATCAGGCAGTAGTTGAGGGCAATGTTGACAAACAGCGTCATGATCGAGATCCCCAGCCCGATCTTGACCGTCTCCACCGCCTTGAGGCCGTTGAGCAGCGTGTTGGTCAGGCAGAAGAAGAAGTAGGAGTAGCAGATGATGCGCAGGTAGATCACGCCCTCTGCGATGACGTCCTCGTCGTTGGTGAAGAGCGAGAGCGCCCAGTGCGGCGCGCTGGCGATCACGACAAAGAAGAGGACCGACACCGCCATGGCGAAAATCAGCCCGATGTTGATGATCTTCTTGATGGGCTCGATCTGCCGCTTGCCCCAGTACTGCGAGCCGATGATGATCAGGCCCTCGCCCATGCCCATGACCACCATCTGCAGAAGGAACTGGATCTGGTTGGCGAGGGACACGCCCGAGAGCGCGTCCTCGCTGTAGCCGCCCAGCATGATGTTGTCCGCGAGCCCCACGCCGTTGACGACGACGTTCTGCAATGCGATGGTCAGCGTCAGCGTCAAAAGCGTCTTGTAGAAGTTCTTGTCCCTGCTCAGTTTCATCCGTTGTCCACCCCTGTTGTTTTTTTATTTTCCCCGCGTCTGCTGGGAGATGCCGCGCACGGCCGAGAGCACCCAGTCGTACGTGCTGGTTTCGAGCACCTGGCCGCAGTACTCGCACTGCGCGCTCTTGTTGATCGCCACGGGCGCGCCGCAGTTCGGGCAGTGGATCTCGCGCACCTCGTCCGCCGCGGGCGTGACCATGTCCTTGCTGCGGATGAGCGTCCACTCATAGGTCATGAACTTTTCCGCGGTCTTGGAGCCGGAGACGAGCGCGCCGGTCGCATCCTCGAGCGTATAGTCCACAATGCGCGTGCGCAGCTCCACGGTCAGGATGTCGTTCACCTGGTCCTGCCGGTATTCCACGATGCGGCTACCGAGCACCGCGATGCGCTCGACGTAGTTCGTCTGTCCGCTCCTGCGCAGTTCGTCGAGCTGGCGGTCAAACTGGCTGTAGAGCGCGTCCGTCATCAAGGGGCGCATGGGCTCCCAGTTCTTGTCCTGCCAGCAGCGCTGCATCTGCACGTAGTCGTTTGCGACCTTCTCCAGGAACGCCTGCACAGAGAAGTTCGGGTCCTTTGCGCGCAGCACGACGGGATCGACGGTCGTGCGCGCGACGGGGCGGCCGCCTTCCTGCTGGCGGGGCCGCTGCTTCTTCTTCCCCACAAAGCCGATCACCACGATGACGACCGCGACCACGATGACCAGCCCCGTCCAGATGCTGTCCGCCTGTTCCTCGTCGTCCACAAAGATCATGACCGGGTTGAAGCTGCCGCCGCTGGAGCTGCCGCCCCCGTCATAGGAGCCGCCGCTGTAACTGCTTCCCCCGTAATCCGCTCCACCAGAAAAAAAGCCTGCGTCGGCGTGTCCGACGGCGGGCAGACTCAGGATCGTCAAGAGGACGATCAGGACCGCAAGGCCGCGTATTCCCCTTCCCTTCACCGGTATCTCCTCCCTTACGGCCAATATTTTACCTTGTTTTTCGACGTTTGGCAATAGAATTCGCCTGTGGTATACTAAGGAGGATGCGGAGGTGGACCCATGAACGCGGTAAACTATCAAAAACTCTACGAGCGAACGGTTTCGGCCCTGGGAGAGCGGCGGCCGAAGCTCCTCCTGCACGTGTGCTGCGGGCCCTGCGCGGCGGCCTGCCTGGAGGAGCTGAGCGCGCGCTTTGACGTGACGATCTTTTTCTACAACCCCAACATCGCGCCGGCTGCGGAATACGACCGCCGCCTGGAAAACGCGCGCCGCCTCGTCGAGGCGATGCCGCTCTCCCACCCGGTGCGCTTTCTTGCGGGGGAATACCATCCGGAGGACTTTCTCTCCGCGGTCAAGGGCCTGGAGGGCGAGCCGGAGGGCGGCGCGCGCTGCCGCGTCTGCTTTGCGCTGCGCCTGCGCGCCGCCGCGCGCGCCGCGCAGGAGATCGGCGCGGAATTCTTCACCACGACCCTTACGACCGGGCCGCGCAAGAGCGCCCAGACGCTCTATGAGGTCGGCAAGGTTATCGGCGAGGAAGCGGGCGTGGCCTACCTTCCCTCGGACTTCAAGAAGCGCGGCGGGTACGAGCACTCTCTCGCGGTCTGCGCCGCATACGGCATCTATCGCCAGAACTACTGCGGCTGCCCGTTTTCCCACAGCGGCGCGCCGGAGCGCAAAGAATAAGGAAGGGACGACTGCCCCTTCCTTATTTTCGCAAAATATGCGCGCCAGGGATTACAGCGCGCGGATGCGCTCGGCCAGCGCCTGGGCCGCACGCTCGTGCATGGCCAGGCCGGGATGATTCCGCGCGCCCATGCCGTCCTCGGGACCCATGGGCAGCAGGAAGAAGTGCGCGCGCGCATCCCCTTCCTCGCGCGCGTAGGTCTCCACCGCGCCGCGGATGAGGTCCTCCAGCGGCGCGCCGAGCATTCCGTAGGCCCAGAGCAGGTGCGCGTTGGGGTTGCAGCGCCGCAGCGTCCGCAAAAACGAGCGGATCGCGCGCCGGAGCTTTTCCTCGTCCTCGGCGTTGCGCGTGCCGTCGGGGTTCGTGCGCTGCTGGTAGCTCCTGCCCGTCTCCGGATCGACCCACGGCGGCTGGCGGAAGGCGGAGCCGTCGTTCGTGCCGAGGTTGACGACCACGACGTCCGCGCTCCAGGCGGAAAAGTCGTTTGGCGCAAAGGCGCCCAGCGCCCTGTTCTTCTCCCCCTTGAGCACGCCGCAGACCTGCTCATAGTAGAGGGGCAGCGCGCAGTGCGGGTCGTTGTCCCAGCTGGTCAGCGCGCCCCAGCCGCTCTGGGAGAGGACGCGCAGGTCCGCGTCCAGCGCCTTTGCGAGCAGGAAGGGATAGCCGCGCGCCGCGCAGAACAGCGGCGCGATCCAGTCCTCCTCCGACTTTGCGCCGATGGCGCCCTCCGCGCTGGTGATGCTGTCGCCGATGACCTCCAGGCGGAGCTGCTTTTGCGCCAGCGGGAGGAACTCGCCGTCCGCGCGCAGGCCGTGCACGAGCAGGCAGCACGCCTCGTCCGTGGGCATGGCCTGCACGTCGCGCAAAATCGCGATGTGGTGGACCCGCTCCGGGTTGAGCCCGCGCAGGATCGGCACGAGCGAGCGCCCCTTCGCCAGGGGGAAGCGCGCGACGTGCGCGCCGTTGAGCACAACGCTGATCCACTGCTCGTACATCGAAAAATCCGTCTCCACGTCCAGCGCGAGCTCCGTGCCGCGGAAGTTCATCTCCAATCCGGACGCGGACCAAAAGAGCGGGAGCGGCTGGCGCTGTTCCGAGACGCGCCCACGCACGGCGACGTTTGCCGCCTCCTCGATGGGAATGGTTCGAAGCATCTGTATTCCTCCTCCGATGGGATTTCGTCCGGTTTTAGTTTAGCGCGCCGCGCAGGGATCGGCAAGCGGTTTTTTGACGAAATTGTCCACAAACTTCCAGCGTAAGCGCGCCCATTCCGGCAACAATAGTACCAGATCAAGCAAGGAGGTGAAAGCAAGATGATGAATCAGCAGAACAACAACTCCGGCAAGGGCAGCCGCGTTTCCGTGCCCGAGGCCAAGGCGGCTCTCAACAACATGAAGTACGAGATCGCCAACGAGCTGGGTGTGAACCTCAAGCAGGGTTACAACGGCGACCTGTCCTCCCGTGAGGCCGGCTATATCGGCGGCTACATGGTCAAGAAGATGTCCTCGCAACGGACTTCGTTTTTCCCGATCCGCGCCGCGGCCTTGCCCCCGAATTTCGGGTATACCGTCACCGTCACCTCGCCTTCGCCCCCGCGCCGCACCTCGATGCGGTCGATGTAGCGCTCGACGAAGCGCCGGTCCAGCGCGCGGAATACGTCGCCCCGCGCCGCCTGCAGCGCCTGGCGCAGCTCCGTCACCATTGCGCGGATGTCCGCCGCGCGCGTCTCGGCCTCGGGCAGCGCCTGCAGCCGCTCCGCATACGCATCCAGCAGCGCGCGGTTTTCCCGCATCAACTCCACGAGCTCCGCATCCGTGATCGCGCCGTCCAGGTTCATCTGGACCAGGCGCGTCTTTTGTTTGGAGAGCTTCTCGATCTCCCGGTTCAGCTCCGCGCGCTGCGCCTCCGCCTCGCCGTCGCGCCGCTGCTCCTGCAGCAGCGCCTCGTACTGCCCGGCGGCGCGCTCGATGTCCAGCTCGTCGCTCAGCAGCAGCGCGCGGATGACCTCGATCAAGTCCTCCTCATAGACGTCCGGGCTGTCGCAGGCCGCGCGCCCGCCCTTGAGCTTGGTCGAGCAGCTCCAGCGCGTCCGCCGCACGCCGTCCCGCAGGATGTTTTCCTTCTTATAATAGACGCCGCCGCACGCCCCGCAGCGGATGACGCCGGTGAACAGGTTCTGCATGTTCATCTTGCCCTGGCGCGCCTTGACGTGCTCGCTCCGCGCGGAGAGCACCGCGTTGGCCCGCTCCCAGAGCTCCTCGGACACGAGCGCCGGGATGCGGCTGCCGTCGTCCTTGAAGGTGACCCACTTGTCCTCCGGCAGGAACTTCTGCTTCTTGGTGAACATGTCCACGATCTCGACCTTGCCGCCGACGTAATAGCCCTTGTACTTGGGGTTGGAGAGGATGTTGCGCAGCGTGCGCGTGGAGAGCTCCCCGCCGTTGCGGTTCCGCAGCCCCTCCTGCCCGACAAGGCGCGCGACCTCGCGCAGCGAATGGTTCCCGGAGGCGTAGAGCTCGAAGACCTTCCGCACCAGGGGCGCCGTGCGCTCGTCCACGGTGAGCTTTGCCCCGCTCTTGTGGTAGCCGTACATGTTGTCCGTGCCCAGCACATGCCCTTGGCGGATGGACTGCTTGTGCCCAAAGCGCACGCGGCTGGAGAGCTTGCGCAGCTCGTCCTGCGCGACGCCCGCCATGATCGTCAGGCGGAACTCGCTGTCCTCCTCGATGGTGTTGATGCCGTCGTTCTCGAAGATCACGGCCACGCCGTTTCGCAGCAGGTCGCGCGTATAGGAGATGCTGTCCACGGTGTTGCGGGCGAATCGCGAGATTTCCTTGGTAATGATGAGGTCAAAGCGCCCGGCCTTGGCGTCCTCGATCATGCGCTGAAAACTGATGCGGCTCTTGGTGCTGATGCCGGAGATGCCCTCGTCCACATAGCCCTCCACGAGCGTCCAGTTCGGGTTCGCGGCGATCTTATCGGTAAAATACTTGATCTGGTGGGCATTGGAAAGCGCCTGCTCCTCGGAATCCGTAGAGACGCGCGCGTAAAAGGTCACGCGCAGCGGGATCTCCCGAATATTCGCGTGCTTGAGCTGCTGCCGAACGGCGAAGATGTCCATGGCGTTCCTCCCACTCCCTCCCGGGTCTTTCCGTATAGTATATCACGTCTCGTACAGGCATGCAAATTGTATGAAAAATCAGATTTTCTGCGAAACTTTTCCCACATTTTCTCGATTTCTGCATTTTCTTCCTCCACAATCCGCACAAAAAAAGAGGGCGTCCCTCTTACAAATACATGCGCTCAATCTTCTGTTTAATGGCTGCGTGTTCCGCCTCGCTGATGTTCCTCTGCCGCAGCATCAGGTCGTTGATCGCGAGCAGGGTGATGGCGTCGTTCATCTTCTGCAAAGCTTCGGTCATACAAAACGCTCCTTTTCTTGCCGCTTCTTCTATGGTCTGGCAAGCGTAGTCTGTGCTGTCTGTGCAAAGAATATGTGCATCCCCACTTGCAAGGGGCATCCCTCCCTTCCCTGCGCCGCAGGAAACCTGCAAATTTGTCGGGTTTTATGAGAACTGTGCGTGAAAACAGATACTCATGACATATCCTATCAAAAGGAGAGATGTGTCATGCGAACCCCCTTTCAGAACGATCTCAAAGCGCACCTGCGCGCCGAACTCCTCCACACAAGAACCGCCCTGCGCGAATCGCAGGAGAAAATGGCCGAGCGCCTGGGAATCAGCGTGCGCGCCTATGTCGACTTAGAGCGCGGGAAGTCCTGCTGCAGCCTGGTCACCTATCTCTTCTACCTCCGGTACTGCTCCACGAACGCGCAGGCCTCCCTGAACGAGGTGCTCGCGCTCCTCCCTCCCGCAGACTCCGACGAATCGGAAACCAAGTCCTAACTCCCGTCAAGAAGCCGAAGCCCTCCTTCGGCTTCTTTTTTATCCCTTGGCTGCGTCCTCTTCCCGCAGTTTCAGCTGAAAATTCATTTCGGAGACGATCTCCTTCGTTTGCTGCGTGTTTTGGAGCAGACGACCCCAGCCTTCGCGCACGGCCCTGCAGGTTGGAACCACCGTGTGCGCGTTCTCCACCTGCAGGGTCGCTACGCACAGGAAGATCTTCTCCAGCATCGCATCCAGACCGTCTATTTTTTCCTCCATGACGCGGATTCTCTTTTCCAGCTTCTTTGCCTTTTTCATTTCCCCTCGCGCTCCCTTCTGCACTTCTCCGTGTACGCATCGAACCGCGCCTTCGTCTTGTAGAAATCCACCGTCGAGCTCTCCAGCATCTTCCACTGCTCGATGAAGATCCGAATCCCGTAATACGCCAGCCCAATCAGCGCAACCACAAACCACATACCTTCAACCTCCAATCCGTACCCGGCTCACCGTGCCATATCGCGAGCTCCAGAGTTCGCAATCATTTTCCCGGCCCAGGAATCTTCGATCCGTCCGCACCTTGTCCCGGCGCGTCACCGGGTAGTACCCATTCCCCAGCCGCACCACCTTCGTCCCGTTCGGGGTAAGAAAAACGGGACGGTTTCGATACCCGCCCCGGCCTGCGACGTTCCAATTCGCCAGTTCTTGAAG
>CAJFMX010000003.1 GCA_904393115.1 uncultured Clostridia bacterium
CTCCACCTTAACGGTGGCGCCGTTCTTCAGGGAGCCGATCTGAGAGAAGTTGGTGCCGGCGCCGCTGCGAACGCGCAGGGAGGAAGCGGTAACCATGTAAGTCTTGCCGTCGGTCGTGTCGTCATCATCCTCGACATCGCCAGCGGTGACGGTGATCTTCATGGAAGAAGCAGTGTACTTCTTACCATCGTTGGTGGTGTAGGAAGCGGTGATGTAGGCAACGCCTTCCTGCGTACCGATGACGGTTTCGCCGTCGGTCACGTCGACGTACTGCGCGTTCACAGCAACGCCACCGTCACGGGTGCCAATCTCGATGGTCGCGTCGACCTTCTTGTTGGTGGCAACACCCATGACGACCGGCGTGTACTCCTCGCCGATCTTGATGGTCTTGGAAGACTCGGCGAAGTAGATGCCCTGAGGATCAGCTTCCTTGATGTGTTCGCGAACGACAACATCGTATTCCTTGGTCTCAAAGATCGCGGAAGCGGTCTCCAGAGTGAAGACAACGTTGTTGTAGTAATCGTCATTGCCCTGAGCAGACTTGCCGTTTACGGTGTACTTAACCTTAGAATCGTTGAGCTTCTTTTCCTCGTCAAGGCAGATGATCGCCTGAGAGCCGCTCTCGTCGCAGGTGGTCTCCTCGGCCCAGGTCACAACATCGAACAGGTCGCCGGTGTTGTCCTTAAAGGTGATCTCAACGATGTCGCTATCATCGCTGGCTTCGCCAACATAGTCGAAGTAGATTTTGGAACCGACGATGTAGGCATCCATGACCTTACGATTGGTGGACTCGATCTTGGAGATGGTAGCGGTCTTGGCGTTCTTGTACTCAGCGGTATTCTCCAGCTTCACGCTGACCTTAGCAGTCTCCTTGAGGTTGACATTGTTGACTTCATCGGTGACCTCGATGAGGAAGGTCTCAGTGTAGCCAGACTTGGTCAGCTCAATGGGGAAGATCACAATGCCCTTGCCATTCTGCGTGAAGAAACCAATCTGGTTGTCGTAGTTGGCCAGATCATTGACCTGCAACTTCTTGCCATCGATGTAAACCTCAGCATTCTTGCTCAGATCAACATCAAAGCCTTCCACACGAACGAGGGCCATCTTACGGTTTTCTGTAAACTTACCAGTAAGGTCCTCATCCTCCTGCTCGTAATTATACTCAGCAGTGACGGAATTAGTGTTGTCTTTGGAGCCAAGCTCCTTGTCTGTTCCAACACCATCCTTCCAGCTGTACACCTTGATATCATAAGACTTGTCAGCAATCGTCTTATTCGTCGTGGTGTCAGCGAAGGACACGGGGATCATGCACAGCACCATGGCCAGCGCCAGCACGATCGCAAGAGAATAAAACAGATTTTTCGAAATTTGACCGCGGGAGTTCGGATTTTAGCGGGAAGAGTATGCAATAATTTTGAAATGAAATTGCAATATATTTTGAAATACTTTGGCGAAAAAAGACGGCTTGCAGGAGCAATCCATGCAAGCCGTTCGCCTTTCGTGGTCAAATGTGGAGCAGGCGGTCCTCCCCCAGGCCCAGCCGCTGCGCCAGCTCGCTCGCCAGGTAGATGTTCTCCAGCTCGGCCAGGGCGTGCGCATCGCTGCCGAGCGTAAACGTCGCGCCGCAATCCCGCGCGATGGCAAACATGCGCTCGTGCGCAGCCAGGCTCGCTTCCCCGTGCAGGCAATCGCCGTTGATCTCGATGGCCGCGCCGTGCTCGCGCGCGGCGAGAAAGCAGCGCGCAAATTCGTCGTCGGAAATGCAGTCCAGGATGGCCTTCGTGTTTTCCGGCGTGCGGCCGATGGGGCAGAAGGGGTGCGCGATGCTCGTGGCAAAGTCCTGCTGTACGAGGGCCAGGAAGCTCTCCACGAGATAGGATGCGACTTCGGCGTCCGTCACACGGTCGCGGGGCAGGACCAGCCCTACCATGTGGATGTGGGAGTGGGGGACCAGCACGTAATCGAGCGCATCGCGGTGCGCCCGCGTCAGCGCGATGACGCCGCCGGCAAACTCCGTCTCCGCGCCGATGCGCACGCGCACGCCTTTGCAGTCCCGGGGGATCTGCTCGCGGATGCGGGAGATGTGGTCGAAGTCCTGCGGGGCGTACCACTCGCTCGCCCCGGGAATCTCGCGGTCCCAGACGTGATTGGTGATGCCGACGGTGGCGATGCCGTGCTTCGCGGCGTAGTCCACGATGGATTCCACCGTCTGCATGGGGTCCGTGGAGCAGGCGGAGAGGTTGGTGTGGATGTGCAGATCGTGCAGAGGCGTATGCAAGGAAAGTCCTCCTTTTTTAGGCCCTCCGGCGCCATTGCCCCGGCGGAACGCCGTAGCACTGCCGAAAGGCGCGGATGAAATTGTTGACGTCGGCAAAGCCGGATTGGACGGCGATGGACGCGATGGAATCGTCCGTCGTCTCCAACAGCTCCTTGGCGTAGGAGAGGCGCAGCAGGCGGATGTACTGCTTGGGACTGTATCCGACCTGCGCGCGGAAGCTGTGCGCCAGGTGGCAGGGGCTGACGTAGAGATGCGCCGCCAGATCCGCCACCGACAAAGGCTCCGTGAAGTGCGCTTCCATGTATTGCTGGGCGTCGAGGATTCGCTTTGCGGCCGGGGTCGGGGAGACGGCAAAGTCGCCCGGGCAGGCGCGATAGGCGAGCACCAGGAGCTGGCCGAGGAGGCTTTCCACCATCTGGCGGGCGCAGGGGAGATCCCCGGCGTATTCCGCGCAGAGGCGCGCAAAGAGGGCGTCCGCCTCTGGCTTGTCCCTGCGCAGCGCCACGCAGTGCACGAAGCCCTGCGGCCGGTTGCGAAACACCGCCGTCAAGGGCGAGTGCGGAAACGCGCGGGAGAGCTCCGGCAGGCTCAAAATGGCGAAGTAGCGCTCATAGGGCTCGGCGAGCACGCGGACCTGGTGCTCCTCTAGGGAGGAGATGAACACCAAACACCCGGGCCCGGCCGTGTAGTCCGCCCCGGCGATGGTGAAGCGCGCGCGGCCCCGGCGCACGTAGACCATCTCGCAGGAGAGGTGCACATGCTGGTGCTCCGGCGCCTGCGCAAGGCTGTGCTGGAGATCGAGCAGGAGGCTGCGCATTTACGCCATCGTCTCCAGCATGGGGAGGGTGACCTCGTAGGGCGTGGGCGCGCCCGAGAGCCAGCGCGCGCACTCCTCCGCCATGTAGGCGCCCATGCGCTCGACCTCCCGGCCCTTGCTCCCGGCGATGTTCGGGGTCAGGAACACGTTGGGGAGCGCGTTGAGCGGGCTGTCCGCGGCCGGGGGCTCGGGGAAGGTCACGTCCAGCACCGCGGTGCGGTCCGGCGCCTCCTGCAGCGCGCGCACGAGGTCCGCCTCCACCACCTGCGCCCCGCGGCCCGTGTTGAGGAAGGTCGCGTTCCGGGGCATGCGGGAAAAGAGCGCATAGTCCAGCATCCCCACCGTGGAGGGGAGGTTGGCCACGTGGTTGCTCACGACCTGGCAGGTGGAGAAGATCTCTGTGAGCGTCGCGCGGCGCGCGCCAAGGCTTTGCAGCACCTCGTCGGACACAAAGGGATCGTAGGCCAATACCTCGTACGCATAGGCGCGCAGGCGGTCCAGCACCATGCGGCCGATCATCCCCGCGCCCAGGATGCCGACGCGGATGCCGTAGTTGCAGGGCAGGGAGTCGGCATAGGCGCTCGAGGCCTCCCGCCCCTGCCGCTCATAGCGGCGAACCGCCTGGTAGAAGCCCTTGCCGGAAAGAACGATCTGGGCCACCGCGTATTCCGCGACGGGCACGGCGTTGGCCGCCCAGGCGGAGAACACGCGGACCCCGCGGGAGAGGAACGGCCGGGCAAAGTACTGCACCGAGCCCGCGCCATAGAACACCGCCCGCAAATTTGGAAGATATTCCGCGATCTCCGCCTCGGAGAGCGCGGGCATCCCCCAAGTCGAGAAGATCACCTCTGCGCGCTGAAGATCCGCGCGCCGCGCCGCAAAGTCCGCCCGGCGGATGTCGCCGGGGAGCTCCGCAACGAGCGCCGCGATCTGCGCGCGCGTCTGCGCCGGATAGACGCGGGTCAGCGCGTCGGAATCGCTCATCCAAACCGCATACTTGCGCATGCATTCGCCCCCTTTTCGCTTTTGTGCGTTTATGGTATCATTATAGCAGACGGGAAAGGGTAAGGATAGAGATTCCCTGCGAAAAAATCTGCAAAACCTGCGGCGGAAGGCTCGAGGCGCAGATGCGCAGATTTTGCAGATTTCTGCGCGGCTTTGTGCGACAAAAGCCGCGCGCCGGGGAATACAATGGAAGAAAACCAAGGACGAGAGGGGAAAGAGAGATGTTTTCCTGGAAAACGCTGGAGGAAATGCGCGAAGCCGCGGAGAAGGTCGGCGCGCAGCTTCCGCTTGCAGAGGATACTTCCTGCCTGCGCCAGAGCTGGCAGGCGGGGGCGCATGCGGTCCCCAACCGCATCGTCATCCAGCCCATGGAGGGCTGCGACAGCGAGGCGGACGGCAGTCCCGGCGCGCCCACGCGCCGGCGCTACCTGCGCCTGGCGGCCGGCGGCGCGGGGATGATCTGGCTGGAGGCCTGCGCCGTCTGCCGCCAGGGCCGCGCGAACCCGCGCCAGCTCTGGATTCGGGAGGAGAACGTGGACGCCTTCCGCCGCCTGGCGGACGAGATGCGGGAAACCGCCCTGCGGACCACGGGCGTGGCGCCCGTGCTCGTGCTGCAGCTGACGCACTCCGGGCGCTATTCCAAGCCGGACGGCGTGCCCGCGCCGCGCATCGCCTGCAACAACCCGCTCTTTGAGAAGGACGCGCCCCTGCCCGAGAGCTGCATCGTCACGGATGCGGAGATCGAGCGCGCGGAGGACGACACGGCGCGCGCCGCGGCCCTGGCCCAGCGCGCGGGCTTTGACGGCGCGGACATCAAGGCCAGCCACCGATATTTGGGCAGCGAGCTGCTCTCGGCCTTCACGCGGCCGGGGCCGTATGGCGGCAGCTTCGAGAACCGCACGCGCTTCCTGCGCAACGCCCTGAGCAAGGCGCGCCAGGCGGTCCACGGGGAGTTCCTGCTCACCTCCCGGCTCAACGCCTACGACGGGTTCCCCTATCCGTATGGCTTTGGCGCGGCGGAGGGCGGCGGCCTGGAGCCGGACCTTGCGGAGCCGATCCGCCTGGTGCAGATCCTGCGGGACGAGCTGCGCCTGCCCCTGGTCAACATCACCATCGGAAACCCGTACGTCAACCCGCACGTCAACCGCCCGGCGGACTGGCAACCCTATCCCCTGCCGGAGGACCCGCTTCTGGGCGTTGCGCGGATGCTCGCGTGCGTGGGGGGCATCAAGCGCGCGGCGCCCGGCGTACAGATCGTGGGATCGGCCCTGTCCTATCCCCGGCAGTTCGCGGGCAATCTCGCCGCCGGGGCGGTCGAGGCGGGGCTCATGGATGCCGCGGGCTTTGGGCGGCTGTCCTTTGCGTATCCGGAGTTTGCGCGGGACCTGCTCTCGGGCGCGGGATTGGACCGCCGGCGCTGCTGCGTGGCCTGCGGCAAGTGCTCCCAGCTCATGCGCATGGGCAGCCGCACGGGCTGCGTGGTGCGCGACCCGGAGTTCACGAATCTCTACAAGGAGTTGACGAAGAAATGAAGGCGCTGAGCGGAAAGGGCCGCGCCGCCCTGGTCACGGGCGCGCGGCGCGGCATCGGCCTGGGGATCGCCAAGGCCCTGCTCGCGGAGGGATACGCCGTGCTGCTGTGCGGCGTGACGGAGGAGCCGCGGGCGACCGCGGACATCGCGCCGGAGCTGACCCGGCTGGGGACATGGGCCTACCTGCGCTGCGACGTCTCCGACGCGCAGGACCGGGAGGCACTCTTTGCCGGCATGGAGGAGAAGTTCGGCCGGCTGGACGTGCTCGTCAACAACGCGGGCGTCGCGCCGGTGCAGCGCCTGGACGTGCTCGAGACCACGGCGGAGAGCTTTGAGCGGCTCCTGCGGGTGAACACGGAGAGCTGCTTCTTCATGTGCCAGGCCGGCGCAAAGCGCATGCTCGCGGGAAAGGCCCAGGGCATTCCCGACTACCGGCCGCGGATCATCAACATCTCCTCGGTCTCGGCCTACGCCTCCTCGCCCTCGCGCGGGGAGTACTGCGTGTCCAAGGCGGGGATCTCCATGGTGACAAAGCTCTTTGCGGACCGCCTGGCCGGGGAGGGCATCCCCGTCTTCGAGGTGCGGCCCGGCATCATCCAGACGGACATGACCGCGGGCGTCGCGGACAAGTACCGCCGCATGATCGAGCAGGAGGGCGTGACGCCCATCCGGCGCTTCGGCCAGCCGGAGGACGTGGCGGACCAGGTGCTGGCCGCGTGCTCGGGCCTGCTGGACTTTGGCACGGGCACCGTGCTCAACGCGGACGGCGGCTTCCACCTGCGCCGCCTGTGAGAAGGAGGGGGGGGAAGAAGATGCAGATCCTTCGCGCGGGCGCGCTCGTGGTGGGCACGGGCTGCGCCGGGTACAACGCTGCGGACTGGCTCTGCGCCTACGGCGTGCCGGACGTCTGCCTCGTGACCGAGGGGCGGGAGGCGGGCACCTCGCGCAACGCGGGCAGCGACAAGCAGACCTATTACAAGCTCTCCCTGGCCTCCGGCGCGGCGGACAGCCCCCGCCAGATGGCGCGCGACCTGTTCGCGGGCGGCGGCGTGCACGGCGATACCGCGCTGTGCGAGGCGGCGGGATCGGCGCGCGCGTTCCTGAAGCTCAACCTGCTGGGCGTGCCCTTCCCCACGAACCGCTACGGCGAATTCGTGGGCTACAAGACGGACAACGACCCCCGGATGCGCGCCACGTCCGTCGGGCCGCTCACCTCCCGCGCCATGACCGAGGCGCTGGAGCGGAGCGCGCTGCAAAGGGGCGCGCGCCTGTGCGACCGGATGCAGGTGGTGCGCCTGATCGTGGAGGCGGGGCGCGTGCACGGCCTGCTCGCGCTGGACCTGGAGCGCCTCGGGGAGGAGGACCACGGCCTGACGCTCTTCCTGACGCCCTTTGTGGTGCTGTGCACGGGCGGGCCGGCCCTGGTCTACGAGCGGACGGTCTATCCGCCCTCCCAGACCGGGTGCACGGGCGCCGCGCTGCTGGCCGGGGCGCAGGGGTGCAACCTGAACCACTGGCAGTACGGCATCGCCAGCACGGCCTTCCGCTGGAACCTCTCGGGCAGCTACCAGCAGGTCCTGCCGCGCTATGTCTCCGTGGACGCGCAGGGCGTGGAGCGGGAGTTCCTGCCCGGGGCGATGGGCGGCGCGGCGCGCGCGCTGCGCATGGTCTTCCGCAAGGGGTACGAGTGGCCCTTTGACAGCGCCCGCGCGGCGGAGTCCTCCCAGGTGGACCTTGCGGTCTACCGCGAGACGGAGGAGCTGGGCCGGCGCGTGTACCTGGACTACGCGCAGGACCCCGCGGGGTTTTCCGCCGAGGCCATGGGCGCGGAGGCGCGGGAGTACCTGGAGCGCTCCCGCGCGCTCGCGCCCACGCCCATCGAGCGGCTGCGCCGCATGAACCCGCAGGCCATCGCCCTCTACCGCAGCCACGGCATCGACCTTGCGCGCGACCGGCTGGAGATCGCCGTCTGCGCGCAGCACCACAACGGCGGCCTGGCCGTGGACGCGCACTGGCAGACCAGCGTCGAGGGCCTCTACGCCGCGGGCGAGAGCGCGGGCACGTTTGGCGCCGCGCGCCCGGGCGGCTCGGCGCTCAACTCCGGCCAGGTCGGCTCGCAGCGCGCGGCGGAGCACATCGCCTTCCTCGCTGCGCGCCGGGAGCAGGACGAGGCCCTGGCCCTGGAGGCGGCGCGGCGCTTCCTTGCGGAGATGGCCGCGCGCATCGACCCGAGCGCGCCGCCGCCCGCGCAGACCCTCGCCTCGACGCGGCAGGAGATGACGCGCTGCGCCGCGCACCTGCGCGACGAGGCCGGCATGGCGGTCCTGGCGGAGCGGATCGCGGGCCTGCCGCCCGTGCGCGCGCGCTGCGCGCAGGAGCTGCCGGACGCGCTGCGCGCGCAGGACGTGCTCGCGGCGCAGGCGGCGGCGCTGTCGGCCATGCGCCTTTCCGCGGCGCGCAGCGGGAGCCTGGGCTCGGCGCTCGTGCGCGGGCGGGCGGCGGGGGACCCGCTCGCCGGCTGCGCGCTGCGCACGCGGCGGGAAGGGGACGCGTTTGTGAGCGACTACGTGCCCGTGCGGCCGCTGCCGGCGGGCGACGATTGGTTTGAGACCGTTTGGCACGAATACAATTCCATTCACCGCATTGCAGAGGAGGAGACAGAGCATGGACGCAACCATTCGCCTGACGCACGAGGGCTTTAAGTGGAGGAGGACGCCGGAGGGCGCGGAGAACGCGGACAGCGCGCCGGAGATCGCGGAGCTGTTCGCGCACGAGGAGGGCGCGGCGTGCTTCCAGGTCGTCCTGCGCGCGCCGGAGCGCTTCGCCCTCTCGACGGGAAAGAAGCACTGGTACTCTCCGGCTGGGCACAGGGACCGCTACCGCCTGGACGTCGCGGCGCAGGGCGCGCAGGTGCAGGCCTGGATCGAGGACGGCATCCTGGACGACGGCGGCTGCCTGCGCGCCGACGTGCTGCTGAGCCAGGAGGAGAAGGAATACGAGGCCGGGAGCGCGGCCGTGGTCTTTGTGCAGGTGCGCGCCCCGCGCACCACGCAGGTCCGCGTGCGCGTCTATCACGCCTTTGGCACGCATCCGGAGGAGCTCCTGTGCGAGCGGACGCTGGCCCTTTCCGTCTACCCCGTGCGCCTGCCCGCGCCGGAGGACTACGCCTTCTACCTGGACCTCTGGCAGCACCCGTCGAACCTTGCGCGCAAGCACGAGACCCCGCTGTGGAGCGACGCGCACTTTGCCGTGATCGAGCGCTATGCCCGCACCATGGCCGCGCTGGGGCAGAAGTCCGTCACGGTCCTGGCCGGGGACGTGCCCTGGCGCGGCCAGGGGTGCATGGACAACGACCGCTTCCCCGCGGACCTGTTCGAATACGCCATGGTGCGCTCCGTGCGCCATGCGGACGGCAGCGTCGAGCCGGACTTCTCCGTCATGGACCGCTACATCGACACATTCGAGCGCTGCGGCGTGCGCGGGGACATCGAGATCCTCGGCCTGTGCAACATCTGGAAGAAGGACAGCTTTGACGACCATCCGCTCGTGCCCGGCGACCCGGAGCCCTACATCAGCCTGCCCTGCCTGGACGAGCGCACGGGCGCGCTGTCCTACCTGGACAAGCCGGAGCAGGTCGACGCGTTCATCGCCGCGCTGGAGGCGCACCTGGACGAGACGGGCCGCCTCTCCCGCGCGCGCCTTTCCGCGGACGAGCCGGCGGACATCCCCGCCTACCGCCGCAGCGTGGAGCGCATCCGCCGCGTCGCGCCGCGCCTGCGCCTGAAGACCGCGATCAACCACGCGGAGTTCATCCCGGCCTTCTCCGACGCCATCGACGACTTCATCCCCTCGCTGGCCTCGGTCTGCGAGCAGTACGACGAGCTGCAGCGCATCCGGCGGGACCTGTCGGGCAAGCGCTTCCTCTGGTACGTCTGCTGTGCGCCGGCGCATCCCAATACCTACCTGCACAGCGACCTGTGCGAGACGCGGCTCATCGGCGCGCTGACGCGCCACATGGGCTTTGACGGGTTCCTGCGCTGGGCCTACACCACCTGGCCCGCGGACCCGCGGCGGGACGCGCGCTACGGCGCCTTCCCCGCGGGGGATACGCACTTCGTCTACCCGGCGGCCAATGGGGAGCCGCTGCTCTCCCTGCGCTACATGGCCCTGCGCCGCGCCATCGAGGACTTTGAGATCCTGCGCCTGCTGGACGCGCAGGGCCTCAGGGAGCAGGCCGACGCCCTGGCCGCGTCCGTGCTGCGCGAGCCGGACGTGCGCAAGTGGTTCCACGGAGAGGAGCCGATCCCGCTGCAGGAGATCTGCGCCACGGACTACGGCGATTACGAGCGCCTCCGCCGCGAGGCCCTTGCGCTGCTGAGCCGCTGACGCAGGCTGCGGCGGCCCGGGGCGCAAAAAAGGGTTGACGCTCCGGGCTCCGCGTACTATCCTGAAAAGCAAGGGTGGGCGCCCGCGCGGGCGCGCCGAAACAAAGAGAAACGACAAAACGGAGGATACCGGTATGAAAATGGGCCTGGGCTTCTATCCAAGCACCTACAGCGAGGACGCGCTGTCCTTCGCCAAGCAGATCGGCGTCAGTCACATCATGATCCACATCCCCAGCGCGGAGATGCTCCCCTCCGCCCGGGAGGGCTATTGGTCCGCGGAGGACCTGCAGGCGCTGGTCCGCCAGGTCGAGGGCCACGGCCTCAAGCTCGAAGCCATCGAGAACTTTGAGCCCCGCCACTGGGCGCACATCCTCACGGCCGGCCCCAAGCGCGAGGAGCAGATGGACAACGTCAAGCGCACCATCGAAAACCTCGGCAAGGCGGGCATCCCCATCATGGGCTATAACTTCTCGCTCGCGGCCGTGGCCGGCCGCAAGATGCTGCCCTATGCGCGCGGCGGCGCGATCTCGCCCGTCTACGACAAGGACGCGGACGAGAACTTCGACAAGCCCCTGCCCAACGGCTTTGTCTGGGGCCAGCAGGTCGAGGAGGCGGAGGGCGACATGGGCGACGTCTCCCTGGAGGAGATGTGGGACCGCTACGACTGGTTCATGGACCGCATCCTGCCCGTTGCGGAGGCGGCCGGCGTAAAGATGGCCATCCACCCGGACGACCCGCCCGTGCCCGTCATGCGCCACGTCAACCGGCTGATGGTGAGCGTGGACCGCTATGACGAGAACTTCCGGCGGCATCCCTCGCCCAACAACATGGTGGAGTTCTGCCAGGGCACGTTCACGGAGATGCCCTACGGCGACGACTACGTCTACGACGCCATCGACCACTTCACCAAGATGCAGAAGATCGCCTACGTCCACTTCCGCAACGTGCGCGGCAAGCTCCCGCGCTACTATGAGGAGTTCATCGACAGCGGCGACGTGGACATGATGCGCGCGCTGACCCTCTACCGCGACAACGGCTTTGCGGGCATGATCATTCCGGACCACGTGCCCACCATGCCCGTCAAGGAGCCGTGGACCACGGGCGTCGCCTACACGATCGGCTACATGCGCGCCCTGTGCCGCGCCCTGCACATCGATCTCGAGGACTGAGGGGAGGAAGAGAAGCATGTATACGGTGTTGGACGCCTCCATGCTGGGCATCCCGCGCTCCCTTTCGGAGCTCGCCCCGCTGTGCGCCGCGCGCGGCATCGCGGGCCTGAGCGCGCCGGCCGCCATTTTGGACGATCCGCGCGCGGGGGCGGAGGCCGCGGCGATGATGCGGGACCTCGGCCTGCAGTGGGGGCTGATGCCCATGACGGCGGATTTCTACGCCTGGGACCTGGGGGACGACGCGTTCGAGGCAGCGCTGCGCGCGCTGGAAGCGCGGGCCTGCGCGGCGGAGAAGCTGGGCGTGCGCTGGGCCTACAACCACGTCTGGTCCTCCAGCCCGCGGCCGTTTGACGAAAACTTCGACTGGCATGTGCGTCGCGTCGCCCGCGTGAGCCGGGTGCTCGCGGACCACGGCATCCGCTACGGCCTGGAGTTCCTGGGGCCGCACGAGCTGCAGCGGCTGCAGCCCCATCCCTTTGTGCACACGCTTGCCGGCGTGCTGGCCATCGCGGACGCGGCGGGCGGCGTGGCCGGATTCGCCTTTGATACCTTCCACTGGTACTGCGGAACGAACGGCGACCGGGACGACCTGCTCTACGCCGTGCAGCACGCGGACCGCCTCGTCGCCCTGCACCTCAACGATGCGGTGGCGGGCGTTGCCCACGACCAGCAGCGCGACATGGAGCGCCGCCTGCCGCTGGAGACCGGCGTCATCGACGCCAAGGCGGTCTGCGCCCGCTTCCGGGCGGCCGGCTATGCGGGCCCCTGCATGATCGAGCCCTTTGAACCGGCGCGCACCCGCTTTGCCGCCATGTCTGCGGAGGAAGCGGTGGATGCGGCAGGCGCGGTGTTCCGCAAGCTGGACCTGCTGTAAGACCCCCAAAACATGAGCGGCCCGCCTTCCCCATCGGGAGGGCGGGCCGCTTGCGCGTTATTTCGGCGTCAGGACTTCTTTCCGCGGCGGCCGAAGAGCCGCTGCAGGAGCGGGCGCGAGCGGGCGCCTGGGGAGCACCGTCTCCGCGAGGTCCGGCGGGTTTTTCAGCCAGCAGGCGGCCGGCTATGCGGGCCCCTGCATGATCGAGCCCTTTGAGCCGGCGCGCACCCGCTTTGCCGCCATGTCCGCGGAGGAAGCGGTGGATGCGGCAGGCGCGGTGTTCCGCAAGCTGGACCTGCTGTAAGCCCCCCAAAAACATGAGCGGCCCGCCTTCCCCATCGGGAGGGCGGGCCGCTCGCGCGTTATTTCGGCGTCAGGACTTCTTTCCGCGGCGGCCGAAGAGCCGCTGCAGGAGCGGGCGCTTGGGGAGCACCGTCTCCGCGAGGTCCGGCGGGTTTGTCGGCCAGCAGCACGTCCAGGAAGTGGGAGAACCACTGCTTGAGCTCCGGGCTCTCCACCGGGGCGGCGATCTCCACGCGGCGCACCTGGTTGCGGGTCATCAGGTCCGCGGAGGAGATGTAGATCTGCCGCAAGTCGCCGTCGCCAAAGGCGTAGACGCGGGAGTGCTCCAGGAAGCGGCCCACGATGCTGGTGACAGTGATGTTGTCGGTCTTGCCGGGAATGCCGGGCACTAGGCAGCAGATGCCGCGCACGATGAGGTCGATGCGCACGCCGGCCTGCGAGGCTTGCGCCAACTTGTCGATGAACTCGCGCTCGGTCACGGAGTTGACCTTCATGACGATGTGGCCGCGCCCGCCGCGGGCGATCTCGCCGTCGATGAGGCGCAGGAGCTGGTCCTTCATGGAAAAGGGCGCGACCAGGAGCTTGCTGTACGTCCCGTGCAGGTCCCCGATGAGCATGTTCTGGAAGAAGGCCACGGCGTCCGCGCCGATGACCGGGTCCGCGGTCAGGAGGCTGAAGTCCGTGTAGAGCGCGGCGGTCTTCTCGTTGAAGTTGCCGGTGCCGACGTGCGTCACGTAGCTCAGGCCGTTCTTCTCCTGGCGCGTGATGAGGCAGAGCTTGGAGTGGCACTTGTACTTGTCCGCGCCGTAGAGGATGCGGCAGCCGGCCTCCTCCAGCGCGCGCGCCCATTCGATGTTGTTCTTCTCGTCAAAGCGGGCGCGCAGCTCCACCAGGACCGTGACGTTCTTGCCGTTTTCCGCCGCCGCGCACAGGTGCTTGACCACGGCGGAATTGCGCGCCAGGCGGTAGATGGTGATCTGGATCGAGACCACCTTCGGGTCCGCGGCGGATTCCTTGAGCAGGTCCAGGAAGGGCTGCATGCTCTGATAGGGATAGAAGAGCAGCACGTCGCGCTGGCGAACCTGGTCCCACATGGGCACGTCGGGGTTGAGATAGGCGGGATATTCCGGCTTGTGGGGTGGATTGTAGAGCTCCGGCACGCCGCCCAGGTCGTAGGCGTAGCCGAGCGAGAGCGGGCAGGAGCTCAGGAACGTCTGCTCCTCGCGCAGGTGGAGCATCTGCTGCAGCAGCTCCTTCAGGTGGTGGGCCTCGCCCTGCATCTCCAGGCGGACCGGCGCCAGGTGGTCGCGCTTGCGCAGGAGCTTGACCATGTGCTCGCGGAAGTCCGGCGCGTCCTCGTCAAACTTCTCCTCGTCGTAGCTGATGTCCGCGTTGCGCGTGACGGCGATGACGGACTGCTCCTCGACGGTGTAGATCTTGAAGATCTTGCGAAGGTGCGCCAGCAGCACGCTCTCCGTGCGGACAAAGCGCGTCTTGCTGCCGGGCAGGAACAGGATGGGCGGCACAGAGTCCGGCACGCTCACGATGCCCAGGAACGTGCGGTCGCGATCGCGCAGGAGCGCGGCGGCGTGCAGGGCCTTGTTCTTCAGGTGCGGAAAGGGATGGTTGCGGTCGATGATCTGCGGCGCGAGCAGGGGGCGGATTTTTTGCTGGTAATAGGCCTGGATGTGCGTCTTGTCCTGGCCCTGCAGCTCCTCATAGGGGATGTCCCGCACGTCGTAGAGGCTCAGCTCCGACATGACCTTGGCAAAGATCGCGTCGCGCAGGCGGATGAGCGGGCGCACGGCCTCGTAGATCATGTTCAGCTGCTCGGCGGGGGTTTTGCCGCTCTTGTTGTCCTCCGCGTGCGGCGTCATGACGGAGAGGTCGAACAGGCTCCCCACGCGGACCATGAAGAACTCGTCCAGGTTGCTGGTGAAGATGGAGACAAAGCGCAGCCGCTCCATCAGGGGCACCGTGGGGTCGGTGGCCTCCTCCAGCACGCGCTGGTTGAACTTCAGCCAGCTCAGCTCGCGGTTTTGGGTGTAGCTCAAATCGTAGCGTTGAGCAG
Source organism: uncultured Clostridia bacterium (assembly GCA_904393115.1). GTDB lineage: Bacteria > Bacillota > Clostridia > Christensenellales > UBA1750 > Spyradocola > Spyradocola merdavium. The sequence goes on from CAJFMX010000003.1 coordinate 14,434, forward strand.
TTTGTGACAAAGGTATCCCTCCCTGACTCCGTATTGACTGACGAAGATGCGGTCCCGGCACAGCGCATGGCCCAGCGCGTTCATCATCAGCGCGCCGGGGATGATGGTGTGGATGCGGTCCGGGCAGGCGCGCAGGATCAGCTTGCGCGCCTGATCGTTGCGCTTGCAGAGCAGTTCCGTGATCTCCTGCATCTCCTCCGGAAGGATGACGCGGTTTTCGGCATCCTTGCCGAAGTAGGCGTTGGAGATCTTGAGCACGGCCCGCGCCGTGCCGCCGATGCCGCAGGCGCGCTCGGCGCGCTCCTCGGGCAGGTCGGCGCTCTCCAGGGCCTCCTCCACGCGGCGGGTGATGGCCTTGAGCTCTTCCTTCTTGGGCCAGATCTTGGAGACGCACTCGTTGAACAGGTTCAGCGAGCCGACGGCCAGGCTCTGCGCCTGCTCGATCTCGCCGTCGCGGCACTCGAGGATCTCCGTGCTGCCGCCGCCGATGTCGAACATCGCGCCCGTGCGCATGTCGTTTTTGAGCATGGCGCCGTAGTAGCCGAGCTTGGCCTCCGTCTCGCCCGAGATCACGTCCACCGTAAGGCCGGTGCGCCGGCGGATCAGGTGCACGGCCTCGTCAGTGTTGCGGATGTTGCGCAGCGACGCCGTGGCAAAGACGTGCATCTCGCTCATGCCGAAGTGGCCGAGCAGCGTGCGGAATCCGGCCAGCACCGCGCAGGCCTTGTCGATGCCGTCGCGGGAGAGCAGGCCGTCCTCGTTGATGTAGTTGACAATGCCCGCCATCTCCTTTTCGGAAAAGAGCAGGTCAAAGTCGCCGTTGTCCAGCACGTTGTAGGCGGACAGGCGGATGGTGTTGGACCCCAGGTCGACCACTGCATACTTCTTGGACATTTCGTTTCTTGCCTCTTTATGCGATAATTTGGAAAAAGCAGACGAGAAAGCCGCGCCCCCTGCGGGCGGGGAGCTCCCTTCATTCTGCAAACACATCTCTATTCTCTATTATAGACCAAGGATGTCTACGTGGCTATACATTTGCGTAAATCCGCCGTAAAATCCCGGATTTTGGCAGATGCCCGGAAGATTTTACATTTTTTTCCGCGGAGATAGAAGGAACCCTTGCGCCTATGGTATACTATGGAGGAAATAGGCGCCGGAGGGGCCGATTTCGCCCGGCGCTAAGACGGAGGAGGAAGGGACTTGGACAAGATCAAGCTGACGGGTTTGGAGAAGCGATGGATTCTATACGATGTGGGGAATTCGGCCTTTACGCTCCTGATCTCCACCATCATTCCGATCTACTTCAACGACCTGGCCGGGCGCGCCGGCATCAGCGAGGTGGACTACCTCGCCTATTGGGGCTACGCCGCCTCCCTGGCCACGGCCATCGTCGCCCTCATCGGTCCGGTGCTGGGCACCATCGCCGACACGCAGAACTACAAGAAGCCGATCTTCACCGTGAGCATGATGCTGGGTGTCCTGGGCTGTGCGGCGCTCTCCCTGCCGACGACCTGGATCGTGTTCCTGGCGGTGTTCGTCCTCGCCCGCGTGGGCTACAGCGCGAGCCTCATCTTTTATGATTCCATGCTGGTGGACGTCACCGACAACAACCGCATGGACGTCGTCTCCTCCCACGGATATGCCTGGGGCTATATCGGCAGCTGCGTGCCGTTCGTGCTCTCGCTGGGGATCGTGCTGTTTGCCGACGCCCTGGGGCTGACCCTGCGCGCGGCCATGGCCATCGCCTTCTGCCTCAACGCCGCCTGGTGGGCGCTGATGTCCCTGCCCTTCCTGCGCAGCTACCGGCAGACGCACTTTGCCGCGCGCCCGGAGCGCCCCGTCCGCGAGAGCTTCCGCCGCCTGGGCCGCACGCTGCGCGACATCCGCGGGCAGAAGCACATCTTCCTCTACCTCCTCGCGTTCTTCTTCTTCATCGACGGCGTGTACACCATCATCGAGATGGCGACCGCCTACGGCAGCGCCCTGGGCCTGGATTCGCAGGGGCTGCTCCTGGCGCTGCTGCTGACGCAGATCGTCGCCTTTCCCTGCGCGCTGCTGTTCGGCAAGTTCTCCAAGCGGTTTGAGGCTGCGCGCCTGATCAAGATCTGCATCGCGGCCTACACGGCCATCGCACTGTTCGCCATCCAGCTCGACCGGCAGTGGGAGTTCTGGTTCCTCGCCGTGATGGTGGGCATGTTCCAGGGCGCGATCCAGGCGCTCTCCCGCTCCTACTTCGCCCGCATCATTCCGCCGGAGAAGTCCGGGGAATACTTCGGCATCTACGACATCTGCGGAAAGGGCGCTTCCTTCATGGGCACTATGCTGGTCGGCGCCGTGGCCCAGCTGACGGGCGTGGCCAACGCGGGCGTGGGCGCCATCGCGGTCCTGTTCGTCATCGGGTTCCTGCTGTTCTGGAAGGCGGCCAAGCTCAACGCCGCGTGCCGCGCCTAGCACAGCCCAAAGCTGCAAAGCCTGCCATCCGGCAGGCTTTTTTTTGCCGCATGCCATGAATAAAAATTATCCACATGAATAAAAATTCACAAAGAGAAAATGTGGGAAAGCATCACAAATCCATCATATTTCGATCACACAACCTTAAAATGATGAAAAAGTGAAGAGTTATTGCGCGAAATGTGAGAAATACACGCAGAATACACGCAAAAACAGCCCCAAATTATATATTTTGTTTCGAAAGCGTTCCGAAGGGTTTACATATTTATGCGCGTATGCTATCCTTATCTTGAGCTCAGGGAAGAGCGTACATCATCAGAAAGGGGAAAAGAACCATGAAGAAACTGCTAGCCAGCGCACTGGCTGCGGCGCTGCTCCTGACATCGTGCGTAACCGCGATGGCGGACAGCACCGAGACGATCTCTGGGAAGAGCTACATCGTCGGCGCCTATGAGATCGAGGACGGCGGACACGAAAACAGCGATCCGCTCGCCTATGACAAGGACGTCAACTCCCTGACCGTGGAGTATGACTACGAGACCATGGACGAGGTCACCACCGGCCGCTACTCCGAAGACGCGAAGATGATTATGATCTACGTCGAGGGCTTTGACACGGGCAAGCTCATCGGCGACATCTCGATCACCATCGACGGCAAGGACTTTGACGCCGACGACCTGGTCGGCGCGGAGTACCAGGACCGCATGGGCTACGACGCGGACGCAGGCATCCTCCGCTTCCCGGTTGAGGCGACCAAGTCCGGCTACAGCGACACCTACGTCATCGAGATCGAATCCGACGACGGCGACGGCAACACCGTGACCGAGACCGCGCGCATCACCCTGCGCCTGGAAAATGAGTCCGAGTACAAGAATGCGGAAACCGCGACCATCTCCCGCATCTCCGGCGACGGCGTGGACGCCTACATCGTGGGCTCCCGCATCTACCTGGACTACGCGTCCTCCAGCACGGACGACGATGCGCTGCTGACGATCACCTTCCGCGATGAGAACGGCGACCTCTTCGACGTGGTGACCTGGTACTACAACGCGGCCTCCGACGGGAACGAGCTGGATGAACAGGGCCTGTTCAACGCCAGCGACGAGGACGGCGACGTGGATCTTAACGGCCTGAAGCTTGACAGCTCTGTCGGGTACTTCAAGGTGTACGCCGGCGATTACGATTACTTCGACGATGCCGATGAGGATTACTTCACGAACGTCTACTTCACCCTGGAGACCTCTTCGGACATCTACGAGACCAAGGAATACGACGTGGTCGTCCGCACGGACGTCTACGAGACGGACCCCAAGGGCATCTACTTTGAGGAGTCCAGCATCACCCTCGACATCGGCGAAAGCTACACCCCCAACGTCCTGGGCGTGGCCACCGGCCGCACCGTTGACGCGGTGATCGAGCCCGGCACGGGCACCAGCCGCAACGTCATCGACATCGAGGACGACGACACCATCATCGGCACCCAGGAAGGCACCGCCTACGTCACGGCGACCTATGAGTTCATCGCCGAAGGCGGAGAGTTGGAAGAGTACACTTCTTCTTCCATGAAGGTCACCGTCACCGACGAGATCTATGACGGCGAGTCGGAAGAGGATACCGACGACGATGCCACCAGCACCTACATGGTCACCGCCAGCACGCTGAACGTGCGCACCGGCCCCTCGACCTCCTACTCCAAGGTGGGCACGCTCTCCCGCGGCACCGCGGTGGAGGTTGTGGGCACCTACGGCAACTGGGCGAAGCTGAGCAACGGCTACTACGTATCTCTGAGCTACCTGTCCGCATAACCCCCCGGATCAATCGAATCTTTCGGTGCAAAAAAAGGGGACCCCGAAGTGTGCGCGGGGTCCCCGATCTTTTTTGCAAAAAGAAACGGCCCTCCCGAGAAAGCGGGAGGGCCGGCATTTTTTTTTAGACCTTGCAGCTGCAGCAGCGGCAGCACTTCAGGGAGCGGCCGGCAGCGGCGTTGACGACCTCCTTGCCGCGCACGGCAAGGGTCCCGCCCACAAGGACGAAGTCGATGCCCTCGGGCGGGTCGTCGGGCCGCCCCTTGTCGACATAGGCGGCGTTGTCGTAGATGGTCTTGGGGTCGAAGACCGCGATGTCCGCATCCGCGCCCACGCGCATGCGGCCCTTGCGCGCAAAGCCCATCACCTGCGCCGGCAGGAGCGTCGCGCGGCGGACGGCCTCGCAGAGGTTGAGGTTGGCCTGCTCGCGGACCATGCGGAAGAACGCGGCGAACGTGCCGGCGATCTGCGGGTGGCCCTCGCCGGGGTTGTAGGGCGCGGTGTCGGAGGAGGGCATGATGTAGTCGCGCGTAAAGGCCAGGGCGATGGAGGGCTCGGCGTCCGTCTTGCAGATGACGGTCTCGTTGGGGTGCAGCGTGCGCATGGTCCGATAGAGCTGCTCGTCCAGGCGCTGGCCGGTGTATTCGCCGGTGGCGACGAGCAGGCTGGGCAGGATGCTCTCGTGGGCGAAGACATAGCTCTCCCGGAAGCACTCCGAGCCGATGGAGGTCGCCCAGTCCACGTACATGCCGCTGTCGGCCCAGATGTCCACGCCCTGGGCGCGGGCCTTGTCGAGCATGTCCAGCGCCTCGCGCATGACGAATTCGCCGTACTGGTAGACCAGATGGCTGATGACGATGCGCGCGCCCGTCCGGCGGGAGACCTCGATGGCGTCCGCCAGGGAGGAGAGGTCGTAATCGTCCTCCATGCGCGTGTCGATGGAGACGACGCGGCCGTACTCCCGCGCAACCGTGGCCAGGGCGAGGATCTCGTCCAGGGAGGTGCCGGGCGTGTAGCCCACGCCCAGGGAGATGCCGGCTGCGCCCTGGCTGAGCCCCTGGCGCGCCAGGCAGCACATGTGGTCGATCTGCTCCTTTGTGGCCGGGGCGTAGATGTTGCAGGCGCCGACCATCTTGCGCAGGGTGGAGCCGCCCAACAGCTCCGCGTGGTTGAGCGGATACCCCTTGTCGATGCGGTCAAAGAACTCGGTGACATTGGGAACGGACAGGCCGCAGTTTCCGCTGACCAGCGTGGTCACGCCCTGCAGGAGGGAGAGCTTGGCGCAGGTCTCGTGATCCGGGTAGGTGGTCACGTTGTCCACGTGGGCGTGCACATCAATAAACCCGGGGCAAACGACGTGCCCAGCGGCGTCAAGCTCGGTGTCTGCATGGAGAGGGGTATCGGAAATCTCCGCAATGCGGCCGTCCTTTACGCCCACCGAGGCCAAGCGGGCGGTGCAGGACTCGGGGTCGATGACCAGCCCGTTGTTGATGCAAAGCGTATTCATCTTGTCTGGTTCTCCTTACGATTGTCAATGGGAAGAGGAAAAAACGGAGGAAAGGTGAAAGGCGTGATGCCCTTCACCTTTCTTTTTCCGGCGTGGGGAAGAAATTGCGCAGCGGAGCGGGATCAGGCCTGCTTAAAGGCGTTCCAGATCTCGTTCATCTGCTCGGTCGCCTCGGCGGAGATGTCCTGCATGAACTCGGTCTCGCCCAGGGTGTCGGCGGGGATGTTGACCGCCTTGTTGTCCAGGAACTCCTGGGGCAGGTACTCCGTCGCGGCGGAGTTGCAGTTGATGTACTGCGTGAAGACGGAAGCCTTGGCGCTGACCTCCGGGTCGCACATGAAGTTCAGGAACTGATGCGCGGCGTCCGCGTGCGGCGCGTTCGCGGGGATGAAGAAGGCGTCGATGCCGTAGCCCATGCCCTCCTCCGGGTAGCAGACCTCAAAGTCCGGGCGCTCGGAGAGCACGGCGGAAACCTGGGAGGTGAAGATGTAGCCGATGGTGCACTCGCCGGAGATCAGCTTCTCATGCGGGGTGTCGCCGTCCAGGGCGCGGATGTTGGGCTTGAGCTGCAGGAGCTTCTCGCCGGCCTGGGCGATGATCTCCGGGTCCTCGGTGTTGAGGGAGTAGCCCATGGACTTCAGCGTCATGCCGATGACGTTGCGCATGTCATCCATCACGACGAGCTGATCCGCAAGGCTGGGGTCCCACAGGCTGTTGTAGCCGGTGATCTCGCAGGTGACCTTGGCGGGGTCGTACACGATCAGCGGGGTGCCCGCGACGTAGGGCACGGTGTACTTGGCCTCCGGGTCGAAGTAGTGGTTGAGGTAGGCGGGGTTGAGGTTGGAGAAGTTGGGGACCTTTTCCTTGTCGATCTCCATGATCAGCCCCTCGTTGCGGGCGATGTTGACGACAAAGTCGCTGCCGATGACGATGTCGTAATCGCCGCCCTCGGCCGCCTCCAGCTTGGTGAGCATTTCCTCGTTGGAGGTGTAGTAGTTATAGTTGATGGCGATGCCGGTTTCCTCCGTGAACTGTGCCAGCAGCTCGGGGTCAATGTAGTCGGCCCAGGAGAAGATGACCAGCTCCTGCGCAGGGGCGGACGAGCAGCCCACGCTCATCAGCATCAGGGCGAGGATCAGCACCAGGCTGAAGGCACGGATCAGGGTCTTTTTCATCTCTTTGTCGTTTCCTCCTCAAAAATGATGATCTATAATACGCCGTGTGCCGGCCGTATTACCGGGCTTTCCTGCGCAGGGAGCTGAGCAGGTAGAACACGCCGATGGCGCCGAAGACCACCAGCAGCATGAGCGTGCACAGGGCGTTGACTTCCGGGGTCACGCCCATCTTGAGCATGGAGTAGACCTGCAGGGGCAGGGTGTTGGAAGTCGTGCCCGTGACGAAGAAGGAGATGACCACGTCGTCCATGGACATGGCGAAGGCCAGCAGCGCGCCCGAGATGATCGCCGGCGTGATCAGCGGCAGCGTCACGTCGTAGAAGGCGCGCGTCTGCGTCGCGCCCAGGTCCCGCGCCGCCTCGACATAGGCGGGGTCCAGGCCGACCAGGCGGCTTTGGACGTTGATGAAGATGTAGGGAACGCAGAACGTCGTGTGCGCGATGATGAGCGTCACCATCCCGAACGGCACCTGCAGGATGGAGAAGAACGAAAGGTACGCCATGCCCAGGATGATCTCCGGCAGCATCATCGGGATCAGGGAGACGTTTTCCAGCAGGTTCTGCGCGCGGAAGCGGGACTTGGCCATGCCCACCGCGCCGGCCGTGCCGATGAGGATCGACAGCGCGCACGAGGAGACGGCCAGGAACAGCGAGTTCTTCAGCGAGCGCATGATCTGCGTGTTGCGGAAGAGCTTTTCATACCACTCCAGGGAGAAGCCCTCCCAGTTGCCGTACTTGGAGGCGTTGAAGGAGTAGACCACCACCACGATGATGGGCAGGTAGTTGAACAGCAGCACCAGCAGCACGAAGAGCTTGGAGCGCCAGGTATTCGTCCGCTTCATCGCAGACCACCCAGGGTTTTCGCCCCTGTAACCTTCTTGTAGAGATAGATGAAGACGGTGGTGAAGACGAGCATGGCGATGGAGAGCGTGGCGCCCATCGGCCAGTTGCGCGCCTGCATGAATTCATTCTTGATCAGGTTGCCCAGCAGCAGGGTCTTGCCGCCGCCCAGCAGGTCCGAGATGAAGAACAGGCCCATCGACGGCACGAACACCAGCACGCACCCCGCCACAATGCCCGGCACCGTCAGCGGCACCGTCACCGTGCAAAACGCCTTAAAGGGCGAAGCGCCCAGGTCGCGCGAGGCCTCAACAACCGTCCAATCCAGCTTCTCCACGGAGTTGTAGATGGAGGTGATCATGAAGGGCAGCAGCGCGTAGACCATGCCCAGCATCATCGCGCCGTTGTTGTAGAGGATCTTGAGCGGCTCGTCGATCAGCCCCAGGGCCTGGAGCGAGACGTTGACCACGCCGTTGGCCTTGAGCAGGATGATCCAGCCGTTGAGCCGCAGCAGGGAGTTGATCCAAAACGGGGTCATGAGCAGCAGCACGATGAAGCTGCGGACCCTGGGCGGGAACTTGGCCGTGAAGTAGGCGAAGGGATAGCCGATGAGCAGCGTCAGCACGGTGGTGGCGATGGCCACCAGGAAGGAGTCGAGAAAGACCTTGCCGTAGACCGCGCTGAAGAGGTTCTTGTAGTTCTCCAGCGTAAAGACATTGGTGATGCCCCAAACGTCGTCCTTTTCCAGGAACGTGATGCCGATGACGTAGAGCAGCGGCAGCGCCACGAACAGGAAGGTCCAGATCGCCAGGATCCACACTGTGGGGGCGATGCGGCGCTTGGGGGCGGAGGAAAGTTCCCGCTCCCTCACTCGGCCTTCCCCCTTTCCACGACCGCGGCGACCGCCGGGTCCCAGAAGACGAAGACGCGGCACCCCGCCGGGTACTTGGAGACGGGGTTTGCGCCCGTGATGAGCAGCTCCTGCCCGGTGGGCAGCTCTATGGTCGTGCGCAGCACGCCGCCGATGTAGCTGTGCATCTTGATGACGCCCGCGAGCGTAAAGCCGTACTCCGCCTTGTCCGCGTAGTCGATGCGCTCCGCGCGCACGGACAGGGCGATGCGCTCGCCCGCCTGGAACGCGCCGGGGACGACCATGGCGTTGCCCGGACAGACCTCCACCAGGGCGCTGCCCTGGCCTGCGGAGGCGACGACGCCCTCGATGATGTTGCTCTGGCCGATGAACTGCGCGGCAAAGCGCGTGGTCGGGTGCTCGTAGATCTCCTCCGGGGCGCCGATCTGCTCGAAATGTCCGCCGTTCATCACGGCGATCAGGTCGGACATGTTCAGCGCCTCTTCCTGGTCGTGCGTGATGTAGATGAAGGTGATGCCAAGCTTCTTCTGCAGGGCCTTGAGCTCGCCCTGCATCTGGCGGCGGAGCTGCAGGTCCAGCGCGCCCAGCGGCTCGTCCAGCAGCAGGAGCTGCGGGTCGCAGGCCAGGGCGCGCGCGATGGCCACGCGCTGGCGCTGGCCGCCCGAGAGCTGGGAGGGCATCCGCTTGCCAAAGCCCTCGAGCTGCACGACGGAGAGGAGCTCCTCCACGCGGCGGGCGGCGTCCTCCTTCTTGACGCGGCGCAGCTTCATGGGGTAGGCGATGTTCTTGAGCACGTTCATGTGCGGGAAGAGCGCGTAGTTCTGAAAGACCGTGTTAACGGCGCGCTTTTCCGGCGGGAGCTTGGTCACCTCCGCGCCGTTGAGCAGGACGCGGCCCTCGTCCGGCGTCTCCAGCCCCGCGATGATGCGAAGCGTCGTGGTCTTGCCGCAGCCGGAGGGGCCAAGAAGCGTGAGGAACTGCCCCGGCAGAACGCTGAGCGAAATGCCGTCCAGGACCTTGGTCCCGTCAAAGGACTTGTGAATGTTTTCCAGTGTCAGGATGGGCTGAGCCATTTGCATGTATCCCCTCCCTATATCGAATAAAGAAGTCAGCTCTAGTATGAAAGAAATTTTGGAAAAATCAAGTTAAAGTTTTGCATAGAGGGGCCAGCCAGGTTAAAGCGGTTTGTAGGCCCGTTTCACGCACTTGGGGAGGAACGCCTGGAGCGCCTCCACGCCGTCGCGCAGGTCGAGATCGCGGTAGTTTCCGCAGCTCTCCGCCGAGGCGCCGGGCACGCTTTCCATGGAAAGCGAGAGGGCGATGGTCTCCTGCAGCAGGCGGCAGACCGCGTCTTCGCTCAGCCCGATCGTCACAAGGTAGAACCCCGTCCGGCAGCCCATGGGGCCGAAGTAGACGATGTTGTCCGCGCAGGCCGAGGAGCGCAGGCAGGTGGCCAGCATGTGCTCGACGGTGTGCGCCTCGGTCGTGGTGAGATACCGGCCCGCGTTGGGCCGGAAAAAGCGCAGGTCCGCCGTCAGAACCGGCACGCCCGCGCGCACGTCCTCCCGAAAGTATACGCCCGGCTCCATGCCGCGATGATCGACGGAAAAGCTGGCGATGGTTTTCATTCCCGCATTCGACCTCCCTCAAATCCGACCAAAATCCTAGGAGAAAATTTCATGAATATTATAGCAGAAACGGCCTGCAATGCAAGAAGTTTTTTTGACATCTTCGGCGGGATTTGCTAAAATCGGGAAGAAACAGGCAAAAATGGAGGAATGCGCATGAAAATCGGGATCATTGGAGCCATGGACGTGGAGGTGGAGACGCTCCGCAGCCGCATGGAGGGCGCAAAGCTGGAAACCGTCTCCGGGATGCAGTTCGCGCAGGGGCGCCTGGCGGGATGCGACGCGGTCGTCGCGGTGGCGGGCGTGGGCAAGGTCAGCGCCGCCATGTGCGCGCAGACCCTGATCCTGCGCTACCAGCCGGACGCCGTCATCAACACGGGCGTCGCCGGCGGGATCGGCCCGGACCTGAAGGTCCTGGACGTGGTGCTTGCGACCGCCGTGGTGCAGCACGACATGGATACCTCGCCCCTGGGCGACCCGGTGGGCTATATCTCCGGCCTTGGCTGCGTGGAGATGCCCTGCGACGCGGCGCTGTGCGCGGCGCTGGCGGACGCCGCGGCGCGCGCGGGCATCGCGGTCCGGCGCGGCCTTGTGGCCTCCGGGGACCAGTTCATCGCCTCGGCGGAGCAGATCGCCCGCATCCGCGCGCACTTTGACGCCCAGGCCGCGGAGATGGAGGGCGGCGCCATCGGCCAGGTCTGCACGGCGAACGGCGTCCCCTTCGCCGTGCTGCGCGCCATCTCCGACGGCGGCAACGAGGAGGCGAAGATGAGCTATCCGCAGTTTGTGCAGCGGGCCTCGGAGCGCTCCGTGCGCATCCTGATGGAGTACCTGCAGGCGTGATGCGCACGCAAAAAAGCGGGCCGAAGGCCCGCTTTTTTTGCGTCAAAGGAAGCTCTCCACCACGTAGAGCGTGCGCGTCGTTTCGTCGAGGAAGAGAAGCAGCTCGGAGTTGTCCTCCTGGCTGTCGTACGCGGCGACGCAGTCCGCGTACGGGATGCGCCACTGCGCGGGCAGGTCCTCCAATTCGCCGAGGAAGTCCTCCGCGGCCGCGGTCACGCCGCTGGCGTAGATCGTGGGCCCGCCGGCCTCGCCCCAGGCGGCGTCCGGCAGAGCCGCGCCCTCCTCGTATTGGAAGACGTGGTAGCGGATGCCGTCCCCGTGGAAGCTCGCGCCCGTGTCCGCGGAATAGACCTCCCGGTAGCCGTCCGGCAGGCGCAGTCCCCAGTTTTTCTCGATCGTAGAGGCGTACGAGGTGCAGCCGGGGAGCCAAAACAAAACAGCGAGCAGCGCAAAGACCGCCGCGATTCGTTTCATCAAAATCCCTCCTGATCGATTAGGCGTCCGCATACGGCGCGGTGAGGGCGAGGAAGCGGTCGAATTGCTCCTGCGTCATGCGGAAGTAGACTGTGTTCGACGAGACGCCGTCGCCGGTGTCGTAGTCCTGCAGCACGAAGTAGGTCAGGCCCACGATGGGTTCGTCCAGGGAGTCGATCTGCGTGGAGCAGTCCCCGAGCAGGTCGAGCAGGCCCAGGAGGTCCTCCCGCGCCGCGGGCCCGGAATCGGCCGCGCCGTCGTAGTCCGCGGGCACGGCGTCGGACAGGCCCATCTGCATGTCCAGCGCGCGGCCGGCCGCCCCGGGCTCGTAGATGCGGAACTCCGCCTCAGCCCAGAGCTGCGCGCCCGGCTCCGCGCTGCGCAGCCAGGCGGCGGACTCCCGCAGCGCATCCAGCGCAACGGCGTCGTGCGGCTGCGCCTCCTCGCCCGGGGATGCTGCTGCGGCGCTCTCCTCGTTGACGCGCTGCACAGCCTGCAGGAACGTCTGCGGCGTCTTTTCCGTGATCGCGTAGGAGGTGTAGAAGCTCTGCCCGTCCGCCACGCCGGAGAGGCTGAAGGCCAGGCTGCTGTCCTGCAGGTCCGACGCGGGCACCAGGTCCGAGAGGTACGTCGGCAGCGAGAGCTGCAACAAGAGCTGGTCCGCGTAGGACAGCGCGGCGTATTCCTCCCGGTAGAGCGCGAAGAAGTCCCGGTCGTCCTGCTGGTTCCAGCCCGGACCGTCGACGGCGAGGATCTCGTCCTCGGCCGGCAGGCGCGTCAGGACCTCGCGATAGGCGTCCTGCTGCGAGAGCAGGGCCGCAAGGCGCGCAAGATCGCTGTCGCGGAAGTTGACGCGCCGGGTGATCTCCTCGCCGGAGCGCAGGTGGAACCGCACGCCCATGGGGAAATAGCTGCTGCCATAGCTGGAATCGGTGCGGCCGTCGTACATCGCGACGGTCGAATCCAGCGCGCCCGTCAGCACGGAGAGGAGCTCCTCGTCCTCTGCGTCCACCTCGGAGACCTGCAGTTCGGCATAGCTCTCCATGCCGCCGAAGGGCTCCATGCCCAGGTTCGCATACGCGACCTCCTCGGCGGCGGGGACGGCGCGCAGCATCCGCTCGCCCACCGCGCGGCCGAGCACCGGCAGGCCGAACCCCACGACCACCACGACCGGCAGCACGCACAGGGCCGGCAGGAGGTTGCGCGCCTTCCGGGTCGTCACGAGCTCATAGATGAAGTAGACGGCGAGCGCCAGCAGGAACAGCGGCCAGAAGAACGCGGCGTCTGAAAAGAGCAGGCGCCAGTCCTCCGAGGCGAGCGCCGCCCCGAGCACCAGGAACACGGGCAGCGAGATCGCGCAGCGGTAGACGTGCTGCAGGACGCGGTTGGGCGCGCTCTTGCCCGCGGTCTCCGACGCGCGGAAGTGGTGGAAGAAGCCGGCGAGGACCGTGTAGCCCAGCCCCAGCACGCCGGTGTAGAGAATGCCCGCGCCATAGCGCATGGATTCCTCCAGGGAGAGGTCGCCGATGGCGCCGAAGGAGAGGAGGGTCGCCACGGCCGAGGCCGGAAGGTTCAGGCTGTAGTTGAACACCGGGCCCAGGTCCCAGGTGTAGAAGATGGGCGCGACGGATTCGAGCATGGCGCCGGCCAGCACGCTGATGAAGCGCGGGAGGAACAGCACAATGCCCGTGACGATGAACGCGGAAAACCGCGTGCCCGTGGCCGTGATGCCGACGAGCGCGCAGCCCATGACGAGCGCCGCACAGGCGGTGAAGTACAGGAACTGGTCCGGAACGTAGGACAGGTTGATGGGCCGGCCGCAGAGCGCATAGACCAGGCAGGCGCCAAGGAGCGAGAGGACAATCGTCCCAACCAGGTACGTCAGCACCGCGAGCACCCGGGAGACGTAGAGGCACTCCCGCGTCAGCGGCAGCGAGTGATAAAAGTCGGAAGCGTTTCGCCGCGTCAGGAACCCGAAGGCCGAGTAGACCAGCGTCACCGGCGCAACGTAGACAAAGAGGAAGAGCGGCGGGGAGAAGTCGCTGATCCCCGGCTGCGTCAGCCGGCCGGAGAGCGAATCGAGCAGGGCCGGGACGATCGTGAACACCACGCACAGCACCAGGTAGATGCTCCCCATGAGCCGGAGCTGGCGCAGCGTTTCCACATAGAGCCCGGGGTGAAAGAGCATGGAGCGGTTGCGTTTCATGCGCACACCTCCTATCGGATTTCGTCGTCAAAGGCATAGCCCAGGGATTCCATCTCGTAGAGGAAGACCTCCTCCAGCGAAAGGGGGAGCACCTCCAGCAGCACGGGCGACTGCGTGCGCAGCGCCTGCGTCACCGCCTCGCGATCCCCGCGCACGATCAGGTTGGAGACGGAGCCGTGCTTTGTGAAGTTCAGCACGTCAAAGCCCGAAAAGACCGTGTGGTCGTAGGCATGGTCAAAGGCGATCTGCACCTTGAAGAGCGTGGTCTTGAGCTTCTGCACGTCGCTCTCCAGCACGAGGCCGCCCTTGTGCAGCAGCGCGAGCTGGTCGCAGGTATCCTCCAGCTCCCGCAGGCTGTGCGAGGTCAGCACCGCCGTGCACCCGCGCTCGGCCACGTCCGCGTAGAGCAGCTTCTTGACCAGGTTGCGCAGGATCGGGTCGAGCCCGTCGAACGTCTCGTCCAGAAACAGGAAGTCCGCCCGGCAGGAGAGGGCCAGGACCATGGCCGCCTGGCGGCGCATGCCCTTGGAGAAGGTGTTGAGGTTCGCATTCTCCTCCAGATGGAAGACCTGCAAGAGCTCCGCATAGCGCGCGGAGTCAAAGCGCGGATAGACCGCCGCGTACGCCTTCTTCATGCGGGCCAGGCTCGACTGCGGCAGGAAGTAGAGTTCGTCCGGGACAAAGGCGAGGCGGGACTTTAGCTCCGGGTTTTCATAGATGTTCTTCCCGTCCAGGGTCACGTTTCCCTTGTCCGGCCGGTAGATGCCGCAGATCAGGCGCAGCAGCGTGGACTTGCCCGCGCCGTTGGCGCCCACCAGGCCGTAGACGCACCCCTCGGGGATCGTGCAGTCCAGACCGGAGATCGCCGGAAAATCGCCAAATCGCTTGGTAAGGCCGTTGACCTGTATCATGTTGCCCCTCCTTGTTTCGCTTCGTTGTAGGCGCGCGTTACGGCGGAGACGATGTCGGAAAGCGGAATCCCCGCCTGCGCGAGCTGGCCGGTCTTTTCCGCGACGTCCCGGAGCAGCGCCTGCCGGCTGGCGCGCAGCGCTTCCGGCGCGCCCGGGGAGATGAAGCGGCCGTTGCCCGGGACGCTGTAGCAGAGCCCCCGGCGCTCCAGCTCGGCATAGGCCTTTTGCAGCGTGTTGGGGTTCACGGACAGCTCCACCGAGAGGCTGCGCACGGAGGGCAGCAGGCTCTCGGGCGCAAGGTCCCCCAGGGCGATGTGCATCTCCACCTGCTCGATGATCTGCTCGTAGATGGGCACGCGCGAGTACTTGTCGATGGTGAACATGGCCTCCCTCCTTTTGTGTGTACTATGCCATATAGTACAGTTAGAGCATAGCGGGAAACGCCGCATTTGTCAAGAAGAAACGCCGCGCGCCGGGAAAAAAGGCGGGAGAACGTTGCGGCGGAGCGCTTTGCGAGGTAGAATAGAACCCAGCAAGATGCGAAACGGGGGACGAAGGATTGGACAACAAGGCGATTCTCTGCGTCATCGCGGTTTTTTTCGCCATAGGCGGGATAGACGATCTGATCGGGAACCGGCTCGGGCTCGGGAGCGTCTTCCTGGAGACGCTGCAGAAGATGGGCATGATCCTGCTGGGGGTGATGGGCATCTATTCGCTGGCCCCGGTCGCGGCCGAGTACGTCGGCGCGGCGGTGACGCCGCTTGCGGACGCGCTGCACATGGACCCCTCGGTCTTTCCCGCGATGCTCTTTCCGGTGGACATGGGGGGATTCCAGCTCGCGGTCGAGACGGCGAAGGACCCCCGGATGGGCCTGGTCTCGGGCGCGCTCATCGCGTCCCTGTGCGGCGCGACGGTGGGGTACACCGTCACCGTCGCCTCGACCGTGATGGACAAGCGCTTCTTTCCGCAGCTGGCGCGGGGAATCCTCTCGGGCATGGCGGGCATCCCGGTGGGGTGCGTCGTCGGCGCGGTGCTGGCGGGGGTGCCGCTCCCCGCGGCGCTGTACAACTGCCTGCCCCTCTGGGTGCTGGCGGGGCTGCTGATGTGGGGGCTCCTGTGCGCGCCGGAGAAGATGACCAAGGGCTTTACGGTCTTTGGCCGCATCCTGTCGGCCATTGCGGTGGTGGGCCTGATCCTGCAGGCGGTGCAGATGCTCACCGGGTGGACGATCCTGCCCGGCATGGCCCCCGCGCAGGAGGGGCTGCGCCTTGTGGGCACGATCATCTTCATCATGACCGGGGCCATGTGCCTGCTGACGGTGCTCAGCCGGGTCCTGCGCCGCCCGCTCCGGTTCGTCGCGCGGAAGATGGGCGTCGGCGGGGAGGCGGTCACGGGCATCCTGAGCGCCGCGGTCTCCGTCACCCTCACCTTTACGCAGGTCGAGAAGATGGACGAGCGGGGGCTGATCGTGGTCTGCGCCTTCTGCGCGACGGGCGCGCACGTCATCGGCGGGCAGCTCGGGGTCGTCGCAGACCTTGCGCCGGAGATGGTTTGGCCCTTCCTTGCGGCCAAGGCCGTCGCCGGCGCGGTCGGGATCGCGCTGGCGCTGGTCCTGACCCGGAACAGGCAAAACGCCGCGCAGGCGTAAGGGGCGGCGCCCACACTGTGGGCTTTGGCGCCCGCACTGTGGGTTTTGGGCGCCCACACTGTGGGCTTTGGCGCCCGCACTGCGGGTTTTGGCGCCGGATTTGCGCGGTTTGGACAGAACCTTGTTGTAATCTCAAAGGATGTGTGCTACAATCAGTCCAAACTCAAGAAGGAGGCAGGCGCAGATGAAGAAGTGGAGGACGGGCGTGCTGGCCGCCGCCGCTGCCGTGCTGGTCCCGCAGACGGCGAGCGCGCAGGAGGGGATTCTCCCCGTGCGGCAGGTTCTGATGGGCGCGGAACGCGTGCAGGCCTACTGGGTGCTGGGCGCGTGCTCGGCGCTGTTCGTGGTGCTGATTTTCGTCTGGAGCGTCCGGCTCAAGCGCGCGTCCCAGCAGGCGACCCCCATGCCGCGCCTGCCGCACCGCGTGCGGAAATAGGAGGAACAAACGGGCAGCCATCGCCAAGCGATGGCTGCCCGTTTGCCTTGCCGGGGGCCGGTCAGGGCGCGTCCGCCGGCGCGACCAGGTCGGCAATTTGCAGGCAGAGGTCCAGGTATTGCCGGCTGCGCGCGTCGTCCATGCCCTCGGCGCGGGCGGCGATGCGGCGCGTCAGCGCCTCGGCCGGCGCCAGGCGCAGCGAGGCCTCCCGCGGCAGGGAGCGCGCGCGCTGGAACGGGTCCGCGCAGGGGAGCCCTTCGCTGCGCAGCTCCTCCAATACGCTCCGCACGCGGTCCGGATGGGACTTGAGCAGCGCGCGGTACTTGTTTTGCAGGCGCAGGGCCGCGCTGCGGTCCCCGCCGCCCATGGCGGTCACGCAGGCGCGCACGGAGATGCCCTTGCCCTGCGCCATGAGCACCTCGCGCAGGAGCAGGTCGATCTCCTCCGAAGAAAAGGGCTGAAAGGGCAGCGCGCGGCCGGTGGGGACGTCCTCCGGGGCCTGGCCCGCCTTGACCGCGGCGTAATAATAGTTGCGGATGCTATTGGCCTTGCGCCCCGTGCGCGCAGCCAGGCGGTCAAAGGCCGCGCGCAAGGGCTGGCCCTGGGCGCAGCAGGCGCGAACCTCCTGCCAGAGCAGGGCGGTTTCCTCCTCGCTCCAACCGTTGTGTGTGGGCAGTTGCAGGACCTGACTCATGAAATGGCCTCCTTGCGAAATGGTTTTTTGCACATCCTGTATTCCATAAAGAGTATGCGCACAAACCGCGCGCCTTATGCCATTTCTGCAAAAAACTTCTTCCCATTCCGGTCGCGGATGGGGTATACTGAACGCAAAAAAGAGCGGAGGGAAATCCCACATGCAGATGCCCTGGATCTTGCAGAGCGCCGTGGAGCGCGAACTGGAGGGCTGCCCGGCGCAGGCCGTGCGCGCCGCGGCGCTCGACCTCTCCCGCAGGTATCGGGAGAGCGGGCGGGCGCCGGACGGCGCGCGCCTTGCGCGCAGCGCGGAGGAGGTGCGCGCCTATGCGGCCTTCCGCATGCCGGCGACCTATGCGGCGGTATCGCGCGCGCTGGAGATCGCGCGGGAGGCCGGCCTGCCCGGCGCGCAGACGCTCACCGACGTCGGCAGCGGCAGCGGCAGCGCCTTCTGGGCCGTGCGCCAGGCCTTCCCGGCGCTTGCGCAGGCGCGCCTGCTGGAGCGGGAGGCCGGGATGATCGCCCTGGCCAAGCGCCTTGCCGCGGAGCAGGAGGGCTGCCGCGTGGAGTGGATCGCGGGGGACATGCGCCAGACGCCCATCCCGCCGGCGGACCTTGTCACGGCCTCCTACTGCCTGGGCGAACTTCGGCCGGAGGACGCAGAGACGGTGGCGCTGCGGCTCTGGGAGGCCGCGGGCCGCGCGCTGCTCCTGGTGGAACCGGGCACGCCGGAGGGCCACGCGCGCATCCGGCGCTATGCGGGCCTGCTCGCGCAGCGGGGCGCGCAGATCCTCGCGCCCTGCCCCCGGGGAACGGAGGCCTGCCCGCTCGGGGACGCGGACTTCTGCGCCTTCACGGTGCGCGTGGAGCGCACGCGCCTGCACCGCTTCCTCAAGGACGGCGAGCTGCCCTACGAGGACGAGAGCTTCTCCTTCCTGCTGGCCGCGCGGGAGGCGGGCGCGCCGCCGGCGGCGCGCGTGCTGCGGCGGCCCCGCGTCCACTCCGGGTTCGTGGAGCTCTCCCTCTGCCGGGCGGGCGGCGCGGCCTGGGAGAAGGTGACCCGCAAGAGCCCCGGCTTCAAGCGCGCGCGCAAGGCCGAGCCTGGCGACGGCTGGGGGGAGGGGACCTAGAGCCCGAGCGACTCCTCGGCAAAGCGCGCAAAGTCCTGCTGGACGAGGCGGAGCGCGCCGCCGCGCAGGTCGAGCACGCTCGTGCAGAGCCTGCGCAGCAGGTAGAGGTCGTGCGAGGCGATCAGGAGCGTGCCGTTGTAGCTGGCCAGCGTCTCCTCCAGCTGCTCGCGCGCGGGCAGGTCCAGGTGGTTCGTTGGCTCGTCCAGCAGCAGGAAGTCCTCCTGGCGCAGGATGGCCATGGCGAGCTTGCACTTCATCTGCTCGCCAAAGGAGAGGGCGCGCGCGGGCTGCGCGAGCTGGCGGGACGTGAGCCCCAGGTTGTTGAGCAGCCTGCGCTCCGCGCCGCCGACCGTCCCCAGCTCCGCCTGGAGCAGGGCGAGCACGGTCTGCTCCGTATCGGTGAAGGCGAAGTCCTGCCGGATCAGGCAGGGCCGCGCGCTGGGCGAGACCCAGAGCTCGCCCTCGAAGGACTCCTCGCCGGCGATCATGCGCAGCAGCGTGGTCTTTCCCGCGCCGTTTTCGCCAAAGAGCGCCACGCGGTCCCCGCCGCGCAGGGCAAAGGACGCGCCGGTGAACAGCGCGTGCGCGCCAAAGCGCTTGCCAAGGTCCTTCGCCTCGAGGATGCGGCGGCTGTGCGCGCTCTGGCCCTCGATTTCGAAGCGCACGCGGCGCTCGGCCTTGGGGCGCTCGGGCGCGGCCTCGCGCATCCGCTCCAGGCGGCGGATGTCGTTTTTGACCTTTTTGTCCATCTTTTTGGCGCTGGCGCGCCGCTTTTCCTTTTCGCCCATCTTCAGGCCGCTGGAGGGCGCCTCCGTGGACTTGCGGTGCGCGGTCTGGGCGCGCTGGCGCAGGGCGGCGATGTCCTCCTCGAGCGCGCGCTGGCGCCGCTGCCCGACCTCGTACTGGTGGAGCTGTTCCGCGTAGCGCTGCGCCTTCTGCGCGCGGTAGTCGGAGTAGCCGCCCGCGTATTCCGTGAGGCGGCCGTCCGCAAGCTCCAGGATGCGGTCCGCGGCGGCGTCCAGGAAGTAGCGGTCGTGGGAGACGACGAGCGTCGCGGCGCGCAGCGCTTGCAGGCGCTGCAGGAGGTAGGCGATGTTGCGCGCGTCCAGGTGATTGGTCGGCTCGTCCAGGAGGAGCAGGCCCGGCTGCTGGGCGAGGACCGCGTCCAGCGCCGCGCGGGTGCGCTCGCCGCCGGAGAGCGCGTCCGCGGCCCGCTGCTCCTGGCGCAGGAAGCCCAGCGCGCAGGTCGTGCGCACAAGGCCGGAGTCCGGCAGGAGCTCGCCGGCGATCAGGCGCAAGAGCGTGGTCTTGCCCGCGCCGTTCGGGCCCACAAGGCCCACGCATTCGCCGGTTTCCAGGGAAAAGGAGAGATTGTCCAGCAGGGTTCTGTCGCCCAGCGACAGGGTGAGGTTGCGAACGAGAAGCAGCGGCATGTGCATTCCCCCAAAATACAAAACGTCCCCGCGCAGGCGGGGACGGAGAATTCAGCCGCAAAGGGCGCAGAGGCGCGCAAAAAAACAGGCGGGCAAAATCCTTCCGCACACCCCATTCTGCGCGCAGGCAAAGCAGGCCCCTTTTCGCGAAAAAAGGGAACGCTTCACCCAGGTTCAGAAATGAGTGCGTCGGTTAGATCTTCCTCATGCCTGTCCTATGCCCTCCTCACTTGGAAATCTTCCGCTTCAGGATACAATGCGCGGCGCGCGCTGTCAAGAGGCAATTTCGCAGCCCGCGGCCTCCAGCGCACGCCAGCCGTCCTCGCGCGCCAGGGCGTCCGCGGGCGCCCTCGCGCTTTCGCACACGAGGGAGAGTTCCTCGTCCGTCCGGGAGAGGAAGGCCAGGCGGCCGGATTCGTCCACGCCGGAGGCAGAAGCGATGCGGCAGACGGAATACGCCCCCGGAAAGACGCGCAGGCGAAGCACGGCAGGGGAAGAAGCCATGGAATCCCTCCTGTTTTCAAGCGTTTTGCGCAAACGAAAAGGCGGCGCAGCGCGCCGCCTGTCGGTCGGTGAAAAATCAGATTTCCTCGTCGGGATCGTCGCCGACTTCTTCGCCGTCGAAGCGGCGCTGCACGATGGCGATGAGCTTTTCCATCAGGCTGTCGTCCTCGATGGGCACAAACTCTTCCATGTCGTCGTCCATCTGGACGATCTTCATGATGTAGACTTCCTGATCTGCGCAGCCCTCGCAAGCCTCGTCGTCGCAGGTCTCCTCGTCGTGGGCGCACTCCTCGCAGCCGCACTCCGCGTCCTCCGCATCGGACAACACGGCGTATTCCTGGCCGTTGTAGAAGAAGTAGTCCATGACCTCCAGTTCAAAGTCGTTGCCTTCGTCGTCGGTGAAGACGACAATATCGCGCTCGTCCTGCATGGGTTTGCACCTCGCTTCCGTATTTCCACGCCTATTGTACCCCAAATGCAGAAAAGGTGCAAGCGGAATCTTGGAAACGGAGCGAGAAGCTTTTATTTTTTTTGCGCAAAGTCCAGGGCCTGGCATACCCAGGAAAAGAGCTCTGCGTCCAGGTCTTCCCGGCGGGAGAGGACGATGTGATGCGTCCACCTTCCGGGATAGGCCTCGGTCCTTGCCGCGACGCGGGGGGAGAGGAGCGGCGCGGACAGCCCCAGGGTCAGCACGAAGGAAGCGGGCGGCAGCTTGGCCTTGGGCAGGACGCGCAGAAAGGACGCGCAGGCAAAGACGCGCCCGCACGAGAGCGAGATCTGCGTCTTGCAGACCTTCTCCTGGACCGCAGGGCAAAGGCTGCGCACGCCGCAGAGAAACTCCGCGTAGAGCGGCAGCGCCTCCAGGTGGGAGTCGAAAAAGAGCGCGGGGCGGACTTTGGGAAGGGTCCTTCGCTTTCTTTTTGCGCGAAAATCGTGTATAATGGACGAAAATGCATTTGGGGGAGAGGAAGCCATGGTAACGGGAAAGTTCATACGCGGAAACGACGACCTGCGCGAGGTGGAGGACGTGCGCATGCGCGTCTTTGTGGAGGAGCAGGGCTTCTGCGCGGCGGAGGAAATGGACGCCTACGACGCGCGCGCGATCCACTGCCTGCTCTACGACGGCGAGGGGAAGCCCGCGGCGACCGGACGCCTCTACATCGACGACGACGGCTATTGGCGCATCGGCCGCGTGGCGGTCGTGCGGGAGCGCAGGGGCCAGCAGATGGGCGACCTTGTGATGCGCATGCTGCTGGACAAGGCCCTGGGCGCGGGGGCAAAGCGCTTCCGCCTGCTGGCGCAGCGGCAGGCGGAGGGGTTCTACAGCCGCTACGGCTTCACCCCCTACGGCGAGGAGGTCCTGGATCAGGGCGTGCCCCACATCGAGATGGAGGCCACGGACGTCTCCATCCTGCGGGCGGTCTTTTCCGGGTGCCGCGGCGAGGAGATGCTCCGCCGCGAACAGGAAGGCAAGAAAGAGGAGTAAACCGGCATGGGTGTCATCGGCATTGCGGGGCGCGAAGGCTCCGGCAAGACGCGCGCGTGCGTGGAGGAGATCCGCGCCCTGCTGCGCCGGGGGGAGCGCGCGCTCTATCTGGTCCCCGAACAGGACACGGTGGAGGCGGAGCTCTTCCTTTCGCGGGAGCTGAACTTGGACGTGCTCTGGAACCTGGAGGTGCTCTCGCCCACGCGCCTTGCGCAGCGCATCCGCGGCGAGGCGGGCGGCAGCGCGCGCGTCCTGCTCACGGACGCGGGCCGCGCCATGGCCCTCAAGGGCGCGCTGCTCTCGCTGCGCGGGAGCCTGCGCTACTTTTCCCAGGGCAGCCAGGGCGCGGCCGACCAGATCGGCGATCTGCTGGCCGAGCTCAAGAGCGGGGAGAACGACCCCACCCTCCTGCGCGTGGCCGCGGACCGCATGCCCGCGGGCAGCGCGCTGGCGCAGAAGGTCTACGACCTGGTCGCCCTGTACGAGGCGTATGAGGACCGCCTCGCCGGGCGGTACCTGGACGGCGAGGACGCCCTGCGCCGCAGCGCGGAGCTCGCCGGCGCGTGCGGGAGCCTTGCGGACCTGACGGTCTTTGCAGACGGGTTCGACGTGCTGCCGCGGACCACGCTGCGGCTGCTGGCCGCGCTGGGCGCAAAGTGCCGCGCGGTGTACGTGACAAGCGCCCTCAGCGCGCCCGAGGCGCCGGACGGCGCGCTCTTTGCGCCCGCAAGGGACGCGATGCACACGCTCGCCCGCATGTGCGAGGAGGCGGGCGTGCGCTTTTCCCTGCGGACGCTGCCGGACCGCGCGCTGCCGAACCCGGAGATCGAGCACCTGGCAAAGAACCTGTACGCGGACCGGCCCCGCCGCTTTGCGGGCGCGCCCCGGCGCGTGCAGGCCGTGCAGGCCCGCGATCCCTACATGGAGGCCGAGCGCGCCGCGGGCTATCTGTTTGAAAAGTGCCGCCTGGAGGGCTGGCGCTACCGGGACATGGCCATCGTCTGCGCGGACATGGGCGTCTACGGCCAGCGGGTCCGCCAGGCGCTCGAGCGGCGGGGGATGCGCGCCTATATCGACCAGCAGCCCGCGGCCGCGGACCATCCGGCGGCGCAGTACCTGCTGGCGGCGCTGGCGGGCGCGGCGCGCTACTACCGGCAGGAGGACATGCTGCGCGCGCTCAAGAGCGGGTACGCGGGCGTGACCGCGCGCGAGGCGGACCGCCTGGAGCTCTACGCCATGGAGCGCGGCCTGGAGGGGCGCCTGTGGGAAGCGCCCATCGAGGAAAACGACGCCCAGGCGCGCGAGGAGGACGGCGCGCCCCTGCGCTCCCTGGAGGAGATCCGCGCGCGCTTTGTCGGGCCGATCCGCGCCTTCCGGGAGGGGGGCTTGACGCGGAGCGTGCGCGGCTTCTGCGAGGGCGTGGTGCGGCTGATGGAGGAGGACGACATCGCCGGCCAGCTCGCCAAGGACCACGCCCGCTGCGCGCAGGAGGGGGACGTGACGCGCATGCAGGTCGTGCGGCAGGCGCAGTCCGCCATCAACCGCGTGCTCGACCAGGCGGTGGAGCTCTGCGGCGGGGAGCAGATGCGCCTGGAGGACTTTGCGCGCCTGCTGCGCGCGGGGCTTGCGGCGATCTCCATCGGGTCCATCCCCATGTCCCCGGACGCGGTCTACGTCGGCGAGATCGCGCGCTTTTCCCGGCGGGAGGTGAAGATCCTCTACGTCCTGGGGACGAACGCGGACAGCATCCCCGCCCGGCGGCAGGACGGCGGAACCTTGCAGGAGGACGAGCGCGCGGAGCTGCTGCGCGCCGCGCGGGAGGCGGGCGTGCAGATCCGCCTCAGCCGCCTGAGCGACCGCGCGGCCATCGAGCGCATGGCGCTCTACCGCGCCTTCCTCGCGCCGAAGGAGGAGCTCGTCCTCTCCTATGCGGCGGTGGACGCGCGCGGCGCGGCCCTGCGCAAGAGCCCGCTGCTGCTGCGGCTGGAGGGGCGCGTCTTTCCGCAGATGCGGGAGGCGTGCGGCCTGCTGGGCGACCGCTACGTCTACGCCGGGGCGCGCCAGTCCATGCGGGAGGCGCTCCTGGCGGGGCTGCGCGCGTACCTGGGCGGCGCGCGCCTGACGCCGGAGCTGCTGGGCCTGGCCGGCGCCCTGCGCGAGAGCGCGCCCGCGGAGTACGAGCAGACGCTGCGCAGCGCGATCGAGGGCCGGCGGGAGCCGGCGCTGGACGCCGAAACCGCGCACGACCTCTACCTGCGCGCGCAGAAGAATGCGCGCTACGGCGTGGAGGGGATGATCGCGAGCATCTCGCAGCTGGAATCCTTTGCGCTCTGCCCGTTTGCGCACTTTGTGGGCTACGGCCTGCGCCCGCGCGAGCTGAAGGAGCCGCGCATGGACGCCCGCGAGCGCGGGACCCTCGAGCACCGCGCGATCGAGGACTTTGCCGGGCGGCTCTACGCCCGCCAGGACGAGGTCGGGGACGAGGAGGCCGAGCGCCTCATGCGCGAGGTGCTCGAGCCCCTCTTCGAGGAGGAGAGCGCGCACCGGCGCGAGGGCGGCCTGAGCCGGGCCAACCACCAGGAGATCCGCCGGGCCATGGGCCGCATGAGCCGCCTGATGGCGCTGCAAAAGCGGCTGAGCCGCTTCCGCGTCAGCGCGGAGGAGCTGGCCTTCACCCCGGCGGACACCGCGCCCCTGTCGCTGCCCAGCGGGGAGCGCGTCTACCTGGAGGGCAAGATCGACCGCGTGGACGTGCTGAACCTGCACAGCGACCTCTATGCCCGGGTCATCGACTACAAGACGGGAAACACCGCCCTGGGGCTGGACGACGTCTACTTCGGCCTGCGGCTGCAGCTCTTCCTGTACCTGGACGCGGTGCTCGCCCTGCGCGGCGCCAAGCCCGCGGGCGTGTTCTACCAGAAGCTCTCCGAGGCGCCGATGCGCCTTGCCGGCGGGCGCATCGACGAAAAGCTCGCCGCGCGCCAGCGGAAGAAGCTGCGCCTGACCGGCTTCATCCTCGAGGACCCGGACGTCATCGGGCAGATGTGCGCAGACCCGGAGATCATGGACCAGGTGCTGCCCGTGGAGCCCAGGACCAAGGGCGGCCGCGCCCTGCCCGGGGAGTTCACCGAGCGCAGCCGCAGCCGGATGCTCTCGGAGGAGGCGTTCGGCCTGCTGCGCCGGCACACGCGCAGGAAGCTGGCGGAGCTGGCCGGCGACGCGCTCGCCGGGAAGGCGGCGGTCTCCCCGGCGCTGACGCAGGACCTGGACGCCTGCAAGTACTGCCGGTTCCGGAGCATCTGCGGCTTTGACGAGAGCCTGCCCGGCTGCGAGCGCCGCAATTTGCAGATGGACAGCGAAGAGGTGTTGCAACGAATGCGCAAGGAGGACGAAAATGCCTGAGTTTACGCCGGAGCAAGCGCGCGTCATCGCGCATGAGAGGGGAAACCTGCTCGTCAGCGCCGCCGCGGGGTCGGGCAAGACCGCGGTGCTCGTCGAGCGCATCCTGCACCTGGTGCGCGGCGGGGCGGACATCGCCTCGTTCCTGGTGGTGACGTTCACGCGCGCGGCCGCGGACGAGCTGCGCGAGCGCCTGCTCCTCCGCCTGGAAAAGGAGGCGGAGGAAAACCCGGACCTGCGCGCCCAGCTCGACCGCGTGCCCCTGGCCTCCATCTCCACGATCCACGCCTTCTGCCGCACGCTGCTCACCCGCTACAGCGAAAAGGCGGGCGTGGAGCCGAACCTGCGCGTCTGCTCGGAGGCGGAGCGCGTCATCTTCCAGATGCGCGCCATGGACGACGTGCTCGACGAGGCCTATTCGGACGAGACTATGCTCGCCCGGCTGGAGCGCATGGGCGGCGTCCAGCAGGTCCGCCTCAACGTCGAGAGCCTGTACCGCTTCCTGCTCTGCCAGGTGGAGCCCATGGCCTGGCTGCGCGAAAAGGAGGACGCCTACGAGCGCGACGCCCGCGACCCGGCGCGCGCGCCGTGGATGGAGGCGGCGCGCGCAGAGGGCGCGCGCGCCCTTGCCCAGGTGCAGCGGCAGATGGAGGCCGCCCTGCGCTTTGCGGCGGAGTCCCTGAGCGAGGACTGCCGGAAGATGGCTGGCCTCGTCCAGGGGGACCTTTCCGACCTTGCGCAGGTGCAGAAGGGCGAGAAGACGGACATCCAATTTGCCACCTTCCGCTCGCCCAACCGCAGAAAGGCCGACGACAGCGAGGACCTGAACCGCCTGCGCGCCCTGCGCGACGCCTACAAGGCGGCCTTTGCCGACGCGAAGGCCGCCTGCCCCGCGCTGGACGACTGGGAGGCCGAAAAGCTGCAGGACATGGCCGATGCCGTGCACGCCCTGGCCGAGATCACGCGCCGCTTCCACGCGGCGTACGGCCGGCTCAAGGCGGAGATGGGCGTTGTGGACTACAACGACCTGGAGCAGATGGCCCTGCGCCTGACGGAGGACGAGAGCGTTTGCGAGGACCTGCGCCTGCGCTACAGCCAGATCTTCGTGGACGAGTTTCAGGACTCCAGCGCCGTGCAGGAGGTGCTCCTGCGCCGCATCGCGCGCGGGGACAACACCTTCCACGTCGGGGACGTCAAGCAGTCCATCTACGGCTTCCGCCAGTCGGACCCGGGGCTGTTCCTCGCGGAGCAGGACGCCTACGGGCGGGGCGAGGGCGGGGCGCTCATCGCGCTCAACCGCAACTTCCGCTCCCTGCCCAACGTCCTGCACTGCACAAACCGCGTCTTTTCCCGGTGCATGACGCGCGAGCGCGCGGGCATGGACTACGACGCGGACGCCGCGCTCTACCCCGGCCGCACGGCCGAGGGGGCGGGCGAGCCGACGCTCGTGCAGCTTATCGACAGAAAGGGCCTGGACGAAGAGGGCGAGGGCAGCGTGCGCACGGAGGCGGAGGCCGTCGCGCGCCTGGTGCGCCGGCTGCTGGGCACGCCCGTATCCGACGGAAAGGGCGGCACGCGCCCGGCCCGCTACGGCGACATCGTGGTGCTGCGGCGCGCGGTGTCCTCGGCGCTGCCGCAGTACATGGAGTGCTTTGCGCGCATGGGGATTCCCGCCTACGCCGGCGGGGGCGGCAGCTTCTACGAGACGCCGGAGATCCGCGCGGCGATGGACTGCCTGTGGGCCGTGCACAATCCCCTGGAGGACGTCCACCTGCTCGGCGCGCTGCACGGGGCCGGCCGGTTCACCGCGCAGGAGCTGGCGCGCATCCGCCTCAAGGGCCGGGGGGAAAATGGCGAAGGCGAGGGCAAGCGCGTCTGGACCGACCTGATCGCCTACCGGAACGACCCGGACGACGCGGCCCTTGGGGAAAAGGCCGCGCGCTTCCTCGATGAGATCGCGCGGCTCCGGCGCGTGGCGCGGGAGGAGAAGCTCGCCGTGCTCTGCGCCGCCGTGCTGGAGGAGACGGGCCTGCTCGAGCGCTTTGCCGCCCTGCCGCGCGGCCAGGCGCGCGTGGGCAACCTGCGCTCCCTGCCCGTGCGCGCCGCGGAATACGACGAGGCCGGGCTGCGCCTGGGCGACTTCCTGCGCCGCATCGAGTCCACCGCGGGCCGCAACCGCGAGGAGGACGTGCCCCCCTTCTCCGAGAACGACGACGTGGTGCGCATCATGACCGTCCACAAGTCCAAGGGTTTGCAGTTCCCCATCGTCATCGGGGCGGGGCTGGGCGCGCGCTTCCGGTTCTCCAACGACCAGGGCGCGGACGGCTACCTCACCAGCCGCGTCTACTGCCACCGGGACTTGGGCCTTGCGCTGGAGTTCTACGATCCCGTCAGCGCGGCGGGGGACGGCACGCTCATGACGCGCACGATCGCGGCCTGCAAGCGGCGGGAGAGCCTCGCCGAGGAGATGCGCATCCTCTACGTGCTCATGACGCGCGCGCAGGACCGCCTGGCGCTCGTGGGCGAGGTCTCCGGCCTGGAAAAGCACCTGCACGCCTGGGCGCAGGGCGCGCAGGACCCCGCCTGCCCGCTGGACTTCCTGATGCCCGCGCTCCTGACGCATCCGGATGCCCGCGCCCTGTGCGAGGCGCACGGCCTGACCCCGGGCCGGGAGGCGGACGCCTCCCGGTGGGAGATCGCTTGGACCCTGCGCGCGCAGGAGGCCGAGGCGCCGGAGGACGGCGAGATGGACCTGCAGGCCCTGCTCGACGCCGCGCCGGACGAGGAGATTCTGCGCCAGCTGACGTACGTCTACCCCCATCCCGAGCCCGCCGTGCGGCAGAAGCAGTCCGTCACGGAGCTCGCGCACGGGGAGGAGACGTTCTTTGTGCGGGAGAGGCCGGCCTTCCTCTCGCGGGAGAAGCGGCTCACGGGCGCCGCGCGCGGCTCGGCGCTGCACCGGTTCCTGGAGATCGCGGACTTTTCCGCCTTTGCCGCCCTTGCGCCGGACGCGTGGGGGCAGGAGATCGCGCGGCAGGCCCAGCGCGCGGCCGGCATGGCGCGCATGGCGGCCGAGGAGGCCGAGGCCGTGCAGGCAGGCGCGGAGGAGGTGCTGCGCTTCCTCCGCTCGGAGATCGGGCGGAAGATCCTCGGCGGCGCGCCGGTCCTGCGCGAGAAGCCCTTTGAGATCCGCCTGGACGAGGGCGGGCAGATGCGCCTGGTCCAGGGCGTGATCGACCTGATGGTCCTGGAGGCGGACGGCGCGACGCTCGTCGACTACAAGACCGACCACACGGGCCTGGAGCCGGAGAGCGTGCGCCAGCGCCACGGCGCGCAGGTGCGCCTCTACCGGGAGGCCGCGCAGCGCGCGGGCCTTGTGGTCAAGCGGAGCCTGGTCTATCTCTTCTCCACGGGGAATGCGGTGGAGATCGAGTGAGGGCCGCGGGAAAAACGGCACAAAAAAAGCGCGCAGCCTTGCGCGCGGGAAAGGGAAAGCGCATGAATCTATTGGTGAAGCTGTTCGTCAAGGACAGCAAGAACGTCGAGAACCCGGCCGTGCGCCAGCGCTACGGGAGGCTGTCCGGCATTGTGGGCATCGCGCTCAACGCGCTGCTCTTTGCCGGGAAGTTCCTCGCGGGGTCGGTCTCGGGATCGGTGGCCATCACCGCGGATGCGGTCAACAACCTCTCGGACGCGGGGTCCTCCATCATCACGCTCATCGGGTTCAAGCTCGCCGGCAAGCCCGCGGACGCGGACCATCCCTTCGGCCATGCGCGCATGGAGTACATCGCCTCGCTCGCCGTGGCCTTCATCGTGCTGCTGCTGGGGGTGGAGCTCCTGCGCGACAGCGTGGGCAAGATCTTCCAGCCGGAGGAAGTCGCCTTCTCCTGGCTCTCGGTCGGGGTGCTGGCCGCCTCCATCGCGGTGAAGTTCTGGATGTACCGCTACAACACGGCGCTGGGCAAGCGGATCGACTCCGTCGCCATGCGCGCGACCGCGGCCGACAGCCTCTCGGACGCGCTGGCCACGGCCGCGGTGCTCCTCTCCACGATCGTAAGCCCCCTGATCCACTTTTCGCTCGACGGCTACATGGGCGTTGTGGTGGCCGGGTTCATCCTCTGGTCCGCGATCGGGATCCTGCGCGACACGATGAACAAGCTCCTGGGCGAGGCGCCGACGCAGGAGATGGAGCAGCTCCTCACCCGGCACATCCTGCGGCACGAGGGCGTGCTCGCCCTGCACGACATGGTCGTCCACTCCTACGGCCCGGGCCGGACCTTTGCCACGGTCCACGTCGAGGTCGACGCGCGGGAGGACATCCTCAAGTCCCACGACATGATCGACAACATCGAGCGGGAGGTCCTGCTCGACCACGGCGTGAACCTGGTCATCCACCTGGACCCCATCGTCGTGGACGACCCGGAGGTCAACGCCCTGCGGGAGACGACGCGGGAGCTCGTGCAGGAGGTAAACCCGGAGCTGACCATCCACGACTTCCGCGTGGTGCGCGGGCGCACGCACTCCAATCTGATCTTTGACGTGCAGGTGCCGCGGGACTGCCCGCTGACGGACGAGGAGATCACCCGGCGCATCATCGAAAAGGTCAAGGGCCTGCGCGAAAACTACTTTGCCGTGGTGACGCTGGACCGCACCTATGTCGGCAAGCCGAGCCACAAGACGAAGATGAACTAGCCCTCGCGCAGGGGCACGATGCGCACGCCCTCGGGGGCGTCCAGCACGTGCGCAAGGCAGCGTTCCAGCAGCACGCCCTCGCGCGTGGGGGCCCCGGCCTCGTGGGTATAGACCATGCAGCGCGAGACGAACGCCGCCGCCCGGCGCACGGCGGCGGGCAGGACCTCGCCCCGCAGGAGCGCGCCCGTGAGCACCGAGGTAAAGATGTCCCCCGCGCCGGGATACGTCCCGGGCACGCGCGGGGCGACGACGGTGAAGGCGCTCTCCTCGTCCCGCGCGATCGTGCACACGGAGTCCGGGTAGTCCCGCAGCAGCGCGGAGGTGATGACCGCGTCGCCGTCCGTCACGCGGTGGAGCGCGTCGAGCATGTCCACGGCCTCCCGGCGGGAGAGGGGGGCGGGCATGGGCACGTCCAGCAGCAGCGCGGCCTCGGTGAGGTTGGGCGTGATGACCGAGGCGCCGCGGCAGAGCGAGCGCATCGCGTGGACCATGCGCCCGTCAAAGGCGGCGTAGAGCCGGCCGTCGTCGCCCATGACCGGGTCCACGACGCGCAAACACTCCCGCTCGTGCATGAAGCGGGAGACGATCTCCGCCTGTTCGGGCGAGCCGAGGTACCCGCTGTAGACCCCGTCCAGGCGGGCGGGGATGGCGCGGAGCTTGTCCAGGATGCAGACCATCTCCTGCGTCAGCTCCCGGGCGTAGACCGGGCCGAATCCGCCCGTATCGCTGGAGTAGACGGCCGTGGGGATGGGGCAGACCTTGACCCCCATGCAGGAGAGCACGGGGATGACGCAGGTCAGCGAGCAGCGGCCGTAGGAGGCCAGGTCGTGCAGCGCGGCGACGTTTTTGATCCTTTCCAAGGGGGGATCGGCTCCTTTTCTCGTATACTTTGTCGCAAAGAGAAGGGGACGATGCTCCATCGTCCCCCAAAAGATGTGCAAATGATTTAGATCTCGTGGTTCAGGGCCTTGTTCATGCAAGCCTGCGCGAACTTGCGCGCCGCCGCAAAGTCCTCCTCGTCGGGGTTCTTGCCGCCGAACAGGCCGACCTTGCCGTGGCAGACCAGCACCTCGGGCAGGACCTTGATGCCGCGGCCCTCCAGGACCTTGCGCAGCTCCTTCAGGCACTCGTCGTTCTTCTTGGGGCTGCAGCAGAACAGCGCGGCGGCCTCCATGCGCTTGGTGTCCAGGGTGTTGGCAAACTCGATGGCGACCTTGTGCGGCTTGCCGTTATGGTCCTCGGTGCCGATAAAGGCGATGGCCAGGCCCTCGGGCATGTAGGCGGGCTGAAGCTGCTCGGCCGGGAGCTTGAACTCCTGCGCGATGACGGTGGCGACTTCCTGGATGCTGGGCTTGTCTCCCGCGTAATAGATCTTGGTTCTCATAGAGAATGACCCCCTTTAGAAAGAATGAATGATGGAAGTATGATTGAACCAGCTTATTGGATAAGCTGCTGAATCAACGAGAAAAAAATCGACGCCTGCGCCGCCTTGCGCGCAGGAACCCTCAAGAAATACAGGGGAGAGAGCAGAATGACGAACGCTGAATTTACAACCGCATACCTGGAGGCCATGGGCTGGAAGGATTCCGTCGTCGCGGATGAAAACCTCTCCGTGGAATACCCGGCCTGCGTCTACACCTTTTCCGATAGGCGCGTGACCGCGCTCGTTCCGGAGGCCATGTGCCTTCGGGAGGAGATCCCGGAGGGGGCGGCCCTGACGGAGGTGCTGGGCGTCCTTGTGGACCTGGAGGCCGTGCGCGTGCAGCGGGAGAAGGTCATCGGCCTGTTTGCGCAGTTTCCGCAGATCGGCGAGACGCTTCCGCCCGTGAGCGACGGGGACGCGCTGGAGCGGATGCTCGGCGCCATGGAGGAGCCGGACCGCATGCGCGGCGAGGTCACCCTGCAGGACGATGTGACGTGCTGCATTTCCGGGGAAGACGGCGAGCTCCTTGCGGCGGCGGGCGCGGTCTGCAGCGGGAAGATCGCGGATATTTCCGTGGCGGTGCATCCGGCCGTGCGCGCAAAGGGGCTTGGAACCCGCGTCGCCGCCGCGCTCATCCGCAAGGTGCAGGAGCAGGGCTACATTGCGCTCTACCGCGTGGAGAAGGTAAACCTGCCCTCCGTGCGCCTGGCCCGCCGCCTCGGGCTCCGGCCCGGATTTGTCATGGAAGGCGCCCGGATTCTGTTTCCCGAGGAATGCGCCCCGGCAACGTTTTGATCCTACCTATTAGTGTAGTCTTTGCGCCTGCAAAAATCAAGGGCCCGAATGCGCTTTTGTGCATTGTTCACACTCTATTCATGACCGAAGGGAATCCTGCATTGACAAAAGCGGCCCATGGACGTACACTGAGAGCGCAGACATTTTCCGGCAAAAAAAACGAATCAGGGAGGCTCTGCTATGGAGAACCAAGTCAACCTGGGAGGGTTCATTCAGATCGCGCTGGTCGTTCACGACATCGAGAAGGCCTGCAGGAAGTGGGCGGAGATCTTCGGCGTGCCCGTCCCGCCCATCCGCGTGGACAAGCCCAGCCACAACCCCAACCTGACCTACCGCGGCAAGGAGGCGTATTACGGCCTCAAGTTCGCCGTGATCGACTGCCGGGAGCGCGGATTCGTCATCGAGCTGCACGAGCCGGACGAAAACCCCTCCACCTTCCGGGAGTTCCTGGACAAGCACGGCAACGGCGTGCACCACATCGGCTTTGAGGTCGGGGACCGGCGCGACGCCATCGTGGGCGAGCTTGCGGACATGGGCTACGACCTGCGCACGGTCGGCATCTACCCGGGCAGCAGCTGGACCATCGTCGACACGGAGGAGGACCTCGGCGTCAACCTCAACATCAAGCCCAAGGCGTGAGAAAGGATCGGATATTCCATGAGCGAAAAAAAGATGATTTCCGTTTTGCAGACCTATGACGTCACCACCGGCGAGCGGAAGGTGCTGCGCCGCTTCGACGAGCACATCGAGGCGCCCAACTGGGGCATGGACGGCACCTTCCTCGTCTACAATTCCCAGGGGCACATCTTCCGCTACGACCTGCAGAGCGGGGAGAGCGCGCAGATCGACACCGGGATCTGCACCCGCTGCAACAACGACCACGTCCTCTCCTTTGACGGCAAGTGGATCGGCATCTCCTCCGGCGTGGACGGGGACGGCGCCTCCCGCGTGTGGACCGTGCCGCTGACCGGCGGCCAGCCCAAGCAGATCACGCCGCTCAAGCCCTCCTACCTGCACGGCATCTCCCCGGACGGCAAGACCCTCGCCTACTGCGCGGAGCGGAACGGCAACTTCGACGTCTACACGCGCAGCGCCGACGGCACGGGCGAGGAGACGCGCCTCACCACCGCCGAGGGCCTGGACGACGGCCCGGAGTTCTCCCCCTGCGGGACGTATATCTGGTTCAACTCCGTGCGCAGCGGGCTGATGCAGGCCTTCCGCATGAAGGCGGACGGCTCCGAGCAGACCCAGATGACGGACGACGACCGCAACAACTGGTTCCCGCACGTCTCCCCCGACGGAAAGCAGGTCGTCTTCGTATCCTATTATAAGGACGACGTCGCCCCGGGCGACCACCCGGCCAACAAGAACATCTGCATCCGCAGGATGTCCGCCGAGGGCGGCCCGATCGAGACGCTCATCGCGACCGATCCGGAAAAGGGCGAGAAGGGCGGCCAGGGCACCATGAACGTCAACTCCTGGTCCCCGGACAGCCGGAAGTTTGCCTTCGTCACCTACGTATTCGAGGATTGACGCGCACACTCCGAAGGGATTTCTTCTTCGGAGTTTTACTTTTTGGTAAAACGACCGTTAAAATTTTTTCTTTTTGGCCATTGACAGATGCTTTGGAAGATGATACGATAAACTCGTAAAGAATTTGTTACCGATTCATGAATGACCGCGGCTTCCGAACAGGCTCTTTTCCCCGCGAAAAGAGCCGGGGAGGCCGTTTTCTTTTTGGGATGAAAAAAATGGAAGCGAAAAGGGGAAGAAGAAGGAATTACTGCGCAAGTGTGTCTATAAACGCATTATACTCGATTAAAAAAAACAAAAAGATGTTGAAATGAGAAATAAAGAATGATATACTGGATATACGCAATAGATTCGAAAGGGTGTGCATCGCCAATGGGAAATGCGGACACCGGTTGGAGAAGCCTGCTTGGAGAGGAGGAGGAAAAATGCTGCAAAATCGCAGACTCTCTTTGGCGGTCGGCGGCGCGCTGCTGACGGTCCTGTGGCTCCTGGGCCTGGGCTGTACGCAGGTCTCGCTCCTGCGCGAGGACAGCATGGGAATCCCGGAGTTCTACAACGTGACCTGGATTCCCTGGCTGGTGCTGGGGCTGGCGGCGATGGGGTGCCTGGCGTGCTCAAGCCCCTGCCCAAGGAAAGCCCCTGGGACTACGCGCCTGCGCTGGCGCTGGGCCTGGCCCTGTGCATCGGCACGAGCTCGCCGCTGCTGTGGGCGGCGTTCGACCCGGGGTGGTGGAACGTGCCGCACACTTGGACATTCCTTTACGCGCTCTATGCGGCGGCGTTTGCGTATCTGCTGCTGCGGGGGGAGACGCGCGGCCTGCGCTTTGACGGGAAGCGGGCGCTGCTGCTGGTTGGGCTGCTGGCGCTGGCCTACGCGCCGCGGCTGCTGTCCGAAGCGGCTGATTGGATCGGCGGGAATCTGATTTCCGCGAACAACACATCGCCCTATCGCGTGGCGGGGTGGATCGCCTCGGCGCTGTTCCTGCTGGGCGGGGCGATGGCGCTGCTCGTGGCGCGGCGGGGCCGGCGGGGCGCGGGCGCGTTTCTGGTGATCCTGGCGGCGGTCTGCCTGATCCTGTACCTGCTGGTGGCGTACAACGTCCTGCCCTACGGCTGGCCGGAAAGCGAATGGCCGCTGGTCCTGCGCATCCTGAAGACGCGCTTCTACGACGGGCTGCTGACGACCAACAGCATGTCCGCCTACGGTTTTGTACTCTTTGCGGGCCTCAAGTGCCTGCTGCCGGAAAAGGAGGGAAGATAGATGAAGGGAACGGTTTGGAGGAGAGGCGCCGGCGGGGCGGCATTGGCGCTGCTGCTGGTGTTCGGCCTGGGCTGCATGAACGTGACGCTCATCCGTACAGTGGAAGATCTTTGGTTCACGGAGCTCTATCACGTGACGTGGATTCCCTGGCTGGTCATGGGCCTGGCGGTGATCGGGTGCCTGGCGCTGCTGGGCGCGCTGCGGCCGCTGAAGATGCAGAGCCCGTGGAACTACGCGCCGGCGCTGGTCCTGGGTCTGATCCTGTGCATCGGCACGAGCTCGCCCCTGGTGTGGATCGAGTTCGACTCTTCCCGCTGGAACGTTCCGTACACGCTGGTGTTCGTCTACGCACTGTTTGCGGTGGAGTTTGTGCGGCTGCTGCTGCGCGCAGAGGCGCGGGGGACGCCGTTTGCCTGGAAGGAGGCGGCGAAGCTGGTCGGCCTGCTGGCGCTGGCGTATGCGCCGGCGCTGCTGTCCCAAGGCGTCTACTGGCTCGTGGACAACGTGATCCCGCAGCGCTCCACGCTACCCATCCGTGTGGCGGGATGGATCACCTCGGCGCTGTTCCTGCTGGGTGGGGCGATGGGGCTGGCCGTCGCGCGGCGGGGCCGGCGGGGCGCGGGCGCGTTTCTGGTGATCCTGACGGTGGTCTGCCTGGCCCTGTACCTGCTGGTGGCGTACAACGTCCTGCCCTACGGCTGGCCGGAAAGTGAATGGCCGCTGGTCCTGCGCATCCTGAAGACGCGCTTCTACGACGGGTTGCTGCTGACCAACAGCATGTCCGCCTACGGCTTTGTGCTCTTCGCGGGCATCAAGTGCCTGCTGCCGGAAAAGCGGTAGCGGGCTTGAGAAAAGAACCCGCCCCCGGTTGATCCGCCGGGGGCGGGCGTTTTTTGGTGGTCGAATCCCGCGTGCGGCACACACGGCGGCGTGTAAAGGTCCGCAAAAGGAGAAGCCGGGAAACTCCGCAAAATTTTCTTTGTGAAAGTTGTGTAAAACGCAAATTTCCTCTTGCGCGGAGCGGGGGTGCGGGTGTATACTACAGAAGTTGCCGCATGGGATGAAGCGGGAAGTTGCTGGCTTGGCCGCCAGGTAATTCTCGTGGACCGGTCCGCAAGACGGACGCCGAACTCATTCCTTCCCTTCGGAAGATTGGGGGACGCTGCGCCGAAAAGAATTTTCTTGCGGCACACACGGCGCGGTGTATATGAGTTCCACCTGCAAGGAGGGTAAAACATGGCCAATCAGAAGATCCGTATCAAGCTCAAGGCGTATGAGCACACCCTGATCGATCAGTCGGCAGAGCGCATTGTGGAGACGGCGAAGCGCACCGGCGCCCGCGTTTCCGGCCCGATTCCGCTCCCCACCGAGAAGGAAGTCGTCACCATCCTGCGCGCGACCCACAAGTACAAGGACTCCCGCGAGCAGTTCGAGATGCGCACGCACAAGCGCCTGATCGACATCCTCTCGCCCACCCCCAAGACGGTGGATGCCCTGATGCGGCTGGATCTGCCCGCCGGCGTTGATATCGAGATCAAGCTCTAATGTTGGAGGTGCCAAGTAAGATGAAAAAGGCGATTCTCGGCACGAAGGTCGGCATGACGCAGCTCTTCCTGGAAGACGGCCGCGTCGTTCCCGTTACCGTCGTCGAAGCGGGCCCCTGCACCGTGGTGCAGAAGAAGACCGTGGAGCGTGATGGCTATTCCGCCATCCAGGTAGGCTTCAAGACTCTCTCGGAGAGCCGCGCGAAGAAGCTTAAGAACAAGCCCGAGCAAGGCCACTTCAAGAAGGCTGGCGTAGCGGCCACCCGTTACTTGCGCGAGTTCCGCTTGGACGATGCGCAGAACTATGAAGTGGGTCAGAACATCGAAGTGAACGTCTTTGAGAAGGGCGACAGCGTCGATGTCACGGGCACCAGCAAGGGCCACGGCTACACCAGCCCCATCCTTCGCTGGAACCAGCACACCGGACCCATGGCGCACGGTTCCAAGTACCACCGCGGCGTCGGCTCCCTCAGCGCAAACTCCGATCCGTCCCGCGTGTTCAAGAACAAGCACATGGCTGGCCAGTGGGGTAACGAGCGCGTCACCGTGCAGAACCTCGAGGTGGTCAGAGTCGACGGCGAGCGCAACCTGCTCTTTGTCAAGGGCGCTCTTCCCGGTCCGAACGGCGGCTTGCTTTTGATCCGTGACTCGGTCAAGGCGTAAGAGCAAGCAATAAGGAGGAAACGCAAATTATGCCTAAGATTGCATTGACGAACATGCAGGGCGCCAATGTCGGGGAGATCGAGCTCTCTGACGGCATCTTCGCTGTTCCCATGAATGAGCCTGTCGTGCACCAGGTGATCGTTGCACAGCTTGCCAATAAGCGTCAGGGAACCCAGAGCGCGCTGGGCCGCACGGAGGTTTCCGGCGGCGGCAGAAAGCCGTGGCGCCAGAAGGGCACCGGCCGCGCCCGCCAGGGCTCGACCCGCGCGCCCCAGTGGACGCACGGCGGCGTGGTCTTCGCGCCCAAGCCCCGCGATTACTCCAAGAGCGTGCCGCGCAAGGTCAAGCGCCTGGCGATGAAGTGCGCCCTGTCCTCCAAGGTGGCCGACGGCGACATGATCGTGCTGGACGCGCTGACCTTTGAGACCCCCAAGACCCGCGAGATGGCCAAGGTCCTGACCGCCATCGGCGCGACGAAGAAGACCCTGCTGGTCCTGCCCGGCAAGGACGAGACGATCTACCGCGTCTCCAACAACATCCCGGGCCTGGAAGTGGCCTTTGTCAACACCATCAACGTCCTGGACATCATGAAGTGCGACAAGTTCGTCGTCCTCAAGGATGCGGTCGCCCAGATTGAGGAGGTGTACGCATAATGAAGAACCCTCATGACATCATTCTGCGTCCGGTTCTCACCGAGGCCAGCTACGACGGAATCGCCAACAAGGACTACACGTTTGAAGTCGACATCAAGGCCAACAAGACCGAGATCAAGCAGGCGATCGAGACGATCTTCGACGTCAAGGTCGAGCGCGTGAACACCGTCCGCCAGATCGGCAAGGTCAAGCGCATGGGCCTGCACTCCGGCCGCCGCGCGGAGGTCAAGAAGGCCTACGTGAAGCTGACGGAGTCCTCTAAGCCCATCGCCTTCTTCGAGGGCATGGCCGAGTAATTTTCGCTTTCTTAGGAGGGAATTTAGGATGGCTATTAAGTTCTATAAGCCGACCTCTCCGGGCCGCCGCTTCATGTCGGTTTCCGCCTTCGAGGAAATCACCTGCACCACGCCCGAGAAGTCTCTGCTTGAAGATAAGCGCTCCACCGGCGGACGCAACGTCCACGGCAAGATCACCGTCCGCTTCCGCGGCGGCGCGGCGCGCAAGAAGTACCGCATCATCGATTTCAAGCGCAACAAGGACGGCATCCCCGCGCGCGTTGCGACCATCGAGTACGATCCCAACCGCAGCGCCAACATCGCCCTGCTCTTCTACGCGGACGGCGAGAAGCGCTACATCATCGCCCCCTACGGCCTGAAGGTCGGCGACACGATCATGAGCGGCGAGGGCGCCGACATCAAGCCCGGCAACGCCCTGCCCATCGCCAACATCCCGCTTGGCACCCTGATCCACTGCATCGAGATGCTGCCCGGCAAGGGCGCGCAGCTGGTCCGCTCCGCGGGCAACGCGGCGCAGCTGATGGCCAAGGAAGGCGCTTGGGCGCAGGTCCGCCTGCCCTCCGGCGAGGTCCGCATGATCCCCATGGGCTGCAAGGCCACCATCGGCCAGGTCGGCAACATCGATCATGAGAACGTCAACTACGGCAAGGCCGGCCGCGTTCGCCACATGGGCTTCCGCCCGCACAACCGCGGCGTCGTCATGAACCCCAACGACCACCCGCACGGCGGTGGTGAAGGCAAGTCTCCTGTCGGTATGCCCGGACCTGTAACCCCCTGGGGCAAGCCCACGCAGGGCCGCAAGACCCGCAAGCATCGCAACCCCAGCGACAAGTTCATCGTCAAGCGCCGTAACGGCAAGTAAGCCAGTAAGGAGGCAAGCTTCATGTCCAGATCCGTTAAGAAGGGCCCTTACGTGGAAGCCAGGCTTCTGAAAAGGGTTGAAGAAATGAACAACAAGGGCGAGAAGAAGGTGCTCAAGACGTGGTCCCGCGCGTCCACGATCTTCCCCGACTTTGTGGGGCACACCATCGCCGTCCATGATGGCCGCAAGCACGTCCCCGTTTACGTGACCGAGGAAATGGTGGGCCACAAGCTGGGCGAGTTCGCGCCCACGCGCACGTTCCGCGGTCATGCCGGTGAAAAGTCCACCGGCGGCCGTTAGGAAGGAGGATACAAACATGGCCACCAGATCCCGTGAAAAGAGCGCGGCGCGCAAGGCCAATGCCGACAAGCGCGCGCGTTGCACCGCCAAATACGTCCGCATTCCTTCCCGCAAGGTCCACATCGTCCTGGACCTGATCCGCGGCAAGAGCGCCGACCAGGCGCTGGCGATCCTCATGAACACGCCCAAGGCGGCGGCGCCCATTGTTGCCAAGGTTCTCAACAGCGCGATTGCCAACGCCGAGAACAACCTCGAGCTGGACCGCAGCACGCTTTACGTTGCGGAGTGCTACGCCAACCAGGGCCCGACCCTGAAGCGTTTCCATCCCCGCTCCAGAGGGCAGGCGTTCTCGATCCTGAAGCGCTCCAGCCACATCACCGTGGTGCTGGACCAGAAGTAACAAGGAGGAAGATTCATGGGGCAGAAAGTTAATCCGCATGGCGCCAGAGTCGGCGTCATCAAGGATTGGTCCGCGCGTTGGTACGCCAACAAGAAGGATTTTTCGAACTACCTTGTGGAAGATCACGCCCTGCGCACCATGCTCAAGGAAAAGCTCTTCGGCGCCGGCATCTCCCACATTGATATTGAGCGCGCTTCCAACAAGGTGACGGTCAACATCTTCACCGCCAAGCCCGGCATCGTCATCGGCCGCGGCGGCGCGGGCGCCGAGGCGCTCAAGAAGGAGATCGAGGCCTTCACCGGCAAGGCGGTCTCCCTGAACATCCTGGAGATCAAGCAGCCCGAGGCCGACGCCCAGCTCGTCGCCGAGAAGGTTGCCCAGTCCCTGGAAAAGCGCGTTTCCTTCCGCCGTGCGATGAAGCAGAGCCTGGGCTTTGCGATGCGCGCTGGCGCCAAGGGAATCAAGATGCAGGTCTCCGGCCGCCTGGGCGGCGCGGAAATCGCGCGGTCCGAGGGGTATCATGAGGGTTCCATCCCGCTGCAGACCCTGCGCGCGAACATCGATTACGGCTTTGCCGAAGCCAGCACCACCTATGGCCGCATTGGCGTTAAGGTGTGGATTTACAAGGGTCAGGTGCTTCCCCGCGCCAAGAAGACCCCCGTCAAGTCCGCGGAGGGAGGAAAGTAAGTCATGTTGATGCCGAAGAGAGTCAAGCGCCGCCGCGTCATGCGCGGACGCATGAAGGGCAAGGCGAGCCGCGGCAACTTCGTTGCCTACGGCGAGTATGGCCTGCAGGCCACCGAGCCCTGCTGGGTTACGTCCCGTCAGATTGAGGCTGCTCGTATCGCGATGACTCGTTTCATCCGCCGCGGCGGTCAGGTCTGGATCAAGATTTTCCCCGACAAGCCCGTCACCCAGAAGCCGGCGGAGACCCGAATGGGTTCCGGTAAGGGCTCGCCCGAATACTGGGTTGCGGTGGTCAAGCCCGGCCGCGTGCTGTTTGAGATCGCAGGCGTTCCGGAGGAGTCCGCGCGCGAGGCGCTGCGCCTGGCTGCCCACAAGCTGCCGCTGAAGACCAAGATCGTCGCTAAGGCCGACAAAGTGCAGGGTGGTGAAGAAGAATGAAAGCGAACAAGTACTTTGATATGACGGATACGGAGCTGGACCAGCAGCTGGCAGAGCTCAAGTCGGAGCTCTTCAACCTTCGCTTTCAACTGGCCACCGGCCAGCTTCAGAATCCCATGATGATCCGCGAGACGAAGCGAAACATCGCTCGGGTCAAGACTATTCTGCGTGATCGTCAGATCAAGGCGCAGGCCTGATCACGAAACGGAAAGGAGAAACCTCAATGTCTGAAGTCAGAGGAAACCGTAAGGTCCGCGTCGGGGTCGTGGTCAGCGATAAGATGGATAAGACCATTGTGGTTGCGATCAGAACCCGCGTCAAGCACGGCCTGTACGGCAAGATCATGAACCGTACCACCAAGCTCAAGGCGCACGACGAGAACAACTCCTGTGGCGTGGGCGACGTCGTTCGCGTGATGGAGACCCGCCCGCTGAGCCGCGAGAAGCGCTGGCGCCTGGTGGAGATCGTCGAGAAGGCGAAGTAAGCCGCAGTAAGGGAGGGTAAAAAAATGGTACAACCGCAGACCAGATTGAAGGTTGCCGACAACTCCGGCGCCAAGGAAATCATGTGCATCCGCGTTCTCGGCGGTTCCTTCCGCGGCTCCGGCAGCATCGGCGATGTCATCGTCGCCTCTGTCAAGAGCGCGACGCCCGGCGGAACGGTGAAGAAGGGCGACGTCGTCAAGGCCGTTATCGTCCGCACCGTCAAGTCCAAGCGCCGTCCGGACGGAAGCTACATCCGCTTTGATGATAACGCCGCCGTCGTCATCAACGACGCCAAGCAGCCCCGCGGAACCCGCATCTTTGGGCCGGTGGCGCGCGAGCTGCGCGAGAAGGATTTCATGAAGATCGTCTCGCTGGCGCCCGAAGTGCTTTAATTGGAGGTAGACGACATGGCTACGCCTAAGAAGATTCACGTCAAGAAGAATGACACCGTAGTGGTCATTTCCGGTAAGGACGCCGGCAAGAAGGGCAAGGTGCTGGTGGCGATGCCTTCCGAGGGGAAGATCATCGTCGAGGGCGTCGCGATGGCGACCAAGCACAAGAAGCCGCGCGGCCTTGGCCAGCAGGGCGGCATCGTCCATCAGGAGGCCCCGATCTACGCCTCCAAGGTGATGCTGGTTTGCCCCAGCTGCGGAAAGCCGACCCGCCTCGCCCACAAGCTGCTCGAGGACGGCTCCAAGGTTCGTCTGTGCAAGAAGTGCGGCGAGACCTTCTAAATCAAGCAAGGGAGGGACAAGAGAGTGTCTAGACTCAAGGACAAGTACAAGACCGAAGTCGCCCCTGCTATGATGGCGAAGTTCGGCTATAAGAACGTAATGCAGATCCCGCGCCTCGACAAGATCGTCATCAACATGGGCCTTGGCGAGACGAAGGACAACCCCAAGTCGTTCGACGCGGCGCTGGCGGACCTGACCGTCATCGCCGGCCAGAAGCCCCTGGCGACCCTTGCCAAGAAGTCCGTTGCGAACTTCAAGGTCCGCGAGGGCATGAAGATCGGCGCCAAGGTCACCCTGCGCAGCGAGAGAATGTATGAGTTTGCCGACAAGCTCATGAACATCGCCCTGCCGCGCGTGCGCGACTTCCGCGGCGTTTCCACCAAGGCCTTCGACGGCCGCGGCAACTACGCCCTGGGCATCCGCGAGCAGCTGCTGTTCCCGGAGATCGAGTACGACAAGGTGGACAAGATTCGCGGCATGGAGATGATCTTCGTCACCACCGCCAAGACCGACGAGGAAGCCAGGGAGCTGCTCAGACTGCTGGGCATGCCCTTTGCGCAGGCCTAAGGGGAGGAGAACGGAAAACTATGGCTAAGAAGTCGA
Source organism: uncultured Clostridia bacterium (assembly GCA_904393115.1). Classification (GTDB taxonomy): domain Bacteria; phylum Bacillota; class Clostridia; order Christensenellales; family UBA1750; genus Spyradocola; species Spyradocola merdavium. Next base: position 57,242 of record CAJFMX010000003.1, read on the forward strand.
TTGTCATTCGCCAGAAGAGGGAGCCGAAGTTCTCCACGCGCGCCTACACGCGCTGCCGCATCTGCGGCCGTCCTCACTCTGTTTTGAGGAAGTACGGCATTTGCCGCATCTGCTTCCGCGAGCTTGCGTACAAGGGGGAGATCCCCGGCGTGCGCAAGGCGAGCTGGTAAGCCGGAGTAGACGGAAGGAGGTAACACAATGCTCGTTAATGATCCCATCGCAGATATGTTGACCCGCATCCGCAACGCTCTGGTTGCAAAGCACGATTCCATCCTCGTTCCCGCGTCCAACGAGAAGAAGGCCGTGGCCAAGATCCTGCTGGACGAGGGCTTCATCAAGTCCGTGGACCTGGTGGAGGACGGCGTGCAGGGCGCGATCAAGATTGGCCTGAAGTACGATGCCAACCGCAAGAGCGTCATCACGGGTCTTAAGAAAATCTCCAAGCCCGGCCTTCGCGTCTATGCGAAGAGCGAGGAGCTGCCCAAGGTCCTCGGCGGCCTGGGTATCGCCATCATCTCGACGTCCAAGGGCGTCATGACCGATAAAGAAGCCCGCAAGAACGCAGTCGGCGGCGAAGTCCTCTGCTACGTTTGGTAAGCGCTTGAACATTTGGAGGTAATTGAATTATGTCGAGAATCGGCAGACTTCCGGTTGCCATCCCCGCGGGCGTGACGGTCAAGGTGGACGATCACAACGTCGTCACCGTCAAGGGCCCCAAGGGTGAGCTGACCCAGCACATTCACAACGACATGAAGATCGAGATCGAGGGCGCGACGCTGCGCGTCTCCCGCCCCTCGGACGACAAGATGCACAGGTCTCTGCACGGCCTGAGCCGCACGCTGATCAACAACATGATCATCGGCGTGACCCAGGGCTACCAGAAGGCGCTGGACGTCGTGGGCGTGGGCTACCGCGCGCAGATGCAGGGCAAGAACCTGGTTCTCACCATCGGTTACTCGCATCCGGTCGAAATGGTTCCCGTGGACGGCATCGCCTTCGAGTGCCCGACCCCCAACAAGATCATCGTCAAGGGGATCGACAAGCAGCTCGTCGGCGCCATTGCAGCCAATGTCCGTTCTGTCCGCGAGCCCGAACCCTACCATGGCAAGGGCATCAAGTATGAAACCGAAGTCATCCGCCGCAAGGAAGGCAAGACCGGTAAGAAGTAAAGGGGTGAGCGCAAGTGATCCAGAAGAGGGACAAAAACGAAATTCGCAGGATTCGTCACGAGCGCGTCCGCAAGAAGATCTCCGGCAACGCGGAGCGCCCGCGCTTTTGCGTGTATCGGAGCCTGAAGAATATTTACGTTCAGATTATCGACGACACAAAGGGTGTTACCCTGTGCCAGGCCTCGACCTTGGACAAGGAGATCAAGCCGCAGCTTGAGTCCGTGGACAAGAAGGGCGCCGCCAAGCTCGTCGGCAAGCTCGCCGCGGAGCGCGCCCTGGCCGCCGGCATCAAGGAAGTGGTGTTCGACCGTGGTGGCTACGTCTACACCGGTCGCGTGGCCGAGGTTGCCGCCGCCGCTCGTGAAGCCGGGCTCGATTTCTAAGCGTAAGGAGGGAAAAGGATGCAGCGCTACAATCGCGAAGAGAGCGAATTCAAGGAAAAACTCGTCGCCGTTAACCGCGTGACCAAGGTCGTCAAGGGCGGCCGCAACTTCCGCTTCAGCGCCCTGATCGTCATCGGCGACGGCAAGGGCCGCGTCGGCTGCGGCATGGGCAAGGCGGCGGAAATTCCCGAGGCCATCCGCAAGGGCGTCGAGGACGCCAAGAAGAACCTCATCACCGTGCCGATCGTGGGCACCACGATCCCGCACGAGGTGATCGGCAAGTTCGGCACCGGCTCCGTCGTGCTCAAGCCCGCTCCCGAAGGCACCGGCGTTATCGCCGGCGGTCCTGCGCGTGCGGTCATCGAGACGGCCGGCATCCGGGATATCGTCACCAAGTCTTACGGCACCAACAACCCCATCAACGTCGTCAAGGCGACGATCGAGGGCCTGAGCCGTTTGAAGACCGCGGAAGAGGTCGCGCGCCTGCGCGGCAAGTCCGTCGAAGAGCTGTTGGGCTAAGGAGGGTGTTTCAAAATGAAGCTGAAAATCACGCTCATGAAGAGCACCATCGGCCGGCATGAAAACCAGATCCGCACGGTGAAGGCGCTGGGCCTGAAGAAGATCCGCTCCACCGTGGTGCAGCCCGACAATCCCGCGATCCGCGGCATGATTTTCACGGTGAAACATCTGGTTTCTGTCGAAGAAATCGCTGACTAATCAGGAGGTGCGCGATGAAACTCCATGAGATTTCTCCCGCAGCCGGTTCCACCACCGCCCCCAAGAGATTGGGCCGCGGCGTGGGATCCGGCCTGGGCAAAACTTCCGGTAAGGGCCACAAGGGCAGCAAAGCGCGCTCCGGTGGCGGCAAGGCCCAGGGCTTTGAGGGCGGCCAGATGAAGCTGGTCCGCCGCATCCCCAAGCGCGGCTTTACCAACATCTATGCGAAGGAATACGCTACGATCAACCTCTCCGCTCTGGAGGCGTTCGAGGACGGCGCCGTCGTGGACGCGCAGGCCCTGAAGAACGCGGGCATCGTCAAGAACGCGAAGGACGGCATCAAGGTCCTGGGAAATGGCGAGCTGACCAAGAAGCTCACGGTCAAGGCCGCCAAGTTCTCCAAGTCCGCTGCGGAGAAAATCGAGGGCAATGGTGGGAAAGCAGAGGTGATCTAACGTGCTGGAAACTTTCCGCAATGCCTGGAAGGTGGAGGACCTCCGCAAGAGGATCATCTACACGTTAGTCATGCTTCTGATCTACCGCGTCGGCTCCGTCATCCCGACGCCCGGCGTCAACGTCGACTACATCGCCCAGCAGGTGTCCAACATCTCCATGCTCGGCATGCTCGACTTCATCAACGGCCAGAACTTCTCGAACTTCACGATCTTTGCCATGGGCATCTCGCCCTACATCACCTCATCGATTATCATGCAGCTCCTGACCATCGCCATCCCCGCCCTTGAGCGGCTGCAGAAGGAAGGCGAGGAGGGCCGCAAGAAGATTGCCGAGATCACCCGCGTGGTCACCATCGCGCTGGGCTGCATCATGGCCATCGGCATCATCCTGGGCTTCGGCTCCGGCGCCATGGCCAGAGGCGAGGACGCCAACTTCCTGGACTACGCGCTGGTCTTCCTGACGCTTGCCGCCGGTACCGCGCTGACCATGTGGATTGGCGAGCGCATCACCCAGAACGGCGTCGGCAATGGGATTTCTTTGTTAATCTTTGTGGGTATTATTGCGAGTTTCCCGGGACAGGTTTATACTGGTATTCAGTCGGTGATTCTCAACCCCATGAGCGCGTGGGCCATCCCCGTGGTCATCGTGGGCATCATCGTCCTGGTTGTGGGCATTGTGTTTGTGGATTCCGGTCAGCGCCGGATCCCCGTGCAGTACGCCAAGCGCATGGTCGGCCGCAAGATGTACGGCGGTCAGTCCACCCACATCCCCATGAAGGTCAACTCCACCGGCGTCATGCCGCTCATCTTTGCCATTTCCATCATCCAGTTCCCCGGGTTGATCGCGCAGTTCTGGCCGACCTCCGGGTTTGCGCTGTGGTATGGCAGATGGTTTAACGCGTCCAGCTGGGTGTACATGGTCGTGTATGCACTGCTCATCCTGTTCTTCACGTACTTCTACACCAGCATTTCCTTCAACCCCACGGAGATGAGCAAGAATCTGCAGCAGAACGGCGGCTTCATCCCGGGCATCCGCCCCGGCAAGCCCACGGCAGACTATCTCTCCCGCATCTCCAACCGCATCACGCTCTTCGGCGCGATCTTCCTGGCCCTGATTGCGACGATTCCCTCGGCGATCCTGGCGCTGACTGGCAACAGCGCGCCCTTCACCGCCACGGGTATCCTGATCGTCGTCTCCGTCGCCATGGAGACCACCCAGCAGCTCGAAGCGCAGATGATGATGCGCCACTACAAGGGCTTTATGAAGTAAGGCCCCGCCACCCCAACGTCCAGGAAGGAGGAAGCTGAACCATGAAGATCGTATTCTTGGGCCCTCCCGGCGCGGGCAAGGGCACGCAGGCGGAGAAGATCATCTCCCGCCTGGGCATCCCGCAGATCAGCACCGGGGAGATCCTCCGCCGCGCCATCCGCGAGAAGACCCCCACGGGTCTGGAGGCGCAGAGCTACATCGAAAAGGGCGCGCTCGTGCCCGACGACGTGGTCGTGCGCATCGTCCGGGACCGCATTGCGGAGCCGGACTGCAAGAACGGATACCTGCTCGACGGGTTCCCCCGCACGCTGCCCCAGGCGGAGGCGCTGGCCTCCTTTGAGTCCATCGACGTGGTCGTCAACCTGGAAGTTCCCGCCTCCCTGCTGATCCACCGGCTCAGCGGGAGAAGGGTATGCGCGCAGTGCGGCTACACCACTCACGTGGACAGGGGAGAGGCGAAGTGCCCCAAGTGCGGCGCGGAGCTGACGCAGCGCAAGGACGATGCGCCGGAGTCCGTGCAGAACCGCCTGGACGTCTACGAGAAGCAGACCAAGCCCCTGATCGACTTCTACGCCGAGAAGGGCCTGCTCAAGAACGTGGACGGCTCCAAGCCCCTTGCGGAAGTCACAGAGGCCATTCTGGCGGCCCTTGGGAGCAACTAGATGATCACATACAAAACGCAAGCCGAGATTGAGAAGATGCGCAGGGCTGGACAAGTGCTCTTTGCCGCCATGAAGGCGGTCAAGAGCGCCATCCGCCCCGGTGTGACCACGGCCGAGCTCGACCGGGTAGCCGAAAGCGTCATCCGCTCGCACGGCGCGATTCCGTCCGAAAAGGGATATGAGGGATTTCCGGGCTCCATCTGCGCGTCTCCGGACGACATGGTGGTGCACGGCATCCCCTCTGAATCGGTGGTCCTGCGGGAAGGGCAGATCATTTCCATTGACTGCACGGTGCTGCTGGACGGGTACCAGGCCGACATGGCGCGGACCTTCCCGGTGGGGGAGATCTCGCCCGAGGCCCAGGCCCTGATCGACGCGGCGAAGGAGAGCTTTGGCAAGGGCCTGGCCTTTGCGCGCAAGGGATACCGGATCGGAGACATTTCCCACGCCATCCAGACCTCAGTGGAAGGACATGGCTACGGCGTGGTGCGCAGCTTGTGCGGCCACGGAATCGGGAAGGAGATGCACGAGGACCCCGAGGTGCCGAACTTCGGCAAGCCGGGGCACGGGCTGCGTCTTCGCGAGGGGCTGTGCATCGCGGTGGAGCCCATGATCACGGCGGGGGACTATCGCGTCTACATCGCCGAGGACAACTGGGCCTTCCTCACGCGAGACCACTCTCTGAGTGCGCACTACGAAAACACTTTGGCGATCACGGAAAGCGGCGAGGCGCTGATCCTGACGATGCCGGACGGCTTCGATGGGGAGGACGTATGACGCCGGATGTGAAGATCGGTCAGGTCGTTCGCTCGACAAAGGGCCGCGACGCGGGGAGGCTGTTTCTCGTCGTCGGCTTTGCCGACGAGGAGCACGCCCTGCTCTGCGACGGGGACCTGCGGCGGATCGATTCGCCAAAGAAGAAGAAACGCAAGCATTTCCTGCCAACGCAGGAATTGATTTCCAGTCTCGGGGAGAGGCTAACACGGGGCGAAGCGGTCTGCGATGCGCACATCCGCAAGGCCCTGGCCGCCCTGAGGGATCAAGGATTGGATGCGCCTTGCAAGGAGGTTAAAGAGTGTCGAAGCAGGATGTAATCGAAGTGGAAGGCACCGTAACGGAAGCCTATCCGAACGCGATGTTCCAAGTGGAGCTTCCCAATGGCCACAAGATCCTCGCGCACATTTCCGGCAAGCTTAGGATGAACTTCATCCGGATTCTTCCGGGTGATAAAGTGACCATAGAGCTTTCGCCCTATGACCTGACCAGGGGAAGAATCACCTGGCGCGGCAAGGCGTAAACCCATCACAGCAACGGAGGAAAACGAACATGAAAGTGAGACCGTCTGTAAAGCCGATCTGCGAAAAGTGCAAGATCATCAAGCGGAAGGGCCGCGTCATGGTCATCTGCGAGAATCCCAAGCACAAGCAGCGTCAGGGCTAAAGGACCCAAACCGCTTTATCTGATTGCGTAGTGCGGCTGCACGGGAGTCCCCCGTGATCTGCGTGATTTTGATAAATAGATCAACCACGTTAAGACCCCACGATTTACGGAGGTGTTGAGGCACAATGGCACGTATTGCGGGCGTTGACCTGCCCAGAGAGAAGCGCGTCGAAATTGGGCTGACCTATATCTTTGGCATCGGCAGAGCCACTGCCGATGAAATCCTCAGCAAGACCGGCATCAACCCGGACACCCGCGTCAAGGACCTGTCCGAGACCGAGGTTGCGCAGCTGAGAGACTATATCGAGCACAACCTGAAGGTGGAGGGCGACCTCCGCCGTGAGGTTTCCCTCAATATCAAGCGTCTTGTGGAAATCGGCTGCTATCGCGGCGTGCGTCATCGCCGCGGCCTGCCCGTTCGCGGCCAGTCGACCAAGCAGAACGCGCGCACCCGCAAGGGCCCCAAGAAGCAGGTCGCGGGTAAGAAGAAGGCTACCAAGTAAGCCGTCAGAAGAGGAGGGAACATCATGGCGAAGACCACTAAGGTGACCAAGCGTGTGGTTCGCAAGCGCAAGGAGCGCAAGAACGTTGAGCGCGGCGCTGCGCACATCGCTTCGTCCTTCAACAATACCATCGTAACCATCACCGACACCGCTGGAAACGCCCTGTCCTGGGCCTCTGCCGGCGGACTCGGCTTCCGCGGCAGCAAGAAGTCTACGCCCTTTGCGGCGCAGATGGCGGCGGAGACCGCGGCCAAGGCGGCCATGGAGCATGGCCTGAAGACCGTCGAGGTGTATGTCAAAGGCCCCGGTTCCGGACGCGAGGCGGCGATCCGCTCGCTGCAGGCGGCTGGACTCGAGGTTTCCCTGATCAAGGACGTGACCCCCATCCCCCACAACGGATGCCGTCCGCCCAAGCGCAGAAGAGTGTAGGAGGTAAAGCCCAATGGCACGTTATACTGGTTCCGTCTGCCGCCTGTGCAGACGCGAAGGCACGAAGCTGTTTCTGAAGGGCGACCGCTGCTACTCCGCCAAGTGCGCGATCAGCAAGCGCCCCACGCCTCCCGGCATGCACGGGCAGGCTAGAGCGAGAAAGATGAGCGAGTACGGCATGCAGCTGCGCGAAAAGCAGAAGGTCCGCCGCACCTACGGCGTGCTGGAGACGCAGTTCCGCCGCACGTTTGACAAGGCCGCGCGCGTCAAGGGCGTCACGGGCGACAACCTGCTGGCCCTGCTCGAGCGCCGCCTGGACAATGTCGTCTACCGCCTGGGCCTGGCCTCCTCCCGTGCGCAGGCTCGTCAGTTTGTCCGCCACAGCCACATCACCGTCAACGGCAAGAAGGTGAACATCCCCTCCTATGTCGTGGAGACGGGCGACGTCATCGGCGTTCGCGAGAAGAGCCGTGACATGGAGCACTTCAAGGCGCTGCGCGAGGGCACGACCCACGTCGTCCCCAAGTGGCTGACCTTTGAGGCGGAGCAGCTGCAGGGCACCGTCAACGCGCTGCCGCAGCGCGAGGATGTCGACATGGCGTTCGAGGAGCACCTCATCGTCGAGCTGTACTCCAAGTAAGGATGCAGCCTGAACGAATGGAGCATCGAACGCGGATTGACGCCTACCGCAATGCGATTTGCGCTTGATGAGGAGGGATAGAGTCTATGATTGAAATGGAAAAGCCCAGAATCGAATGTGTCGAGATAAGCGAAGGCAACCTGTACGGCAAGTTCGTCATCGAGCCGCTGGAGCGCGGATTCGGCACGACCTTGGGCAATTCACTGCGCAGGATTTTGCTTTCCTCGTTGCCCGGCGTAGCGGTCTCATCTGTCCGCATCGATGGCGTCTTGCATGAGTTTTCCACGATTCCTGGAGTGAAGGAGGATGTCACCGAGATCATCCTCAACCTCAAGGCACTGTCCGCAAAGCTGTATTGCGATGGACCCAAGGTGGTCACGATCTCCGCCTCCGGCGAGTGCGTGGTCACCGCGGGGGACATCGTCTGCGACGAGCAGGTCGAGATCATCAATCCCGACCTGGTCATCGCAACCCTCAATGAGGATGCGCACCTGAACATGGAGATCACCCTGTGCAAGGGCCGCGGCTACGTCTCCGCGGACCGGAACAAGACCCCCAACATGCCCATCGGCGTGCTGCCCGTGGACTCCATCTTCACGCCCATCCGCAAGGTCAATTACACCATCGAGAACACGCGCGTCGGCCAGATGACGGACTACGACAAGCTGACGCTCGAAGTGTGGACAGACGGAAGCATCAAGCCGGATGAAGCCACTTCCATGGCGGCAAAGATCTTATCCGAGCACTTAATGCTGTTTATCAATCTTACCGAGAACGTCGTGCCGGTCGACTTCAACGAGCCGGAGGACAACAAGATGGAAAAGGTGCAGGAGATGACCATCGAAGAGCTGGATCTTTCCGTTCGTGCCTACAACTGCCTCAAGCGCGCCAACATCAACACGGTTGCAGAACTCGTGCAGCGCAATGAGGAAGACATGATGAAAGTGCGCAACCTGGGCAAAAAGTCGCTCGAGGAAGTGGAGCAGAAGCTCGCCGCACTGGGCCTGAGCCTGCGCCGCAGCGAGGAATAACGCCCCGCGCACAGAAAATCAGGTGCGAAAAGCACCGGACCCGGCAGCGCCGCGTCGCGCCGCAGGGCAATTCGCAAGGAGGGAAACAACCATGGCCAAGGAACGCAAGCTCGGCCGTCCGGCTGACCAGCGTAAGGCACTCCTGCGCAACCAGGTCTCTCAGCTGATCTGGAACGGCAAGATCACCACCACCTTGGATCGCGCCAAGGAGGTGCGCTCCATCGCGGAGAAGCTCATTACTCTTGCCATGCGCGAGTGTGACAATACCGTAGAAGTCACCAAGACCTATAAGAACGATAAGGGCCAGGAGGTCACCGAGACCTTCGTCAACGACGCGCCCTCTAAGCTCCATGCGCGCCGCATCCTGATGGCGTACCTGTACGACCTGCAGGAGCAGAAGAAGCCCGACGAGAGCAAGGCCGACTTCAAGGAGCGCACCAAGGACATCAAGCACCCGATCATCGAGAAGATGTTCCGCGAGTACGCGCCCAAGTACAACAAGCGCAAGGCGGAGCTCGGCCAGGGCGGCGGCTACACCCGCATCCTGAAGATGGGCCCGCGCAAGGGCGACGGCGCCGAGATGGTCGTCCTCGAGCTGATCTAAGCCCAATCCCTTTGCAGCAAAAAACGGACGTCCCCCACTGGGGGCGTCCGTTTTTTTGCACTCCCAAAGAAAGGATGGCGCGGGTCAGGGCGCGCAGGGATCCTCCTCGGGGGGAAAGTAGTAGAAGATGGGCTTGCCCTGCTTCTCGGCCTCGCAGAGGTGCATCATCAAGTCGTTGAAGAACCACGGGGTGCAGGCGACGGCGGCGTCCGCGCGGTCGATCATCCAGCGGTTGCACGCCTCGTGGCTGCGTTCGGAGGGCAGGGGCCGATCGGGACAATAGACCCAGTGGATCAGGACGTCCGGCCGCTCCTCGCAGAAGCGGAACATCACGCCCGAGACCACGTCGTCGAACCAACAGCCGCTGCCCACGTAAAAGCGGCGCGCTCCGCGGTCGTAGAGAAAGGACACCATCGAGGACAGCCAGCTGCGCACGAGGGCATCGCCCTCGAAATCCCAGTCGCCGACAAAGGCTACGGAATTCATGGGGGGTTCACCTCACAATCTGCATCGGGGGGGGGGAAAGAAAGGACAGCCTTGCCGCGGCGCTGGGCGTAGCGGAGCATCTCCGCCGCGCCGCCCCAGCTGCGCTGCACGCAGGCGACGACGACGTCCGCCTGGTCGACCATCCAGCGGTTGCGGCGGGCGATGGCGAACCGGCGGGGCACGCGCTCCAGGGGCGGGTAGACGCTCGCCATGCCCGGCTGCGGCGCGGGCCCGGCATCCAAGTAGGGGCGAACGAGCACGACCTCGACCTCCGGGTGCGCCGCGCGCAGGGAGAGCGCGGCCGCGGCCGCCGCGGCGTCGAAGGCGCCGTACCCGCCGACGTAGAAGCGGCGCGCGCCCTGGGCGTAAAGACAGGGGAGCGTCCGGCGGAGCCAGGCCTCCACAGCGGCGCGGTCCGGGAGGTCCCTGTGGCCGCAGAAGGTCACATACTTATAATACATCGTTATCCCCCTTTATTTCATAATACGCCAAAAAAATTAAAAAACGTCCAGCTACAGGAACCAATTCCCTTCCAAGAAACGGTAAAATCGGACGGGAAGAGGGGAGGGGTAGACATGCAGCTCAATCAAGCTGTAAGTGTGCGTCTGTCCCAACTCCTCCAAGAGAAAAGCATGACACAATACCAGCTCTTCATGAAAAGCGGCGTGCCCAAATCCACGATCAACAACGTCATTCGCGGAAATTACACGACCATGAAGCTGAGCATTTTGCACGAGTTGTGTCAAGGCTTGGGAATCAGCCTGAGCACGTTTTTCACCTCCCCCGTCTTTGACGAGGAGAACCTGGACCCCTGAACGGGCCGGCGGCAGCAGCGCGCCGGCCCGTTTTGTTTCGATTCTGCAACGCCTCCGCTTCCGCGATTGACAAGCGCGCGTTTTCCATATACTCTAGTAGTTGGAAAGAGAAGGGGAGGATGGGGAATGTCCTGGTTTTCCGTGGAACACCTGAAGGAGAAAAAGAAGATCGCCGCGCTCGCCCGCGTCGCCCGCCGCAGCCGCGGCGAGAGGCAGCGCAAGGCCGCCCAGGCCCTGGCCGACATCGGCGACGGCGAGGCCGCGCGCGCCCTGCTCACGCTCGCCGCCAGCGACGACATCGCCGTCTGGGAGCCCGCGCAGGCGGCCATCTGCACAATCCGCAACGAGGCCGCCGTGCCCGCCCTGTGCGACGCGCTCCTCTCCAGCGGATACAACGGCGTCAAGTGCGTGCTCGCCGCCCTGACCAACATGGAGAGCGATCTGGCCCTAAACGGCCTGCTCAAGGCGCTGGAGGACCCAAAGCTCGCGCCGGACGTGCTCGCCGCGCTGCGCGGCCGCAACCGCGCCGAGATGGTCCCCCCCTTGGAGGACCTGCTCGAGGAGCTCACCGCCCGCGAGGCCACGGGCGCAAAGTCCCGCCTCTGGCAGCAGAGCCTCTGCCGCCAGATCCTCGAACTCCTCACCGAGGTCGACGACATCGGCGCCATCAAGGCGCTGCACCACTTCCTGCGCAACCGGGAGGGCGCGCCCGTGCGCCTGCGCGTGCAGGCCGCCCACGCCCTGGCCGCAAAGGGCCTGCCCGGCGAGGAGGCCCTGGCCGGCTACGTCGGCGAGAAGTTCACGGACGTGGACCGCGTGATGCTGCTGATGGAGTGCATGCCCAACGAGGAGCTGCTGGACATCCTCTTTGCGGTCATGCCGCCCAACTCCGCGGACGAGTTCGGCCAGGCGCTCATGGCCAGCCTCAACCGCATGGAGCCCGGACACTGGAAGTACATCGTCGCCCTGATCGAGCGGCTCGACCGCGACAACGCGCGCAGCGCGCTGCTGATGTGGTTCGTGCAGACCAAGGCCGCCAGCCCGGACGCCGCCTATGCCCTGGCCCGCCACGGCAACACGCGGCCCGTGCTCGTCAAGCGCCTGGTGGACATGGTCCGCTTCGAGGACCAGGACATCCGCCTGCGCGCCGGCGACCTGCTCTACCGCCTCTACGCGGACAAGCTCATCACCGAGGAGGGCGTCCACCTGGTCGAGGCCAAGACGGACGAGGAGGGCAAGGTCACGGACTACGAATACATCGGCTACAAGGACTAAAGAGACAGAGGAGGAACCTATCATGCAGGCAAAGCTCACCCTGGACAAGGATTTTTCCATCGGCAAGGTCGACGAAAGGCTCTACGGCTCCTTCATCGAGCACCTGGGCCGCGCGGTCTACACCGGCATCTTTGAGCCCGGCCACGGCACCGCGGACGAGCAGGGCTTCCGCCGCGACGTCATGGACCTGATCCGCAAACTGCAGATCCCGATCATCCGCTATCCGGGCGGCAACTTCGTCTCCGGCTACCGCTGGACGGACGGCATCGGCCCCAAGGACAAGCGCCCCCGCCGCCTGGACTACGCCTGGACGAGCCTGGAGACGAACCAGTTCGGCATCGACGAGTTCGCCGACTGGTGCAAGAAGGCCGGAACCCACGCCATGGTCGCGGTGAACCTGGGCACCGGCACGCCCCAGCAGGCCGCAGACCTGGTCGAATACTGCAACTTCCCCGGCGGCACGTACTGGAGCGACCTGCGCATCGCCAACGGCCACAAGGAGCCGCACAACTTCCGCGTCTGGTGCTTGGGCAACGAGATGGACGGCCCCTGGCAGACCTGCGCCAAGACCGCGGACGAGTACGGCCACGTCGCCAACGAGGCCGCCAAGATGATGAAGTGGGTCGACCCCACGATCGAGCTGGTCGCCTGCGGGTCCTCCTCCGCGGAGATCGCGACCTACCCCGAGTGGGACCGCAAGGTGCTCGAGTGGACGTACGACAACGTGGACTTCCTCTCCATGCACCGCTACTACGGCTACAAGGGCGACGTCACGGCGTACCTGGCCTCGTATGCGGACCTGGACGCGTTCCTGAGCGCGGGCATCGCCGCGGCGGACTACGTCAAGGCCTACAAGCGCTCCAAGAAGGTCATGAAGATCTCCCTGGACGAGTGGAACGCCTGGTACTGCGACCACGGCGCGCAGGAGCCCTGGACCGTCGCCCCGGCCCTGGAGGAGCAGACCTACAACGTCATGGACGCGCTGTGCGTCGGCGGCCTGCTCTGCACGATGATCAACCGCTCGGACCGCGTGCGCATGGGCTGCCTGGCGCAGCTGGTCAACTGCCTGGCCATCGTCATGACCGAGCCCGGGAAGAGCGCCTACGCGCAGACGACCTACTATCCCTTCCTGCACGCCTCGCTCTACGGCCGCGGGGAGGCCCTGCGCCCGCTGCTCAAGGCCCCGAAGCTCGCTGCCGGAACCGGCGAGTTCGACGCCGTGGCCGCCGCGGCGACCTTTGACGAGGAGAAGGGCGAGATGACCGTCTTTGCCCTGAACCTGGCGGAGGAAGCGGTCGACCTGCACCTGAGCGCCCGCTCCTTTGCGAACCTTGCGCCCGTGGAGCACATCGTGCTGGACGGCGACCTGTTCGCGCAGAACACGTTCGCCGAGCCGGAGAAGGTCCTGCCCCACAGCGCGCCCGTCGCCGCGTGCGAAAAGGGCGAGAGCGACGTCAAGCTGCCGGCGCGGTCCTGGAACGTGCTGCGGTTCTCGATTTAACGCGCCTTTGGCGGCGCGGGAGCAATGCTTCGCTCCCGCGCCGCCCTTTTTGTTCTGAAATGCGGAACGCCCGGCGAGGAATTTCGGCTGCAGATTGAGCGAAAGGGAAATTTGTGTTAACATATACGTAAGATATATTTTGGGGGAGGGGAACGATATGCCTTACGTTTCGACAATGGAGATTTACCAGGATGGCCTGCAGAAGGGATATGGCACGCCCATGTTCAACTGCATCAACTACGAGATGATCCGCTGGGCCATCGAGGCCGCGGAGGAGGTCGGCATGCCCGTGCTCATCGGCCACTTCTACGGCTTTGAGACGAACATGGACCCCGCGGTGGCCGAGATGGTGACCAAGTACTACGCCTCCAAGGTCAAGGTGCCCGTCGCGTTCCACCTGGACCACTGCCCCACGGCCGAGATCTGCATCAGCCGCATGAAGCACTTCGACTCCGTGATGATCGACGGCTCGCACTACGACTTTGAGGAGAACGTCCGCCTGACCAAGGAGGTCGCCGACATCGCGCACAAGATGGGCATCGTCGTCGAGGCGGAGCTGGGCAAGGTCGGCAACGCCGGCAACGCCGCGGACGTCAACAACCCCGACACATATACGGACGTGCAGCAGGCCGTGGAGTTCGTCGAGCGCACGGGCTGCGATTCCCTGGCCATCGCCATCGGCAATGCGCACGGAAACTACGTCGCCAAGCCCAACCTGGCCTTTGACCGCCTGCGCGAGCTGCGCGCCGCGCTCGATCTTCCCCTGGTGCTGCACGGCGGAAGCGGCATCCCGGACGACCAGTTCGGCCGCTGCGCCGCGGAGGGCATGAGCAAGTTCAACATCTTCACGGAATACAATATGACGCTCTCCAACGCCATGAAGGCTTCGCTGGATCGGCAGAACAAGGGCGGCCTGCAGGTGCTCTGCGACTGCAAGGAGGCCTGCAAGGAGCTCGTGCGCCACAAGATTCGCATCGTCAACCCGAAGGGACTGCGGGTGGTGTAAATGAAAAACACGTTCACCGGGAAGCTCGTGCGCCTGCGCGCGTTTGAGCCCGAGGACCTCGCCCTGTTCGAGGCGGAAGATAAAAACCGCGACACGGAAAAGGATCGTTGCGACTACATGATCCAGCTTCCGCGCGCGGCCTGGAAGCTGCGGGAGGACTTCCCCAGCCGCCTAAGGCGCGAGGGCGAGATGGAGACCTTCCGCTTCATGATCGAGGACCTGGAGGGCAACACCGTCGGTTCCATCAACGCGCACGACGTGGACGCGCGCATGGGCACGTTCAGCTACGGCCTGGGCATCTACGAGCCGTATCGCCGCAGGGGATACGCGCGGGAGGCCATCCTGCTGCTGCTCCGGTTCTACTTCCTGGAGCTGCGGATGCACAAGTGCAACACCGCGGCCTATTCCTTCAACGAAGCGTCCATCGGGCTGCACCGGAGCCTGGGCTTTGTGGAGGAGGGGCGCCTGCGGGAGTCCGTCTACACAAAGGGGCGCTACTTCGACGACGTGTGCTTCGGCATGACGCGCGAAGAGTTCCTCGAAAAATACAGCGAATTTGCTCAGGAGGGGTGAAGCACCCGTGAAGAGGGATTTGATCGCGTACGGAACCCCGTTCATGGATAATCTCGTTCACATCGACCACCTGCCCACGAAAAAGGACGAGGGCGCGCGCATTTTGCAGACGAGCTGGCAGGGCGGCGGCAAGGTCTCCTCGGCGCTGACGGCCTTTGGCCAGCTCGGCGGGGCCTCGTCCATGCTGGGCGTGGTCGGCGCGGACAGCTATGGCGACTTCCTGCTCCGCGACTACGCACGCTACGACGTCGACACCAGCCATATGGTCCGCGACGGCGTCAACTCCTTTTCCCTCGTCCTCTCGGACGAGGTGACGCACGGCCGCAACATCATCGGCCGGCCGGGAACGACGCGCCGGTACGCGCTGGAGGACATCGACGAGGACTTTGTGCGGCAGCACCACGTGCTGCACCTGGAGAACGCCGACCCCGTCTCCCACCGGCTGGCGGCCATCATGCGGGAGAACGGCGGCATCGTCTGCTTTGACGGCGACGGCTATTCTGACGCGACGCAGGCCATGCTGCCCGAGATCGACGTATTCATCGGCTCGGAGTTCTACTACAACAAGCTCTTTGGGGAGAGCGAGGAGTACGAGAAAAACCTCAGCGCGGTCCGCGCGCGCGGGCCGAAGGTCGTGGTCTTCACCCTGGGCGACAAGGGCTCCGTCGTCGCCTGGGAGGACGGCTGGTCGTTTGCGCCCGGGTTCAAGGTCCCGGTCGTGGACACGCTCGGCGCGGGCGACGTCTACCACGGCGGCTATATCTTCGCCATGATGCAGGGCAAGCGCCCGGACGAGTGCGCGCGCTTTGCCAACGCCGTGGCGGCCATCAAGTGCACGGGGATCGGCGGCCGCGCCGGCACGCCGAACCTGGAAATGGTCGAGCAGTTCCTGGAGACGGGGACGTTCGACCGCAGCCTCATCGAGGAAAAGACAAAGCTCTACGCCAACTTCGGCGTCTAAAACAGAAAAAAACGGAGGGGTGTACATGGAAAAGTTCGTAAAGATCGGCATCGTGCCCATCAAGCGCGGCTTCACGGACATGGTCAGCGCGCTGGAGCAGAAGGACCTCTTCCTGAAGAAATGTCATCAGATCGCGCCCGAGGCGGTGGATCTGTGCGATTTGGAGGGCGTGCTGCCTGAGGGCATCCTCTACGACGCGAGCCAGCTGGACGCGGTGTGCGACTTCCTGCACGCGCAGAAGGCCGACGCGATCTTCATGCCGCACTGCGACTTCGGGTGCGAGGAGGTCGTCGGGCGCCTGGGCGCGCGGATGAAGCTGCCCGTGCTCGTCTGGGGCAACCGCGACCCGCTGCCCGTGCCCGGCCAGCGCGACCGCGACACCCAGTGCGGCACGCTCGCCTCGACCAAGTGCCTGCAGCGCTACAAGGTGCCCTTCTCCTACATCATCAACAGCGACGTGGACGGCGAGATGTTCCGCAAGGGCTTTGTGGACTTCTGCGCGGTCGCGGCCGTGGCCAAGAAGGCGCGCGGCATGCGCATCCTGCAGGTCGGCTCTCGCCCGCAGCCGTTCCTTTCCGTCATCTACAACGAGGACGAGCTGCTGCGCAAGTTCGGCATCGAGATCACGCCCTACTCCTCCGCGGTGCTCGCCAACGACGTCAAGAAGATCCTGGAAACGCGCGCCGACGAGGTCGACGAGGGCGTCCGCCTCTACGCGGAGAAGGTCGACGTCTCCAAGATGCCGGTCGAAAGCCAGCGCGCGCAGCAGGCGCTCAAGCTCGCCATCCTGGACAAGGTCGTTTCGTCCAAGTCCGACGGCGTGGCCCTGGAGTGCTGGACCGTGCTCGGCCAGGCCATCGGCGTGGGCGGCTGCCAGGTGATCGGCATGCTGGCGGACCTGGGCATCCCCTGCGCGTGCGAGACGGACGTGCTGGGCGCCATCTCCGCGGTGCTGCTCAAGGCCGCGACGCTCGGCCGCGAGCCCATCTTCTTTGCGGACATCACCGTGCGCCATGCCAACGACGACAACACGGAGCTCCTCTGGCACTGCGGACCGTTCCCGGTGTCCCTGGCGCATCCGAACGCAAAGCCCGCGATCGCCCCGGGCGGCCAGGGCCAGTTTGAGCTGCACAACGGCGCGGTGACCATCTGCCGCATGGACGCGCTGGAGGGCAAGTACACCCTCATGAGCGGCCAGGGCACGGCGGTGGACGGACCGGCAAAGGGCGGCACCTACGTCTGGGTCAAGGTCAGCGATTGGGAGAAGTGGGAGGAGAAGCTCGTCTTCGGCCCCTACATCCACCACGTGGCCGGCGCGTTTGGCTCCTACAGCCAGATCCTCAGCGAGGCCTGCAAGTACATTGGCGAGGTGGAGCCCGATCCCATGGACCCGGTCAGCCGCGTCCTGGGAAAGTGAACCGGATTCCGGTAAAGGGGCCGGCTTCCGGTAAACATGTTGTAACAAAAGCCCCGCGGCGGGTTCCGCGCCTGCCGCAGGGCTTTTTTTCGCGCCGGGTGTCTGGTATAATGATCGCAAAGGAGGACTTGCGGTGGACGAAGAAAGACGACTCCTCGCATGGCTGAAGGAAAAGGGCCGCGTCGCGCTGGCCTTCTCCGGCGGGGTGGATTCAACGTATTTGCTCTCTGTCGCGCTGGAGGCCCTGGGCCGGGAGAACGTGCTGCCCATGCTCGTGCAGGCGCAGCTCCACTCCCGCCGGGAGGGGAGCGAGGCGCGGGAATACGCCGCGAAATTGGGCGCAGCGCTCCAGATTTTGCCCATGGACATCGCGGACGTGCCGGGCCTTGTGGAGAACCCGCCCGACCGCTGCTACATCTGCAAGCGGGCGCTCTTTGCCAGGATGGAGCAGGAGGCCCGGGCGCGCGGCTTCGGCGTGATCCTGGACGGCACAAACGCCGACGACGTGGGCGACTACCGCCCGGGGATGCGCGCCCTCGCGGAACTGGGCGTGCAGAGCCCGCTCAAGGAGCTGGGCTTTACCAAGGCGTGCATCCGCCGCCTCTCCGCCGCGCGCGGCCTGCCCACGGCGGAAAAGCCCGCGCTGGCGTGCCTGGCCACGCGCATTCCCTTTGGCACGCGCCTGGATGCGGAGACCATGCGCCGCATCGACGATGCGGAGACGCGCCTGATGGCGCTGGGCTTTGCCCAGGTCCGCGTCCGCGCGCACGGCGGCGTTGCGCGCATCGAGGTGCCCAAGGACCGGATTCCGGAGGCCGCGGCGCGCGCGCAGGAGGTGGCCGAGGCGGTCCGCGCCTGCGGATTCGACTTTGCGGCCCTGGACCTGGACGGGTATAAGATGGGTTCCCTGAACCTGCATGTGGGGGAGAAATGATGGAAATTCGAGAGATTTTGGGCAAGGTCCGCGCGGGCGAGATGAGCGTGGAGGACGCGATCATCCAGATGCGGCTGGAGCCCTTTGAGGACCTGGGATACGCGCGCGTGGACCACCACCGCGCCCTGCGCCAGGGCGTGGCCGAGGTCATCTACTGCGCGGGCAAGACCGCGGAGCAGACGCGCGGCATCGCCCAGGCCATGCTCCGCCGCGGCGCGGAGAACATCCTGCTCACGCGCGTGCGGCCCGAGCACTATGCGGCCGTGCGCGACCTGGACGAGGCCGTGGAGTATCACGAGGCGGCGCGGATCGTCGTGGTGCGGCGGCGTCCCGTGGCCATGCCGGAGACGCACATCTGCGTCGTCACCGCGGGGACGAGCGACCTGCCCGTCGCCGAGGAGGCGGCCATCACCGCCGAGGTCCTGGGCAACCGCGTGGACCGCGTCTACGACGCGGGCGTGGCGGGCCTGCACCGCCTGCTCGCCAGCGCGGAAACGCTCATGCGCGCCAATGCACTGGTGGTCGTCGCGGGCATGGAGGGCGCGCTGCCCTCGGTCGTGGGCGGGCTCGTGGACCGGCCGGTCATCGCGGTGCCGACCTCCGTCGGCTACGGCGCGAACTTCGGCGGGCTCTCCGCGCTGCTCACGATGCTCAACTCCTGCGCCAGCGGCATCTCCGTCGTCAACATCGACAACGGCTTTGGCGCGGGCTACATCGCCTCCCAGATCAATCACACCGGTTTCGTCCCGGGAAATGTATAAAAATCAGGACAGCGAGGAAAACAAACATGAAAATTCTCTATTTGGACTGCTTCTCCGGCATCAGTGGAGACATGACCATGGGCGCGCTGCTCGACGCGGGCGGCGACGCCGAGGCCCTGAAGCGGGACCTGGCCAAGCTCGGCCTGGGCGACGCCTTCCACCTGCACATCCACAAGGCCCTCAAAAACGGCGTGATGTGCACGCACGTGGACGTCGCGACGGACCACGTGCACGGCGACCACGAGCACGACCACGGCCATGACCACGAGCACAGCCACGACCACGATCATGACCACGAGCACGACCACGGCCACGAGCACGTGCACCGCGGCCTGCACGACGTGCTGGCGGTGATCGACGGCAGCACCCTGGAGGAGGAGGTCAAGGAGACGGCGCGGCGCATCTTCCGCACGCTGGCCGAGGCGGAGGCCAAGATGCACGGCACGACCGTGGACGAGGTGCACTTCCACGAGGTCGGCGCCATCGACGCCATTGTGGACGTGGTCGGCGCCGCGATCCTGGTCCACCAGCTCAAGCCGGACCGCATCCTCTGCTCCCGCATCAACGTGGGATCGGGGTATGTGCAGTGCGCGCACGGGCTCTTCCCCGTGCCGGCGCCGGCGGTTGCGGAGATCCTGCGCGGCAAGCCCTGGTTCATGGGCCCGGGCCGCGGGGAGCTGTGCACGCCCACGGGCGCGGCCATCGCCGCGACGCTGAGCGAGGAGTTCGGGCGCATGCCGGTTCTGGAGGTGGACGCCATTGGCTACGGCGCGGGCCAGCGCGAGATGGAGACGCTCAACGCCCTGCGCGTGATCGTGGGACACGAGTCAAAAAAAGCGTAGCCCCCGAGGTGACGGTGCTGACCGCGAACATCGACGACATGCCGGGAGAGGCCTTCGGCTACCTCCTGGAGCGGCTGATGGGCGCGGGCGCGCTGGACGTCGCCTTCCTGCCCATGACGATGAAGAAGAGCCGTCCGGGCGTGATGGTGCAGGTGGTCTCCCGCGTGGAGGACGAGGAGCGCATGGGACGGCTGCTCCTTGCGGAGTCCAGCACCTTGGGGGTTCGCCTTGCGCGGATGCGGCGCATGGTGCAGGAGAGGGAGTTTGTGCAGGTGCAGACGCCCTATGGTCCCATCGACATGAAGGTTGCGCGGGATACGGGCCGCGCCTGCCCGGAGTACGAGCAGGCGGCTGCCCTCGCCCGGGAGGCGGGCGCGCCCTATCTTGCGGTGTACGAGGCCGCGATGCAGGCCTATCGAGAGCGGAAAAAGGAGGAATAGCGGCATGATGCAGCGGCTGGTATTGGTGGTGAACACGGGCGGGAGCGAGGGGCTCTCCATGGTCAAGGGCATCCGCAGCGCGGGCGTTTTCTGCACGATGACGGATGCGGCGCGCCTGGACGTGCCCGAGGAGGCGAAGGGCGTGGTGGTCATCGGCGGGCCGAGCGAATACGCGCGCCCCTGCCTGCGCAAGCTGCTGGACCGGCAGCTGCCCATCCTGGCCTTTGGCGACCCGGCGGCGCGCCTCTGCGAGGAGCTGGGCGGCCAGGTCACGGGACATGCGGTGACGAACCAGCTGCGGGACGTGCACTTTGCGAACCTGGGCGTGTGCAAGGACGTCGAAGGGGGCATGCGCATGCTGCAGAGCGCGGAGTACCTGAGCCTTCCGCAGGGCTGCCGCACGCTGAGCGTCGCCGAGGGCGTGACGCTGGGCTTTGACGACGCGCAAGGGCGCTGCACGGGCTTCCAGTTCATGCCCGAGGCGCACGACGTCGAGGCCAGCGAGATCATCGGCAACTTCCTCTGGAACGTGTTGGGCCTCCAGCCCAACTATACGTTTGAGGGCTACATCGACCAGGCCGTGACCAGGATCCGCGACGCCGTGGGCGACGGGCAGGCGGTCTGCGTGCTCTCGGGCGGCGTGGACAGCACGGCCGCGGCGTGCCTGGCCAAGCGCGCGGTGGGGGACCGGCTGCACTGCCTCGTGATCGAGAAGGGGCTGGGGCGCAAGGGCGAGCTGGAGTGCATCCAGCAGGTCCTGGGCGGGGAGCTGGGCCTGGACTACCGGCTCATCCAGGCGCAGGGCCGCGTGATGGAGCAGCTGCGCAACTGCGTGACGCCCAGCCAGAAGCGGCAGGCCGTGGAGCAGTTCATCGCGGACCGCATCTCCGACGAGGTCGCGCGCCTGGGCGGGCACGTCGTCGTGGTCAAGGGGACCAACTACACCGAGCTGCTGGGCGGCGAGGACCACGGGCGCCTGGCCGGGGACATCCCGGTGATCGAGCCGCTGCGCCTGCTGTTCAAGGACGAGGTCCGGCAGATCGCGGGGCTCCTGGGCGTGCCGGAGACCGTGGTCAAGCGCCAGCACTACCCCAGCGCGGGCATCGCGCTGCGCTGCATGGGCGCCGTGGACGGCGAAAAGCTCGCCGCGCTGCGCCAGGCGGAGGAGATCCTGCGCGAGACGCTGGAGGAATCCGGGCAGAACAAGCCCTCCACGCAGGCCTTTGCGGTCCTTGCGGACTTCTCCTCCGCGTTCCTGGACGGCGTTCCGCGCTATGTCGTGATCCTGCGCGCGGTCAACGCCTCGGGCGAGGGGACCATCCACGTCCGCCGCCTGCCGCAGGACGTGCTCGAGCGCGCAGCGGAGCGCATCATGAAGGAGACGCCCCGCGTCTACCGCGTGGTCTACGATCTGTCGGCCGTTCCCCCGGCGCACGTCGAGTGGGAGTGAGCGCCGCAAGAAAAAACGCCGATCTGCCTTGGATGGATTCCGTCCGCGCGATCGGCGTTTTTTCGTAGCGAAAAGAACGGCGATGTGCTATAATGGGTAGCGTGGCAGGATGCCCAAAGGAGGGAAGACGCGTGGCCGAATTTTATGCGCACGAGCGCTTGGCCAAGGCTGCGGCGCAGAGCATGACGATGGACCCCATGGTCTACGAGAATTTCTCGGCCTATCTCGTGGGTTCCAACGGCCCGGACCCCATGTTTTTCCGCGTGCTGTGGCGGTTTGAGGGCGGCGGCATGGGGGTGCAGAAGCTGGGCGCGCGCCTGCACGACGAGCGGTGCGGGCGCTTTGTCCGGGAGCTCGTGGACCAGGCGAACACGCCGGCGCAGCGCGCGTACGCGCTGGGATTCCTCTGTCACTACGCCCTGGACCAGGTCATCCATCCTTACGTCCGCTGGCAGTGCCGGCCGGGCGGCGACTTCTCCATGGAGGGCGGGCACGGGTACCTGGAGGAGGCGATCGACTCCGCGCTCTACTGCAAGGACAATCCCAAGGCGGGGAGCCTGGAGCCGCCGGTGATGGAGCTGGGCGTCTTCCTGGTGGAGCCGCGCGCGGAGGAGGAGATCGACGAGCTGCTGCGCACGGCGATCCGCCGCGTGTACGGCGGCAGGAAGATCGCGCCCGGGGAGTTCCGCAAGGCGTTTGCCCGGGTCCGCTGGGCCAAGCGGTACTTGATGCACCCAACGCCCGGGAAGCTGCGCTTTTGGCACATCCTGGAGAAGGTTCTGCGCATGGACTGCCTCATCACCTCGCACTGCAGCCCGCTCGCGCTTCCGGCCTGCGACTTTCTGAATGAAAAGCACGTCGCCTGGGAGGACGACCGGACGCCGGGCGCCCCCAGCCAGGAGTCCGTCTGGGACCTGCTGGAGCGCGCGCAGGGCCGCGCGGTGGAGTACATGTCCTGCGCCCAGGAGATCTGGATGGGGGACAAGACCGGCGAGGACCTGCTGCGCCTGACCCGCAACCGCAGCTACAGCTCCGACGCGCCGAACTCTGCAGGCGCATAAAAGAGAAAAAAACAAGCGTCCATTGCTTGCGCAATGGACGCTGATTGTTGGGTCAAGGGGCTGACGGCAGGGATTACCTTTCGCCTCTTTCTCTGCGAGCCTGGTAGCACTCGCTGCAGTAGACGGGACGATCATTCTTGGGAATGAAGGGGATCTTGGTGGGCTTGCCGCACTCTGCGCAGATCGCATCGTACATCTCGCGGGGGCGAGAATCGTCGCGGCGGGCGCCACCGTTGGCCTTGCGAGCATCGCGGCACGCCTTGCAGCGGGAAGGCTCGTTCTGGAAGCCCTTTTCAGCGTAGAAAGCCTGTTCACCCGCGGTGAAGACGAATTCGGCGCCGCAGTCTCTGCAAATCAAAGTCTTGTCTTCGTACATGGTAAGGTATCCCTCCGATAGATTGTTGTGCCTGTTTTTTGGTAAGCTGACCTGGTTTTTGCCCCCACACTCGCCAACTGGAAGGTTCGCTCCTAACGGTGTCTCCGTCCCCACTACTACCCCTCTCGGATTGCTCCGGTTGGACTTACTCCTAGGACGCGCCATGTTCATCGGCATTTTGCCGACTTATGTGGATCGCTTCGCCCGCGTCTGGCATCGACTTTCAACCACAGACCTTGCCTCGGATCAAGCAACTGCCTTTATTATAAACGACTTTGTTCAAAAAAGCAACAGGGTTTGTACAAAAAATATTTTCGTTTGTTAAAATGCTGAAAAATACGATCTTGGGTGTTAACGGTTGGCTGTCAAAGCAATGGACGCCATGGTATAATAAATAGAAACCCAAATGTTGGAGGCGGAAATGAAGAAATCGGTCTGGCTGCTGGATGCGGATATGACGCTGTTCGATTTTGAGAAGGCGGAGCGCTTTGCCCTGCGCGAGGCCTGCGCGCGCTTTGGAATCGAAATTTCTGTGAAGGAGAGCGCGCTGTACCACGAGATCAACGAGGCGCTGTGGCGAAAGCTCGAGCGGGGCGAAACCACGCAGGCGGCGCTGCAGATACAGCGGTTTGAGACGTTTGCGGACGCCCTGGGCCTGTCCGCGGACCCTCATGCGCTGGCGGAGGCGTTCGTCGTGCAGCTGGGCGAGGGCTGCTTCCTGTTTGAGCAGGCGCTCTCCCTCCTGCAGAACCTGCACGCGCGCTGCCGGGTGGCCATCGTGACCAACGGCATCACGCAGGTGCAAAAGCGCCGGCTGCAGCTCTCGGGTCTGAGTCCCTACGTCGACGCGCTGGTCGTCTCCCAGGAGGAGGGCGTCTCCAAGCCCGACCCGCGCATCGTGGAGCGGGCGCTGGAGCGGTTGGGCTGCGCGGACCGCGCGCAGGCCGCCATCGTCGGCGACTCCCTGACCTCGGACATGGCGGCCGCGCGCAACGCGCGCGTGGACGGGATCTGGTACAACCCCAAGGGACTGCCGCGGCCCGCGGACGCGCCGCACATCGTCGCGGAGATCCGGCAGCTGCACGATTTGATGCAATTCGTATAGCGGAGGAGAGAAGATGGACAGAACGAGAGCGACCTACCACTTTCAACCCGAGAAAAACTGGATGAACGACCCCAACGGCCCGGCGGTGCTCGGGGGAAAGCTCCACATGTTCTACCAGTACAATCCCTTTGGCGCGTCCTGGGGCAACATGACCTGGGGCCACGCCGTGGCCGAGAACCTCGTGCGCTGGAAGCGCCTGGAGCCCGCGCTGCGCCCGGATGCGCCCTACGACAAGGACGGCGTGTTCTCCGGCTGCTGCGTGGTCAAGGAGGGAATCCCGCATCTGCTTTACACGGGCGTGCAGCCCGAGGTGCAGTGCCTGGCGATCGGGGATGCCCACGGGGAACACTTCCAGAAGTACGAGGGCAATCCCATCATCGAGCGCCTGCCGGGGGAGACGCTCACGGGCTTTCGCGACCCCTTTGCCTGGGAGGAGGACGGAAAGACCTACGTCGTCATCGGCAGCGGCGAGCCGAACAAGCGCGGCTTTGCCTTCGTCTACCGGAGCGAGGACCTGAAGACCTGGGAGCGCGTGGGCGAGCTCTGCTCCAAGGACGACCCGCAGGAGGACATGTGGGAGTGCCCGAACTTCCTGCGCTTCCCGGATGGACAGGCCCTGCTGCTCGTCTCGCTGATGAAGGCGCAGGGGGTCTTCGCCATGGAGGGAGCGTATGAAGACCACCGCCTGCACGCGGGGCCCATGCGCCCCTTTGACCTGGGCGACAGCTTCTACGCGCCCAATACCGTCCGCCTGGCGGACGGCCGCGCGATCCTCTTTGGCTGGATGAAGGAGACGGTCCCCGGGCGCGAGAAGGCGGGCTGGCAGGGCATGCTCACGCTGCCGCGGGAGATCGTGCAGCACGGGGATGGAGGCGCCGGCGCGCGCCCCGCGGCGGAGGTCGAGAGCCTGCGCGGGGAAAAGCAAATCGAAAAGCGGAACTTCACCCTGCGCTCCGGGGAAAACCCGCTCAAGGGCCTGCACAGCCGCTGCTGCGAGGTCCTCATCGAGTTCGAGGCCGGCAGCTCCGGCCAGCTGCACCTGGAGCTGTGCAAGAGCCCGCGCGGCGAGGAAAAGGCGGAGGTCCTCTACGACGGCACGGCCGACGCGCTCTACGCCGATACCGGGCGCTGCGGCGGCCGCGGCCGCACGGGCGGCTACGTGCAGGGCCGCGGCAGGACGCGCCTGCGCGCCTTCCTGGACGGCTCCGCGCTGGAGGTCTATCTCAACGACCGCGAAACGCTGACCACGCGCCTCTACCCGGAGCGGGAGGACGCCGACGGCCTGCGCCTTTGGGCGGAGGGCGGCGTGCGCGTGAATCTGCTGCAGGTCTATGAAATGCAAAGCGCATACGAGGAGGAGAAAAAATGAAGGCGAGAGAACTGATGGAAGAGCTGTTTGCCCGGGCGGACGAGCCCGTCCGGGACACGGTGGACACCTGCAAGGCCGGGGACCCGGAGCGCGCGCTGCGCCGGGTCGCCACCTGCTTTATCGCCACGCCCGAGGTGATCCGGGCCGCGGGGGACTGGGGCGCGGACCTGCTCATCACGCATGAGCCGACCTACTACGAGCACCGCGACCACCTGGGCGCGATCCCGGACGACCCCGTGATGCAGGCCAAGAAGCGCCTGCTCGAGGGAACGGGGATGACGGTCTACCGCCTGCACGACCACATGCACGCCAGCACGCCCGACGGCATCATCGAGGGCGAGCTGCACGCCCTGCCCTGGGACTGCGCGCACGACGGCCATTTCGCCGTGACGCTGCGCGAGCCGCGGACCGCGCGTCAGGTCGCCGCGGACCTGGAGAAGCACTGGGGCCTCCGGCGCGTGCGCATGGTCGGCGCGCTGGACGAGCCCATGACCGGCGTGTACCTGATGATCGGCGCCTATGGCGAGGAGAACCACCTCAAGGCCCTGCGCAAGCCCGAGTGCCAGATCCTGGTCGTCGGGGAGACGAGCGAGTGGCGCATCGCGGAATACGTGCGCGACGCGGTGCAGCTAGGGCTCTCCAAGGCGATGCTGGTCTGCGGCCACGTGGGCAGCGAGCGCGAGGGCATGCGCTTCCTGGCGCAGAGCATCGCAAAGGCGCATCCGGACCTGGAGACGCGCTACTTTGAGTGCGGCGAGGTCTACACGGACCTCGGCTGAAAAGAAAAGGGGATTCCCGCTGCCCGTTGCCTCTGCTTCGTTTCGTGCCGCCGTCGGCAGCACGGGATTTCGTCTGGGAGGATTGCCCGCGGTATCCAGGGGCTACAGCCCCCCGCGAAAGCGACACGCCGGCGTTTCGCATAGGATAAGAAGAAAACGGGGAAACCCTCTGCGCGGCGTGAAGACCGGAAAGCAGTCCCTTATCCTACCGCCTCTGCTTCGTTTCGTGCCGCCGTCGGCAGCACGGGACTTCGTCTGGGAGGATTGCACGCAGGATCCAAGGGCTTCGGCCTCCCGCGAAAGCGACACGCCGCCGTTGTGGATAGGGCGGGAAGAAAACGGGGAATCCCAACCGGAATTTCCTCTGCGCGGCGGGTCGGGTGGATTGCACGCGGCATCCAAGGGCTTCGCCCTTGTCGCTGCGGATAAAATTGGAAGAAAGCGGCCTTTTCGAATAAGAAAGAGAGGAATCCCAACCGGGATTCCCTCTGCCCGTTGCCTCTGCTTCGTCCCGTGCTGCCGTCGGCAGCACGGGATTTCGTCTGGGAGGATTGCCCGCGGCATCCAAGGGCTTCGGCCTCCCGCGAAAGCGACACGCCGGCGTTGCGGATAGGGCGGGAAGAAAACGGG
Organism: uncultured Clostridia bacterium; assembly: GCA_904393115.1. Taxonomy (GTDB): domain Bacteria; phylum Bacillota; class Clostridia; order Christensenellales; family UBA1750; genus Spyradocola; species Spyradocola merdavium. Next base: position 84,326 of record CAJFMX010000003.1, read on the forward strand.
GAATCCCAACGGGGATTCCTCTCTTTTTGTGCGCTTGCGGGCATTACGCGGGCTTCTGCGCGGAGACGATGAGCATCATCGGCCGGCGCATCTCGTCGCGCATGCCGGGAAGGTCCAGCATGCTCTCCGGCGGCGGGGGCTCGACCACGCGCGCGAGGCGGAAGCCGTTCGTCAGCAGCGCGTCCAGATAGGTCGTGAGCGTGCGGTGATACTTGGTCACCGGTTCCCCGAGGAAGACCGCCTGGCGCGGCCCTTCGTAGTAGTAGTTGTCCACGGGGAAGTGGAGGATGTTCCCCTCCGCGTCGTAGAACCAGTCCTGCGAGCCGTAGGCCGTGAAGACCGGGTGCTCCACGGAGAAGAGGAACGCGCCGCCCGGCCGCAGCCAGCGCGCGATGTTCTGCACCAGCGGCACAAAATCCCGCACATAGTGGAAGGCGAGGGAGCTGAACACGATGTCCACGCTGGAGTCGGGCAGGACGAGGTCCTCCATCGCGCAGCGGCGGTAGGTCACGGCCGGGGCGGCGTTCTTCTCCTGCGCGGCGGCCAGCATCTTTTCCGAAAGGTCGATCCCAAGGACGCTGCGCGCGCCGTGCGCTGCGGCGTAGGCGCAGTGCCAGCCGTAGCCGCAGCCCAGGTCCAGCACTTCCTTGCCGGAAAAGTCCGGCAGGAGCGGTTCCAGCGCCGGCCATTCGCCCGCGCCCGCCAGGCCGTACCGGGAGCGCGGCATCTCGCCGTATTTCTCGAAAAATCGCTCCTCGTCGTACTTGTTTTCCTTCATTTTTGCATCCCCCTTGGGAAATCAGAATCCGATGACGGAACCGTCCGCGCGGGGCTCCGTGGCCCCGGCCCAGCTCTCGCCCGCGCGCAGGATCATCTGCCCGCGGCCGTACTGGCCGCCCGAGAGAACGCGGATCTCGTGTCCGCGGCGGCGCAGCGCGTCCACGACCGCGTGGGGGAAGGACGGCTCCATGTCAAAGCGCAGCCCGTCCGTCCAGCAGAAGCGCGGCGCGTCCAGCGCGGCCTGGGGGTTGTGCCCCTCGTCGAGCAGGTGGACGAGCACCTGCATGTGCGCCTGAGGCTGCATGTAACCGCCCATGATGCCGAACGGGCCCAGGGGCTTGCCGTCCCGCGTCAGGAACCCGGGGATGATGGTGTGGTACGGGTACTTGCGCGGCGCGACGACGTTGGCGTGGCCCTCGGCAAGGGAGAAGCACGCGCCGCGGTTTTGCAGGCAGATGCCCGTGCCCGGCACGAGCACGCCGGACCCGAAGCCCTCGTAGAGGCTCTGGATCATGGAGATGCTGTTGCCCTCTCCATCGGCGGCGCAGAAGTAGACCGTGTCCCCGCGCAGGGGCTCGCCGGGGGCGTAGACGCGCGCGCGGTCGGTGATGCAGGCCGCGCGGGCGCGCGCGTATTCCTTGGAGAGCAGGTCCTCCGGGGAAACGCGCATGTAGGCGGGGTCTGCGATGTAGTGCAGCGCGTCGGCAAAGGCCAGCTTCATGGCCTCCATCATCATGTGGAGCTTGTCCACCTCGCCCGCGCCCGCAAGCGGCAGCGCCTCGAGGAGGTTCAGCGCCAGCAGCGCCGTCATGCCCTGGCCGTTGGGCGGCAGCTCCCAGACCTCGCAGCCGCGGAAGGAGGTGTGCACGGGCGCCACCCAGCGCGGCGCATACGCGGCCAGGTCCTCGCCGCGCAGCAGGCCGCCGCTCTCCCGGCTGTAGGCGTCGATGCGCGCGGCGAGATCGCCCTCGTAGAGGTCGCGGCAGTGGCTTTCCGCCAGGCGGCGGAGCGTCTGGCCCATGTCCGGCCAGGCGAAGCGGTCGCCCGCGCGGAAGGTGCGCCCCTCGGGGTTGAAGCCCTCGGCCCAGCGGCGAAGGACCGGGTCCTGCGCATGGGCGAAGAGGTCCGTGCAGGTGTTCAGAATCGGCGCGTTGTCCGGGGAGAGCGCGTAGCCGCGGCAGAGCTCGATGGCCGGGGCGAAGAGCTCCTGCAGGGACTTTGTGGCGTAGCGCTCGTGCAGCGCGGCCCAGCCCGCGGGCGCGCCGGGCACGGTCACGGGCAGCCAGCCGCGCTTGGGCATCTCCTTTGCGCCCGGGCAGGCCGCCAGCACGCGCTCGCGCGTGAGCAGCGCCGGGGAGAAGCCGCTGGAGTTGAGCCCGGCCAGCGCCTCGCCGCGGAAGGAGACGATGGCAAAGCAGTCCCCGCCCACGCCGTTGTTTGCGGGATCGACGACCGGCAGCGCCGCGGCCATGGCCAGGGCGGCGTCCACGGCGTTTCCGCCCTCGTGCAGGATCTGCAGGCCGGCCTGCGTGGCCAGCGGGTGGGAGGAGGCGACCATGCCCCGGTGCGCGTAGACCAGGTTTCGCCGGGAGGCGAAGGGATAGTATTGCGGATCAAACATTCCGATTCCTCTTCCTCGCTTTTCAGCGTGTTTTCTGTTGGGGCGCTCAGGACTGGGCGGCCTCCCATTCCTCGTAGAGCGCGGCGATCTTCTTTTGCAATTCGTCGTATTTCCGGCTGAGCGCCTGGGCGCGGGCGTTGTCCGCGTAGGTGTCCGGGTCGCTCATCTCGATCTCGAGCTCCGTCATCTGCCCTTCCAGGTCGGTGATGCGCGTCTCCAGGTTGGCCACGAGCTCCCGCTGGCGGCGGGCGGCCTCCTGGGCGGCCTTTTCGCGCTTTTTCTCCTCGCGCAGGGCGGTCTTGGTCTTGGCGGGCGCGAGGTCCTCCTCGGGCAGGGCCTTCTGCGCGGCCTTTTCCAGGTAGTCGTCGTAATTGCCGATGTATTCCGTCACGCCGTCGGGCTCCATCACGATCACGCGGTCCGCGATGCGGTTGATGAAGTAGCGGTCGTGGGAGACGGTCAGGATCGTGCCCTCAAAGCCGAGCAGGGCGGTCTCCAGCATCTCGCGGCTGTCCATGTCCAGGTGGTTGGTGGGCTCGTCCAGGATGAGGAAATTGTCCTGGCGCAGCATGAGCTTTGTCAGCAGCACGCGCCCGCGCTCGCCGCCCGAGAGCGTGGAGATGGGCGCGAGCACGTCGTCCCCCGTGAAGAGGAAGCCGGCCAGCGCGTTGCGGATCGTGGTCTGGTCCGTGCGGGGGAAGTCGTCCCAGACCTCGTTAAGCACGTCCTTGTCCGGGTGCAGGCCCTGCTGCTGCTGGTCGTAGTAGCCGACCTCCACGCCCGCGCCGAAGCGCACGGAGCCCGCATCCGGGGCCTCCTGGCCGACGAGGATCTTGAGCAGCGTGGACTTGCCCACGCCGTTTGCGCCCAGCAGCGCGATGCGGTCCCCCGCGCGCACGTGCAGGTTCAGCCCGTGGAAGAGGCGGCGCTCGCCAAAGGACTTGGACAGGTCCTCGCACAGGAGCACGTCGTTGCCCGTGCCGCGCCCGGCGTGGAAGCGGAAGAAGACGTTGTGCTCCTCTACGGGCTTTTCGAGGCGCTCGATCTTGCTCAGGCGCTTCTCCCGGCTCTTGGCCTTGATGTGGGAGGCCTCCGTGTTGTAGGCGCGGTACTGCGCGATGATGGCCTCCTCCCGCGCGATCTCCTTCTGCTGCAGGGTGTATTCCTTCAGGCGGCGCACCATGACCTCCTCGCGGAGCTTGAGGTAGCGCGTGTAATTGCCCTCGTACTGTTCGATCTTTCCAAAGGACAGCTCCGCGATCGAGTTGCAGACCGCGTCCAGGAAATAGCGGTCGTGCGAGACCACGACCACCGCGCCCTTGTAGGCGCGCAGATAGTCCTCCAGCCACTGGATGGAGGTCAGGTCCAGGTGGTTGGTGGGCTCGTCCAGGAGCAGAAGGTCCGTGCGCAGCAGCAGGAGCTTGCCCAATTTGAGGCGCGTGCGCTCCCCGCCCGAGAGCGAGGGCACACTTTGGTCGTACTGCGCGCTGGTAAAGCCCAGGCCCGTCAGCACCCCCTGCAGGCGCGAGCGCCAGCTGTAGCCGTCCTCCTCCTCGAAGCGGTCGGTGAGCTTGGCATAGTCCTCCGAGAGGCGCGCGTACTGCTCCGGATCGACGTCGTGCAGCTCGCCCATGCGCGCCTCCATCTGCCGGAGCTGTTCCTCCATCTCAAAGACTCCGGCAAAGCAGGTCTCCATCTCCTGCCAGACCGTGCGCTCGCTCGTCAGGTCGTCCAGCTGCGTGTGGAAGCCGATGCGCAGGCCGCGCGTCGTGCTCAGGGTCCCGCCGTCGTAGGCGTCCTGGCCGGCGAGGATCTTGAGCAGCGTGGACTTGCCCGAGCCGTTGGAGCCGACAAGGCCCACGCGGTGGTGATCCTGTACGGTCAGCGTCACGCCCTTGAGGACCTCGTTTACGCCGAAGGATTTGGTCAGTTGGTTGGTCTGTAAGACGATCATGGTGCTCCCCTTTCCCTGGGACGATGTACTCTCATATCCTTCATTGTAGCACAGGACAGGACTTCATGCACGGCTTTTTTGCCGCCCCCTGCGCTTCGGTTGACACCGGGGGCGGCGGACCGTATAATCAAGGCAGAGTGAGCGGAAACCCGGCTCGAAAGGGAGGTTTGCAGATATGGCAGTCATTCAGATGCCCAGCCGCGGCAAGAAGGACGAAACCGGCATGATCACCAAGTGGTACAAGAAGACGGGAGACTGGGTCGCAGAGGGGGACGAGCTCTTCTCCTTTGACACGGACGACGGTTCCTATACGGTAAAGTCGCAGAAGGCGGGGCGGCTCGTCGCCATCTTCGTCCCCGAGGGCGAGCTGGTGCACTGCCCCACGGACGTTGGGATGCTCTCCTCCCCCTCGCCGGAGTCCGTGCTGCACCTGGGCCGGATGCAGTTCGTGGACGAGGAAAAGCCCCGCGTCGCCCCGCACGCGGACCCGGAGCCGGTCTCCCCCGAGGCGGAGCCCGCCCCCCTGGCAGAGCCCGCCCCCCTGGCAGAGCCCGCCCCGCTGGCAGAGCCTGCCCCGGAGGCAGAGGAGGCCCCCGCCCCCCAGGCAGAGGCTGCCCCCCTGGCAGAGGCTGCCCCCCTGGCAGAGGCTGCCCCCCTGGCGGAGCCTACCCCGGAAGCGGAGGAAGCGCCCGAGGAGCTTGGCGACGCGGAGCCGCAGGCGGACGAGGCCCCCGCGGAGCTGGATTCTTCCGCGCAGGAGGGCGCGGACGAGATCACGCCGGAGGAGGACGCGCAGCCGGCCGAGGCGGAGCCGGAGGAGGAAGCGCCCGGAATCGCGCTCTCCTTTGCCGATATGGAGCCGGAGGAAGCGGACGAGGAGGAGGCGCGCGCCGCCGGGGCGGAAGCGGCGGAGGACGGCGCGCCGGAATCCGAGGCGCAGGCGGAAGACGCGCCCGAATCCGAGGCGCCGCAGGAGGAGACGATGCCAGAGCAGGAGCCGGAGCAGACCGAACCGGAGGCCGCGGCGGCCGAACCGGCGCGGCCGGCGAGCCTCACCCGGCGCGTGGACGTGGCGCTCTGCCAGGACATCGCCGCGCGCACGGGCGTCACCCTGGCGGCCATGGTGCGCTTTGCGGCCCTGCGCAGCGCGCCGGCGGGGTTGCTTGCGCCCCTGGAGGACGAGACGCTGCGCGGCATGAGCGCGCAGCAGGATCTGCCCAACGTGCAGGACCTGGGCAAGTGGGGCGTCGTGCGCGCGCAGCGCACGGGCGCGGGCGAGCTCTGCTTCCTCGTTCCGGCGGCGGCGGAGACGGCGCGGCGCAAGGGCGAGGCGGTCGAGTGGGTTCCGACGCTGGAGCTGACGCTCTGCTTTGACGAGGCGAAGCTCTCCCTGGCGGAGGCCGCGTGCTTCCTCGGCGATACGTGCCGGAACCTGGAGAACTTCTGGGATCTCTTGCTGTGATGGACGCAAAAAAAGGACGGCTTTTGCCGTCCTTTTTTGCATGCCGAAGGCCCGCTTCCTCGCGGCGCACACGCCGCCGCTGCGGATTTTCGAGGAAAGGGGCCTCTTTCTGCACACAAAGTCAGCACGCTTCGAAAGCATGATTCCGACTGGCATTCACGCCGCTGAGGATGGAACAGGGAAGGGGCGAAAGCCCCTTCCCTGTTCCATCTGCGAAGCAGCAAAGGCTTTTTGCGTCAGTCGAGGAGGTAGGCGCCGTCCGCGCGGAGGGTTTCGCGCAGGAGGTTCGGGTCCAGGTCGCGCGGGGCGATGCCGGCCTTGGCGCTCAGCGCCGCGGCGAGCCCGCCCGCGTGGCCGATGGCGCCGACGATGGGCGCGGTGCGGAACGCGCCCTGTGCCCGGTAGGAGACGGAGGTGCAGCGCCCCACCGTCAGCAGGTTGCCGACCTGCGCATTGACCAGGCAGCGATAGGGGAGGGAGCGGATCTTTCCCCAGTAATAGCGGTTTTCCTCCGCGTGGCTGGCGAAGCGGCGGGAGGCGTCGTTCTGCCCCTGGTTTCCCGCCTCGTGCACGTCCACGGGGTAGGCGGAGAAGGCGATGGCATCCGGAAACTCGCGGCAGGCGTACACGTCGTCGTCCGAGAGCGTGTAGAGCCCGACGATCTGGCGCGAGCTGCGCACGCCCACGAACGGACCCGTGTAAAGCAGGCGCGCCTCCTCAAAGCCGGGAATGTACTTGCGGAACATGCGGTAGAGCTCGTTGGCCTGGCGCCGGCCCTCGATCTCGGCCATCGTCAGGGAGTGCGGGTCCAGGTTGTCAAACCCCTCCAGGTGCGAGGTGTTGATGATGACCTCGCCCGGATTGCTCGTCTCGAAGAAGAGCACGTCCCGCCGGGAGAAGCTGAGCGCGCCCTCGGCCACGGCGCGCTCCGTGGTGCGGGTGAAGCCGCCGATGGAGAGGCGGCAGGCGCGGTCCACCTTGTGGGTGTCGTGCTCCAGGCGGGGGAACTCCTCGTCGTGCGCGCGGATGTAGGCGCGGGTGCGCTCGACGTCCACGTTGTTGACGCGCAGCATCATGGTCATGGCCTGGGGCGTGCCGGTGCTCGGGCTGCCGATGTGGAAGGGCACGCCCGCGCGCGCCGAGAGGTCCGCGTCGCCCGTGGCGTCGACGTACACCTTGGCGCGCACGCGGAAGAGCCCGGCCTTGCCGCAGAGCTGCACGGAGGCGATGTCCCCGGACTCGACCTGCACGTCGGCCAGCATCGTGTGGTAGAGGAGCTCGACGCCCGCCTCCAGCGCCATCTCCTCCAGCTCGGTCTTGAGCCCCTCGGCGTCAAACGGGGTCACGGTGTAGGTATAGCCCGTCGTGTCGAAGATGTGGCCGGGGGAGAGGCCCTTGCGCTGCAGGCGCTGGATGACCTCGTCCGCGATGCCGCGCACGATGAGCGTCTCGCCCGCGTGGAAGGTCATCATGGGGCCCACGCCCGCGGCGGTGAGCATGCCGCCGAGGAACCCGTATTGTTCGACAAGGAGCGTGCGCGCGCCGCAGCGCGCTGCGGCGATGGCCGCGATGGCCCCCGAAAAGCCGCCGCCGACCACGAGAACGTCGTAGATGTCCTGCATGAACGGTTCCCTTCCCTTTTTCTATGAAGCTCTATGCGGGGAACGCGGGGATCAGACCCCGCTGCGCCAGGCTGCGCGGCCCTGCCGCAGCAGCCGGGCGAACTCCTGACCATTCGAAAACGGAGGGCAGACCATGGAAGCGCCGCCCGCGTCGCCCACCTGGTGGACGTCGGACCCCGCCGTCATGAGGAGGCCGTGCGCCTGCGCATAGGCGAGAGCCCGGTCGTTGTGGCTGTCGTGGCGGGGGTTGGCGTTGAGCACCTCGATGCCGTCCAGGTGGCGGGCATCCTGGCAGGTGAGGTAGTCGCGGTAGGGGTGCGCCTGGACGAGGACGCCGTCCGGCGTGCTGCGCACGGCCGCGTGCAGCTCCTCCAGGGAGAGGAAGGCCAGGCACGGCAGCTCCGCGAGCTGCTCCGGCGAGACGCCGTAGACGAGGTAGTCCTCCGGCCCGTCGTACAGGCGCACTTCCAGCCCGGGGAACACGCGCAGGCCCGCCTTGCGGCCGGCTTCCGCTGCGCGGCGGTACCCGGAAAAGTAGCGCTCCAGATAGATGCGGTAGTCCTCGCCCGTGGGATGCACGGCGAAGAACTCCGGCGTGTAGTGATCGGTGACGAACAGGGCGTCGTACCCGGCGGCGCGCACCTGCTCGACGAGCTGCTCCGGCGCAAGGCGGCCGCAGGGGCTCACGGGCGCGGTGTGCGCATGGGTCTCCACCCTCCAAAGCGATTCCATGTCGTTCCTCCCTCAGTGGAATAGATCGCGCAGGTCGCCGCGCGCGGCGGCAGCCTGCGCGCAGAGGCAGACGGCCTCTGCGTCAAAGCGCGCGTCGTGCGCGGCGGTCTCCGCACCGAAATCCGCCCGCGCCGCGCGGGCGATTGCCTCCTCCGAAACGCCGTAGTGCGCGCACAGCTCGAGAAGGCTCGGCATCTTGTAGGGGCGGCCGCCGGGCAGGCAGAGCACGCGCGCAAAGCGGTACATCGTGCACAGGCCGTAGCGGTTGGGCAGCGGGCCGAAGGCGCGCTGCAGCACGCGCTTGTCGCGGTTGAGGTGGTGCGCTGCGAGCGTCGCGCCGGAAAAGGCGGCGAGGACCTCCTCCCGCACGGCCGCGGGCTCCGTCCCGACGCGGCAGAGAAAGCCGGGCGTGAGCCCGGTCAGGCGCTGCACGCGCGCCTCCACGGCCTCGGCGCGGAAGAAGAAGTTCCGGCAGACGCGGCGCCCGCCCTGCACCTCGATGTAGGCGAGCTGCAGCAGCGTTAGCGTCCCGGGGTCGTACTCCGTGTCCAGAAAGACGGCCTTCACGCCTGCGCGCGCAGGTAGGCGGCAATGCGGCCCACGCCCTCCTCGACGAGCCGGGGCGGCGCGGCCAGGTTCAGCCGCACGAAGCCGTCGCCCAGGGGGCCGTAGTCCGTTCCGGCGTTCAGGCGCACCTTCGCCGTTTCCTGCAGGTCCTTTACCAGGTCCTCGCTGCCCCGGTGTAGGTGCCGGAGATCCAGCCAGAGCAGGTAGGTTCCCTCGTTGGGGTAGACCTTCGCGCCCGCCTCGCGCAGCGCCTGCACGGCGAAGTCGCGGTTGCGCACCACGAGGGCCTTGACCGCCTCGAGCCACTCGTCGCCGGTCTGGTAGGCCGCGGTCGTGGCCAGCACGCCCAGCAGGTTGCCGCCGCCCATGCCGATCTCGCTGGCCTTGTCGGAAAGGGCCTTGCGCAGGTCGGGGTCGGGGACGAGGAAGGTGGAGTGGTTGAGGCCCGCGATGTTGAAGGTCTTTGTGGCGGAGACCGCGACGGCGACGCCCGTTTCCGCGCCGTCCAGCGTCAGGGCCGAGACGTGGCGCCTGCCGTCGAAGACGAAGTCGCAGTGGATTTCGTCCGCGATCAGGGGCACGCGGTGCTTCTTGCACAGGTCCAGCACGGCCTGCAGCGTCTCGCGCTCCCAGACGCGGCCGCAGGGGTTGTGCGGCGAGCACAGGAGCATGAGCTTGCACTCCGCAAGGCGCGCGTCCAGGTCCGCAAGGTCCATCTCGTAGCGGCCGGACGCGGTCTGCACGAGGGGATTTTCCACGATCTCGCGCTTGGCCCGGCGGATGACGCCGGAGAACGGCCCGTAGACCGGGGACTGGATCAGCACCTTGTCCCCGGGCGCGGTCAGCGCGTGCACGGAGAGCAGCAGGGAGTCGACCACGCCCGGGGTGAAGAGCATCTCCTCCCCGCACAGCTTCATGCCGTGGCGGCGGGCGTAGTAGTCGACGATGGCCTGCTTGTCCGCGTCGCTCATGCGCGTATAGCCGAAGACCGGGTGCTCCAGGCGCTTGCGCAGCGCCTCCAGGATGCCCGGCGCGCAGGGGAAGTCCATGTCCGCGACCCACATGGGCAGCACGCCCTCGGGCGTGGTGTCCCACTTCAGGCACTGGGTGCCGCGGCGGTCAATGCCCGCCTCCAGAGAGAGATCCATATTCTGTCATCCTTTCTGTTTCCATTAGCGATAGGTGTTCAGCAGCGCGTAGGCGGCGCGGGCGTCCGCGGCAAAGTCGCCGCAGTTCCCCTCGATGCTGACGCGGCCGGCGTAGCCGCCCGCGTGGAGCGCGCGGAAAAAGGCCTCGTACTCCGGCTCCGATCCGTCGCCCTGGCGCGGATAGGCGCGCTGCACGCGCTCGGCGATGTGCGCGTGCAGGATGCCCCGCTCCACGGCCGTGCAGTCCTCGCCGCCGGACATCATGTGGTAGAGGTCGGCCAGCGCGCCGACGTTGGGCAGGCCGACGCGCGAGGCGAGGTACTGCGCCTCGGCGACGTGGTGGAGGATGTTGCACTCCTGCGCGCGCAGGGGCTCGATGGCGATGGACAGGCCGTAGTCCTGCGCCATGCGCCCGGCCAGCGCCAGGTAGGCGGCAAGGTACGCGTAGCCCTGCGCCTGGGTCATGCCCTCCGGCAGGCGGCGCGCGCCGCCGGAGCCGAAGACCACGACCTGCACGCCCAGCGCCTGCGCGCGGGAGAAGGCCGTCTGCAGGTACGCGCGCACGCGCTCGCCCGTCCCCTCCGGCCCGCAGAGGGGGTATTCGGCGGGGATCATGCTGTTCATGGCCTCCACCGGCAGGGGCGAGGACTGCACCGCGGCGCGCAGGCCGGCATAGGCCGCCTCGCTCATCTGCGCGACCTGCGTCATGTTCAGCTCCAGGTAGTCATAGCCGATCTCCCGCAGGATCGGCGCATGGTCGATGGACGTGCAAATTCCCAGGCGAATCATGGTGGTTCCCTCCTTGCGACAAAACGTAGGTTTCTGCATGTTCAATGCGCCGGACAGCCCTCACCGGAGCGCGACGCCGGCCGCACGGGCGATGCCCTGCACGCGCGCGACCGCCTCGCGATAGGCCGCGTCCCCGGTCAGGTGCTCGATGATCATGGGCGTGTCGGGCGAGAGCGCCTCCGCGCGCTCGATGTAGTGCGCGATGTCCAGACCGCCCAGGCCCACAGGCACCTCCTCCAGCAGGCAGGTCATGCCGTCGTGCAGCTTGGAGTCCTTGAGGTGGCAGCTGCGGACGCCCGCGCCCAGCAGGTCGAACGCCTCGTCGATGAACTCCCGGTTGTAGAGGTAGGTCTTGGGGCTGTAGACCCAGTTGGTGATGTCGATGTGCACGGCGAAGGCCTCGCGGTCCACGGCGCGCAGAAGGTCCAGGTACTGCTGCGGCGTGTCCGGGATCATCCACTGCATGGCCTCCATGCAGTAATAGGTCTTCTTGGGCTTGACGCTGTCGATGATCTCCTGGATCGAGCGCACCGTCGCCTCGAAGGCCTCCTGCGTGTAATTGGCGCGGTGGAACCCGTCCCAGCGCGCGCCGCGGAACGCCCCGGCGATGTTGACGCAGCAGCGCGCGCCCAGCTCCTCGGCCAGGCGGAGCTGGCCCTTGCACTTTTCCAGGGCGGCCTGGCGCTGCTCCGGAATCTCGGACAGGGGGTTGCTCCAGGCGCCGACCTCCGCGATGCACAGGCCCGCGCCCCGGGCCGCGTCGGCATAGGCGGCGATCTGCGCGTCGCCCGCCGCATACTCTACGGGAAATACCGCCGCCGAAAGGCCCAGCGCGCGCAGGTCCTGCGCCCACTGCTCCGGCGTCTCATGCGAAAGCACGTGGGAAATGCCAAGTCTCATATTTGCTCACCTCTCGATGTGGTTTGCTTCGTCCGCCTCGTCCCGGCAGTACCAGGTTGGGCGGGAAAGGCCGTAGGGGCCGTCGTACCAGGCGCGCACCTGGCGGGCCTGCTGCCGCAGGATCTCCACCTGTTCCCCGCCCCGGGGGATCGCCCAGGGGAGGGAGGAGATCTGGTTCACCGCCACGTACAGGGCGAGCAGCGGCCAGAACGCGTCGGGCGGCTCCCCGCGGAAGTAGGCGCGCAGGAGCGCGCGGGAGAAGGCGGGGGAGCAGGCGACGCTCCAGGGCAGGCGGCTGAACTCCTCCCAGGGGTCGCCGTAGTCCATGCGGTCAAAGTCGATGACCCCGAGGCGGAAGGCGGCGTCCAGGACCATGTTGGCCACGGAATAGTCGCCGTGCTGGAAGGTGGAGGGCCGGCCGGAGAGCAGCGCCGCGCTGTCCAGCGCGTAGGCCGCAAACTCGTCGAGCTCGGGGAGGTGCAGGGGGCAGGCGCGGTAGGATTCGACCCTGCGCGCCATCTTGCGGCCATAGGCTTCGGCCCAGTCGGGCGCAAGGGGCGCGGGCACGGTGTGCAGCGTCCGGAGGATCTCGCCGGCCTGGCGGCCGACGGCCCGCTGCCCGCGCGCGGGCAACCCGGGCAGGATCTCCGGGGAGGGCCGGCCCTCCACCCAGCTCAGGAGCGTGTAGACGCCGCCCTCGCAGTCGCCGAAATCGAGCGCGCGGGGGATGTTGACGGAGAGCGGGGCGAGGGCGCGCATGGCCGTGTACTCGCGCAGGCGGCGCTCCCGCTTGTCCGCGGGGCTGATGCGCAGCAGGCACTCGCCGCCGGGGCCGGACACGTGAAACTTCTCGTCCCCGGAAAAGCCCTCCTGAACGGGATCGATCTCCGTCCAGAGATCGCTTTGCGCAATGCCGCGGAACATACGACGCCCTTCCCCCTTTTTCCTGAAAATCCACCTTCAGTATACACCGCAAATCCCCCGCTGACAAGGACGGGGAAAAGTCCGCCCCTGCCCAAGATCAGCAGAGACGGAACAAATCCCGTCGATTTCCCCGGGCAGAAAGCATCCAGAAAAAATTTGAAAGACGTTGTAAGATCTGCGTTCAAAAGTTGTGTATATACGTGAAAAGACAAATGAGAAAGTGAGGGGAAAACGGATGGAGGACATACAGATCGTCCAGTTCTACTGGGACAGAGACGAGCGGGCCATCCCGGCTACGGCGGACAAATACGGAAATTACTGCACCGCGATTGCCAAGAACATACTGGGCATTCCGGAAGATGCCGAAGAATGCGTCAACGATACCTACATGCGCGCATGGAACTCCATGCCGCCGCACAGGCCCAATGTCCTGTCTGCATTCCTGGGAAAAATTACAAGAAACGTATCCCTAAACCGATACAAACAGAATACTGCCGACAAACGAGGAGGTGGGGAAGTTCCGGCTGTTCTGGAGGAAATCGCAGAGTTGGTATCGGATACGGACAGTGTGGAGCAGGAAGTTGACCGCAGGGAACTGGTAAAGGCGATAGACGCTTTTTTGGATAGGCTTCCAACGGAGAAGAGAAGTCTTTTTCTCTGCCGGTACTGGTATTTTGACAGTGTGTCCGATCTTGCGTCCCGGTTTGGAATGACAGAGAATCATGTATCCGTAACCCTGAATCGCCCTCGGCGAAAATTGCACAATGATCTTTTAGAAAGGGGATTTGACCTATGAAAAAAGAAGAATTTTGCGAAGTCCTCGGGGACGTTAACGAGAACTATGTGAAAGAGGCCAGAGCGGTTCGCAAAGCAAAGAAACCGCGGTGGATGCAGTGGGGAGCTGCGGCAGCCTGCCTATGTTTGCTTGTCGCCGGTGGAGTCCTGTTCACGCGGAACCGTGGAAACGCTGCGCCGGATCCTAACCCTGTGCAGATTCCGAATCCGATTCTTACGGTTGCATCTGTGGAGGAAATGGAAGAGTATCTCGATTTTGAAGTTCCTGTTCTGGACAAGGAAGCTGCGTCGTATGCTGTTTTTATTGAGGACGGGTATCCCACAATGGGACAGATAGAGTATGCAGACGGTTCGGAATTCCGCATACAGTACGGAAGTGGAGATATTAGCGGCATTCACGGCGGCACACTGGAAAAGAGCGAAAAGATTGACGGCGTGGAAGTCGAACAGTATAGATACGAAAATACGACCTATGCAATTTGGGAACAAAACGGATTTACGTTCAGCTATGTATACACCGACAGCGAAGCCATAGATGTGGCGAGCATCATTCAGCAATTTGCGTAAATGGTCTTGTCAGGCTGCAACCCAAAAGAGCGGCGGTTTCATTCGGAAACGGCAGCTCTTTTCTTTTTCCATTTCCCTTGAAATCGCGGCTTTCCTTGAAAAGGGAGGAAAAGTCCGCCCCTGTCCTATTGACGGGGCGGGGGCGGGAACGTATACTTTCCTTAAGAAGCGACCCATTTGGATACGACCGAACACAGGACAAAAAGGGGGTTCGAAGGAACATGACCATGCTGGGCTTTGCCGCGCTGAAAGAGGGCGGCGCCGCGCTTGTGACCCTGCCCATCCCGGAGCCCGCGCCCTATCAGGCGCTCGTGCGCATGCGGGCGTGCGGCGTCTGCAACGGGACCGACTCCAAGATCATTCACCACACCTTCAAGCTCTTCGACCAATACCCGACGCTGCTCGGGCACGAGGGCGTCGGCCAGGTCGTGCGCCTGGGCGAAAAGGCGCGCCGCCTGCGGGTGGGGGACCTGGTGCTGCTGCCGTTTGTGGAGGGGGAGCTGGCGGGCTTTTCCTCGGGCTGGGGCGCCTACTGCGAATACGCCGTGGTCTGGGACCTGAAGGCCATGCTGGAGGACGGCGTCACCCCGCCGGACAGCGCGTACGCCCAGACCCTGCTCCCGCCGGACATGGACCCGGTGGACGCCACGATGATCGTCACCTTCCGCGAGGTGCTCTCCAGCATCCCGCGCTTCCACATCGAGTCGGGCGAGACGGTCGTGGTCTACGGCGCGGGGCCGGTGGGGCTGAGCTTTGTCAAGTTCCTCAAGCACCGCGGCTGCACCGTCGTCTCCGTCGACATCTCGGACGAAAAGGCCGAGCGCGCGAAGCGCTTCGGCGCGGACTACGCGGTCAATTCCACGGCGGTGGACGTCGTGGCCTTTGTGCGGGACCTCTTCCCGCAGGGCGTGCAGTCCGTCGTGGACGCCGTGGGCGTCAACGCCCTGCTCAACGAGGCCATGGGGCTAATCGCCGACCACGGCAAGATCTGCTCCTACGGCATCTCCCCCAAGCTCGAGATGAACCTGAGTTGGGCGCCGGCGCCCTACAACTGGAGCCTGACCTTCGTCCAGTTCCCGGAAAAGAAGGAGGAGGCCGCGCAGCACGAGGAGGTCATGGAGATGATCCGCACGGGCGAGCTCGTGCCGCGGGACTTCATCTCCCTGGTCCTGCCGCAGGGCGAGATCGCCACGGCCTTTGACCTTGTGGAACAGAAGAAGACGGACCTGAAGACCGTGATCGAATTTCGGGCATAGCCCCAGAAAGGAATGCATCCGCATGCAGCAATCGAAACTCTTCCAGATCCTTCCGGACTACATCTGCACGCCCGATGGAATGGCCATAGACCAAGAGGGGAACCTCGTGCTCTCCTGCCCGAACTTCGCCGACGACAGCCTGCCCGGCTGCGTGGTCAAGATCGACAAGCAGGGCAGCGTCCGCAAGTGGTTCGACGTGCCGGTCAACCCCGCGCACGGCCTTGCGCGCACCATGGGCATCGCCTTTGACGGCGACTGGAACCTCTACCTCTGCGACAACCCCGGCTGGCTCGGCCGGAAGGAGACGGACTTCACCGGCCGCCTGCTCAAGATCACCGCGGACGAGGACGGCATCCGCGAATGGAAGACCGTCGCCTGCGGCATGGAGCACCCCAACGGCGTGCGCATCCGCGACGGCTATCTCTACGTCACCCAGAGCAACCTCACAAAGGTCCAGGACCCGAGCGGCAAGCTCGTCAGCGCCGTCTACCGCTTCGCCCTCGACGAGGAAAACGTAGAGGTCACAAATACGCTGGAGGACCCGAACCTCTTTGTGACGTTCCTGACGCAGAACCCCGACTGCCAGTACGGCGCGGACGGCATCTGCTTTGACGAGGCGGGGAACCTCTACGTCGGCAACTTCGGCGATGGCGCGGTGCACAAGATCACCATCGAGGGCGGGCGCGCGGTCAAGAACGAGGTCTGGGCCAAGGACCCCGAGCAGCTCACCTCCACCGACGGCATCTGCGCCGGGCCGGGCGGCTGCTTCTACGTCGCGGACTTCTCGGCCAACGCCGTGGCGCGCATCTCCAAGGACGGCGAGGTCACCCGCATCGCCCAGAGTCCGGACACCGACGGCCTCCACGGCGAATTGGACCAGCCCGGCGAGCCCATCGTCTGGGACGGCAAGATCGTCGTCTCCTGCTTTGACCTGGTCACGGACCCCGGCAAGGTCAACACCGCCCACGAGATGCCCGCGACCATGGCGTATCTCGACTTGGAGTGATCGTTTTTTGGGGAATGCAAGGAGGAGACGCAGCGTCTCCTCTTTGTTTTGGGAGAAGGAATTGACAAGCCGTGCAGAACGATGATAAGATAGAATTACAACAGGGAAGAACCTCTTGACGAATAGCGGAAAATGCGCTTGCGCAAAAGACGGAGACCGAAAGGGGGGCGCGGAAATGAAACGTGCAAAGGCGGCAGTCGCCGTGCTCCTGTTCGCGCCGCTCCTGCTCTGTTCCCAGGGTGCGGTTCCGACGGAAGATCCACCGGCTGTAGAGTATGTGTCGATTTACCC
The DNA here is from genome assembly GCA_904393115.1 of uncultured Clostridia bacterium. Lineage (GTDB taxonomy): Bacteria > Bacillota > Clostridia > Christensenellales > UBA1750 > Spyradocola > Spyradocola merdavium. The sequence continues at coordinate 100,740 of CAJFMX010000003.1, forward strand.
CGTGCAACCAGACGACCCGGAATGGGCAGAGCTCACCTCCGCATCGGAGATGCTGGCGGCCTGCCGCGTCCCGGCGGAGGTGATCGGCGCGCTCTCGACGCCGCAGCTGGTGGAGGCGGTGCTGGACTATCCGATGCGGATCTGCATCCTACTGTTTGACGATTACCAGACCGGGCTGGAGGTGCTGGAAGGACAGTGCGACGCGCTGGCGGCACTGATGGAGCGGGAAGATGCGGCCAGCGCCATCGCGGCGCGCCTGGAGCAGCAGCTCACTGCCGAAGAAAGGGATGTGGTAGCAGAATGTGTGGAATATCGCATGGCGGCGGCCGCGGCGCACGCGGAAAAGGAGGGCATATGAGAAAGTTTCAGCGGTTGGTCCTGGGGTTGGTTCTCGTGGGCGCGGCCCTGCTGTTTTCCGGATGCGGGAAACCGCCGAGCGAGGAGAGCCTGGAGCTGGCGAGGAACGTGTTCGCGCAGGAGGGGCCGTATGCGCTCCTGTTCGCCTACACGACGGAGGAACAGAGCGCGGAGGCGCTGGCGCGGGAGAGCGAGGACTTTGCCGCCCTCCTGGAGAGGGAGGACGCGGAGGCGGCGCTCCTTACCGTCGCCGCGGAGTCGGACGACGCGCTCGTCCGGCGCGCGGTGCGCATCGCGCTGGAGGCCCTCCCCTGATCCCGGAGTGGACGGCGCCGCGGAAAGCCTGGACTTTCCGCGGCGCCTCTTTTTGCGCGGCGCGCACTTTTGCGGCCATTACTGGAAACTTGCAGGTGCAGATGGTATAATGGAAAAAAACGTTTGGAGGCGGAGAACCATGGCGGAAGATATGCTCGCGCGGTGCCGCGCGCTGGAGGGCGCGTGCGCCTGCGGAAGGACCCACCGCATGCGCACGCGGGAGATCTACATCGGGGAGGATTGGCAGGCGCACTTGCAGGCGCAGGCCCAGGCGCTCTGCGGGGACGGCGCCGTGACGGTCGTGGCGGACGAGCGCACCTGGGAGGTCGCCGGGTGCGCGGCGGCGCAGGCGCTGCGCGGCCGCGAGGTGCAGACGGTCGTGCTGCGCGGCGGGGAGCTGCACGCCAACGCCGACAGCATCGGCCAGGTGCTGCTGGGCGTGGGCGACAGGACGCGCCTGCTCGTCGCGGTGGGATCGGGCACGATCAACGACACCACGCGCTTTGTCGCCTACCGCGTGGGGCTGCCGTACCTGGTCGTGGGCACGGCGCCCTCCATGGACGGCTACGCATCCTCCGTTTCCCCGGTCCTGCAGGACGGCATGAAGATCACCTACGAGGCCACGCACCCGGAGGCGGTGCTCTCCTCGCCGGCGATTCTCTGCAGCGCGCCGCAGAACATGGTGGCCGCGGGCCTGGGCGACATGCTGGGCAAGCACACGGCCCTGCTGGACTGGAAGCTGAGCGCCATCGCCACGGGCGAATCCTTCTGCGAGGGCATTGCCGGAATGATGCGCGAGGCCGTGGGCATCTGCGAGCGGAACGCCGAGGGCCTCAGCCGCCGCGAGGGCGCGGCCGTCTCCGAGCTCACGCAGGGGCTCGTCCTCTCCGGGCTGGCCATGCAGATGATGGGCAACTCCCGCCCGGCCTCCGGCTGCGAGCATCACCTCTCCCACTTCTGGGAGATGCGCCAGCTCCTGCGCGGCCAGGGCGCGAGCCTGCACGGCGACAAGGTCGGCGTGGCCACGCTCCTCATCGTGGAGATGTACCATCGCTTCTTTGCGAAAAAGCCGGACCGCGTGATCCCGGTGGACCTTGCGCGCTGGGAGGCGCGGATGCGCGCGGCCTATGGACCGCTTGCGGAGGGGTTCCTTGCGCGCAATCCGCTGGACCGCGCCGAGGCGACCACCGCGCAGGAGCAGATCGAGCGCATCCTCGCGAACTGGGACGCGCTCAAGGCCGAGGCTGACGCGCTCTACGCCAAGAAGGACGCCCTGCGCCGGATGCTCGAGGAGAGCGGCGGGCCCACGGACCCCGCGCAGGTCGGCTGCCGCGGCGAGGACGTGCGCGACGCCCTGCTGTGCGCCTGGCTCCTGCGCCCGCGCTTTACGCTGCTCAAGCTCGCCTTTGACCTGGGATGTTTGGAGGAAATCGTCGATGAAGTCCTTGCATGACCGCTCCCCGGAGCAGATCCGCGCGGCGCTGCAGCGCGTGCGCGCCTTCCTGTTGGACATGGACGGCACGTTCTACCTGGGTGACCGCGTGCTCGAAGGCTCGATGGAGTTCCTGGACGCGGTGGAGCGGACGGGCCGGAAGTACCTCTTCCTGACGAACAACTCCTCCCGCTCGGTCAAGCACTATGTGGAAAAGCTCCACCGCCTGGGCCTGGACGTGGGGGAGGAGAAGATCCTCACCTCCGGCCAGGCCGCGGCGCAGTACCTCCTGCGCGAGCACCCGGGCAAGCGCGTCTACCTGCTGGGGAACCCGTCCCTTGCGCAGGAGATGCGCGCCTACGGCATCGCCCTGGAGGAGGAAGACCCGGACCTCGTGCTCGTGGGCTTTGACACGACCCTGGACTATGCGAAGATGTGCCGCGTCTGCGACCTCGTCCGCGCGGGGCTGCCCTACGTGGCGACGCACCCGGACTTCAACTGCCCGACCGAGACGGGCTTCATCCCGGACATCGGCGCGATCATGGCCTTTATCGAGGCCTCGACCGGCCGCCGGGCGGATGTGGTCATCGGCAAGCCCCACGGCGAGATCGTGCGCGCGGCGCAGGAGCGCCTCGGCCTTGCCCCGGGGGAGATGGCCATGGTCGGCGACCGGCTCTACACGGACGTGCGCACGGGCGTGGACCACGGCCTCTGCGCGATCCTCGTGCTCTCGGGCGAGGGGACGCTTGCCGACATCGAGACGATGCACATCGAGCCGGACCTGATCTTTGCGCGCCTGGGGAGCATGATCCCCTATCTATAAAGAGAAGAAAAAGAGGAGGAGACCTTGCATGGAACGGATACCCCTTTGGGAACGCGCGCCGCTGTTCGAGGAGAGCTTTGACCAGCCTGCGCCGAGCCTGACCCCCTATCTTTTGCCCGGCGGCGGCGCGCGCGGCGCGGTGATCGTCTGCCCGGGCGGCGGCTACGTCATGAAGGCGGACCACGAGGGCGCGCCCATCGCCGAGCGCCTGAACGAACTCGGCTTCCACGCCTTCGTGCTGGACTACCGCGTCGCGCCCTACCGCCATCCCGTGCCGCTGCTGGACGTGCAGCGCGCCATCCGCCTGGTGCGCCACCGCGCGCAGGAATTCGGCGTCAAGCCGGACAAGATCGCGATCCTGGGCTTTTCCGCGGGGGGGCACTTGGTCTGCACCGCGGCGACGCACTACGATGCGGGCGACCCCGCCGCGGTGGACCCCATCGACCGGGAGAGCTGCCGGCCGGACCTCTTCGTGCCCTGCTACGCGGTGGCGTCGCTGACGGGATTCTGGCACGAGGGCTCCGCGCACAGCCTGCTGGGCGAGAAGACGGACCCCCGCCAGCTCCGGGCCCTGACCGCGGAATTCTGCGTGACCGAGGACACGCCCCCCTGCTTCCTCTGGCACACGGCCGAGGACGGCGCGGTGCCGGTGGAGAACAGCCTGCGCCTGGCCGCGGCGCTCACGGCGCACAACGTGCCGGTGTCCCTGCACGTGTTCCCCTTTGGCCCGCACGGCGTGGGCCTGGGGCGCGAGGACTCGCCCCTTGCCGAGGACTGGCCGGACCTTCTGGCGGACTTCCTGCGGACGATGGGCTTTTGAGGGAGGGATAGCGTATGGAACGGATTCTGCTTTGGGAGCGGGACATCCCGCAGTTTGACGAGAAGATCGGCCAGGCGGCGCCGTCGCTGACGCCCTTTTTGCTGGACGATGGAAAGAAGCACGGCGCGGTGATCGTCTTCCCCGGCGGCGGCTACACCATGAAGGCCGCCCACGAGGGCGCGCCCGTGGCCGAGCGCCTGAACGAGATGGGCCTGCACGCCTTTGTGCTGGACTACCGCGTCGCGCCCTATCGCTTCCCCGTGCCGCTGCTGGACGCGCAGCGCGCGATCCGGCTGGTCAAGAGCCGCGCGGCGGAATGGAATGTCCTGCCGGACAAGGTCGCGGTGCTGGGCTTCTCCGCGGGCGGGCACCTGGCGGGCATGTGCGGCACGCACTTTGACGCGGGCGACCCCGCGGCCGCCGACCCCGTCGAGCGGCAGAGCTGCCGGCCGGACGCCTTTGCGCCCTGCTACGGCGTGCTCAACCTCAACCACACGCGCCGCGCGGACCTGTTTGCGACCATGATCGGCAAGGGCGATCCGGACCTTGCCACCGTCCGGTCCATCAGCCCGGCATACGCCGTGACAAAGGAAACGCCGCCGTGCTTCCTGTGGCACACGGCGGCGGACAGCGTGGTCCCCGTGGAGAACTCCCTGGACTTTGCGCAGCGGTGCGCGGACATGGGCGTGCCGGTTTCCCTGCACGTCTACCCCTTCGGCCGGCACGGCATCGGCCTGGGCGACGAGGCGGAGGCCCCGGGCGCCGGCACGTGGAGCGCGCTGCTGGGCAAGTTCCTGCACCAGATCGGCTTCTGAGCGGTCAGTCCAGCAGGTTCACCTGGCCAAAGAGGCAGCGGATCTCCATCTGCACCTGCAGCCCGTCGCCCACCACGCACACGACCTGGCCAAAGCCCGGCTGCACGCCCTTGGGCGTGGAGATGGAGCCAAAGGCGGTCGAGCAGAGGGTGCGCACGGAATACCCCTGCGGGATGCGCACGGTCATGTCGCTGAAGAGGCACTGTATGCGCGACTGCGCGGCCATGGGGTGGGAAAAGTCCACCGTCGCGTTCCCCAGGACCAGCGTAAGGTCCGGGCTCTGCGCGTCCAGGCGGATGCTTCCGTTGAAGAAGGCGCGCGTTCCGCCGCCCTCCTCGCGGCGGAAGCGGTTCAGGCCAAAGCTCCCCGTGAGCAGGAAGACCCCGCTCTCCAGCAGGAGGATGGCGATGGCCATGGTCCAGCCGGAGAACTCCAGCCGGAAGAAGATCTTGACCAGCAGGGCAATGCCGACGAGAATGCAATAGATCGACCAAAAAATGCGGGTGCGCGTCATGCTCATCCCTCCCTATGCTCTTTCAAATACTCCGTGTGCGCGGAAAAACCCTTTTATTTCAAAGAAAAGTTACGATTTGGACAAACCCAAAGGAGGAGGATTCCCATGACGGATATTGAGATCGCGCGGGCGGCAAAGCCGAGAAAGATTCTGGACATCGCCAAGGACCTGGGCCTGGACACAGAGCACGTGGAGCCCTTCGGCCACTACAAGGCGAAGGTCGACCCCGCCTTTGTGCCCGACCGGCCCGATGGAAAGCTCATCCTGGTCACGGCCATCAACCCCACGCCCGCGGGCGAGGGCAAGACCACCGTCTCCATCGGCCTTGCGGACGGGCTCCGGCGCCTGGGCAAAAAGGCGGTTCTGGCGCTGCGCGAGCCGTCGCTGGGCCCGGTCTTCGGCGTAAAGGGCGGCGCGGCCGGCGGCGGCTATGCGCAGATCATCCCCATGGAGGACATCAACCTGCACTTCACCGGGGACCTGCACGCCATCACCACGGCCAACAACCTCCTGGCCGCCATGGTGGACAACCACATCCAGCAGGGCAATGCGCTGGGCATCGACCCCAGGCGCGTCTGCTGGCGGCGCTGCATGGACATGAACGACCGCCAGCTGCGCGAGATCGTCTCCGGCCTTGGCGGCAAGAACAACGGCATGCCCCGGCCCGACGGCTTTGACATCACCGCGGCCTGCGAGGTGATGGCGGTGTTCTGCCTGGCCAGCGACCTTGCGGACCTCAAGCGCCGGCTGGAGCGGATCGTCGTGGCCTATACCTTTGCGGGCGAACCCGTCACCGCGAAGGACCTGCACGCCCAGGGCGCCATGACCGCGCTGCTCAAGACCGCGCTCATGCCCAACCTCGTGCAGAGCCTGGAGGGCACGCCCGCGCTCGTGCACGGCGGCCCGTTTGCCAACATCGCGCACGGCTGCAACTCGGTCATCGCCACGCGCACGGCGCTCAAGCTCGGCGACTACTGCGTGACGGAGGCGGGCTTTGGCGCGGACCTGGGCGCGGAGAAGTTCCTGGACATTAAGTGCCGCGCGGCGGGCCTTTCGCCCAGCGCCGTGGTCGTTGTGGCGACGGTGCGCGCGCTCAAGTGCCACGGCGGCGTGCCCAAGGCGGAGCTCGGCAAGGAGAACCTCGCCGCGCTGGAAAAGGGCCTGGGCAACCTGCTCAAGCACGTGGAGAACATGCAGAGCGTCTACTCCATGCCCGTTGTCGTCGCGCTCAACCGCTTTGTGACGGATACGCAGGCGGAGCTGGACCTCGTCGCGCAGCGGCTGCGCGCGCTCTCGGTCAACGTCTGCCTGTGCGACGTGTGGGCCAAGGGCGGCGAGGGCGGCATGGCCCTGGCCGAGGAGGTCGTGCGCCTGTGCGAAACGCCCTCGCAGCTCACCTACGCCTATCCCCTGGAGGAGACGCTGGAGAACAAGATCCGCCTCATCGCCCAGCGGGTCTACGGCGCAAAGGACGTCGCCTTTGCCGCTGGGGTCAAGACCCAGCTGCGCAAGCTGGACGCGCTCGGCCCCCTGCCCGTGTGCATGGCCAAGACGCAGTACTCCCTCTCGGACAACCCCAAGCTCGTCGGCCGGCCGGAGGGCTTCACCGTGACCGTGCGCCAGGTACGCCTGAGCGCGGGTGCGGGCTTTGTCGTGGCCTTCACGGGCGAGATCATCGCCATGCCCGGCCTGCCCAAGGTCCCCGCGGCCGAGGCCATCGACGTCAACGAGGCGGGCGAGATCGAAGGGCTGTTCTGATCCCCCCGGAAAAAGGCTGCAAAAAGGCCCCGGCCGCAAGGCCGGGGCCTTTCTTTTGTGCGCCCTAGAGATCGTCTGCGTCCTGAACGGGCTGCGCATCCTCTGCGGGAACGCCGGTCCAGGAGCCCAGGGGATCGGTCGGGCTGGGCGCCGTCTCGAAGGAGGCCCGGTTCACGGGCCGCCCCGGGAAGGCTTCCCTTCAAGGCTCGCAGGGTTCCTTCTGGTTCTTGCTCTCGTTGTCGTTCTGGCGGTCGCAGTTCTTCTTGCTGTTCTGGTTCTTGTTGCAGTTCTTCTGGCTCTTGCCGGGATTGTTCTGCATGTTTTCTCACCTCGCCCCCTAGTATGGACGGCGAGGGGACGCGCTATGCGCGGCAGGCGCTACGGCTGCAAAGGCTCGTCCGAGCCGATCTCTCCGCCCGAGGCCGAGGCGGGCGTCGTCGCCGGCTGCGTGGTCGCGGGCTGCGTCGGAGCGGTGGAGGTGGAGGGCGCAGGCGTTGCGGAAGCGCTCGGGTCCGCGGAGGCGGCGGGATCTGCGCTCGCCGCGGGGTCCGCGCTCTCCGCGGACGCGGAATTTTCCGCAAGGGCGGTCAGCGTCTGGACGTAGAGGATGTTCTGGTCCGCGTCCACGAACACGATGGGCTTGCCCTTATCCACATCCGCCCGCGCGCAGAGCACGGCAGAGGGAGCGATCGAACCCGTCGCCGTCTCCGAGAAGGCCACGCGCACCAGGATGTAGAAATCGCTCTCCGAAATGCTGGCGATGGCGGCCTGGCGCGCGTCCCCGACGGCCGGCGCGGCCACGAAGAGCACCTGGTCCTGGGGAAGCGACGGCATCTCCGCGCTGCCGAAGGCGTAGTAGACCGCGCTGTCGCCCGAGCGCTCGTAGGTGCTCGCGGTGAAGGCGATTTCCGCGCTGACCTGGTCAAAGAGCGTGGAGTCGATGCTGGCGCGCAGCGCACTGTCGTCCGGGGGCACAAAGGAGCTGGTGTTCCCCGTGCTCGCCGAGGAGCTGCTCAGGCCCTCGCCCCAGGCGGAGAGGAGCTCGGCAAGGCCCGTGGGCTGAAAGCTCAGGTACACGCGGACGCTCTCTTCGTCCACCCTGCGGTTGATGGGCACGTTGAGCAGGTTCTGGTAGTCGTCGTAGTACAGGGACATCGTTCCGCCGGACGTGGTCAAAAAGATCTCGTGCGAGGCGTTGATCTCCGGAGAATAATTGGAAGGGATTTCCACGACGACCGGCGCCGCGCCGTAGAGCAGGCTGAGCAGCTGGTCGCACTGGCTGGTGCCCGAGGCGTAGTCCACGCGGGGGATGTTTTCGCCCACGCCGATGTTCAGGTAGCTGACGGCGGCCTGCTGCACGCTGTCCCGGGGCAGGAGATCCTCCAAATACACCTCCTGCTGCTGGCATCCCATCACGGGCAATATCAAGGCGATCAGGAGAAGCAGTCCCAACACGCCGCGTCTTTTCTGTATGAGTTTGTCCATTTCTTCGCCTCCGTACGGCGCGAGAGCGCCTCAAATGCTCATCCTATTATACATGCTGGCACGGCTTTTTGCAACGGCGCGGGCAGGAGAAAAAACTTGCAGCGTTTTAGGTATGCGATGGATGCGCATGGCGCACAATAAGGCCCGAAGGAGGCGAAACCTTTGAAAAGGAAACTGTTATTGACACTGGTCTTCATCCTTGCGACGGCGGCCCTGACCGCGTGCTCGTGCAGCATCAGCCCCGGCGCATCCCCCTCGCCCTCGCCCTCGGCGCTGACGGCGACCCCCAGCCCCACGCAGAGCGCGACGGCAAGCCCCTCTCCCATGGAGAGCGCGGCGACGACCCCGGGCGCGTCGGCTGCATCGCCCAGCCCGGAGAGCTCCGCCCAGACGGACGCGGCCATAGACCTGGACGCGCTGGCCCAGGAAGTGGAGAAGCTGAGCGAGGTCAGCCTCTGTGACGTGGTCGCTGAAGGGGACCGCGCCGTGGTGGGCCTGAGCTTTGACGCGCAGTACCAGGGCACGCTGACCGACCGCATCGAGGAAATGGTGCGCGAAAAGATCACCGGCATTGAGTCGGCCGTAATCCACATCGCCGTGACCGCGGACCCCACGCTGTGCACCGAGATCAAGAACCTTGCCCAGGAAGTCCAGGGCAAGCCGATGACCGAGGAGCAGATGGCAAAATTCGACGAACTGTATGAGAAGATCCAGCCCGCGGGCACGGAATCGTCTGCGGCGTAACCCGAGGGGGAAATGCCTCCCCGTTCAATGGGCCAAGGCCCTGCGGCGGCGGAGGTTTTTTTGCGCCCGTTTGCCCGGCGCCGCGGCCGCTTTTGTGAATTTATTTTTGCCGTCAACGGGTTTGGATTGACTGGAAAAGATTTGCGCTCTATAATGTGTTTACACCTTTGCGCTTTTGCAGGGGCAGTTTGACAAAAAAATGAAGCAGGAGGAAACCGCCATGTTTTGTCCGGATCCGGTCGCGTTTACCATCTTTGGCCGCGACATTTACTGGTACGGAATTCTGATTTCCCTCTCCGTGGTGCTTGCGGTCATCATGGTCTACCGCGAGGCCAAGCGCGAGGGCCTGGATGCCGATTGCATGCTGGACTATGCGCTCCTGACGGTGCCCATCGCCATCGTCTGCGCGCGCATCTATTACGTCATCTTCGAGTGGGATCAATATGCAGCAGACCCGATCCGCGCCCTGTACATCTGGGAGGGCGGAATCGCCATCTATGGCGCGGTCATCGGCGGCGTCATCGCCACGCTGATCTTTTCCCGCTGGAAGAAGATCTCCTTCTGGAAGCTGGCGGACCTGGTCGCGCCCGGCCTCGTCCTGGGTCAGGCGATCGGCCGGTGGGGCAACTTCTTCAACCAGGAGGCCTTCGGCGGCCTGGTGACGGACCCCGCGTGGCAGTATTTCCCCTATGCGGTCTACATTGAGCGCCTCGGCGAGTGGCACCAGGCGACCTTTTTCTATGAATCCGTCGCCTGCTTCCTCATCTTCATTTTCCTCATGATCTACCGCCGCAAGGCGAAAAACGCGCCCGCGGGCAACCTCTTCCTCTGGTACTGGGTGCTCTACGGCATCGAGCGCGCCTACGTCGAGGGGCTGCGGACGGACAGCCTGTGGATGTTTAAGGACGGCATCCCCATCGGGAGCCTGATCTTCTTCCCCAACGGCCTGCGCGTGTCGCAGGTGCTGTCCATCGTCATGGCCGTGGCGTTCTCCATCGTGCTCCTGGTGCGCTTTGTCAAGCGCCGCAAGAACGCCCCGCCCGTGGAGAAGGTGGAAGAGCCCGTCGGCCCGCTCGACCCGGAGCTCGTGCTCATCCCGGAGGACAAGCGCGAAGCCATGGGCGGCGCGCAGGACGAGGACGCGCAGGACGACGCCGCGGCCGCCGTGCTGGGCGCGGCCGTTGTGCAGGCCGCAGTGACGGGCGCGGAAGCGGAGGCGCAGGAATCCGCAGAGGCGCAGGAGGCGGCAGAAGCGGACGAAACCGCAGAGGCGCAGGAGGCGGCGGAAGCGGACGAACCTGCAGAGACGGCGGACGCGGATGAACCCGCTGAAACGGCGGACGCGGATGCGGACGGCGGCGCGGACAGCGGGGACGCGGATGCCGAGGACGACTGACCCGCATGGGGAGAGAGGGATACATATGCGCAACCTGACAATGCTCACAGACCTGTACCAGATGACGATGATGAACGGCTACATCCAGGCCGGAATTCCGGACCGCATCGCGGTGTTCGACCTGTTTTACCGCAAGAACCCCGGAAACGCGGCCTTTGCCGTCGCCGCGGGGCTCGAGCAGGTGATCGACTACATCGAAAACCTGCACTTTGACGCGGAGGACATCGCCTATCTGCGCTCGCTGAACCTGTTTGACGAGAAGTTCTTCGACTACCTCAAGAACTTCCGCTTCACGGGCGAGATCTACGCCATGCCCGAGGGCACGGTGGTCTTCCCCTACGAACCCCTGCTGCGCGTCAAGGCCCCGATCTTCGAGGCCCAGCTCATCGAGACGGCGATGCTCAACATCGTCAACCACCAGACGCTCATCGCCTCCAAGGCGGCGCGCGTCTGCCAGGCCGCGCAGGGCGACCTGGTCATGGAGTTCGGCCTGCGCCGCGCGCAGGGCCCGGACGCGGGCCTCTACGGCGCGCGCGCCGCGCTGATCGCCGGATGCGGCTCCACGTCCAACGTCCTTGCGGGCAAGATGTTCGACGTGCCCGTGGCGGGGACGCACGCGCACAGCTGGGTCATGTCCTTCCCGGACGAGCTGACGGCCTTCCGCGCCTATGCGGACGCCTATCCGGATGCCTGCCTGCTGCTGGTGGACACCTACGACACGCTGGGCAGCGGCATGCCCAACGCCATCCGCGTGTTCCGCGAGCTGCGGGAGAAGGGGCACGAGCCCCTGGGCGTGCGCCTGGACAGCGGCGACCTCTCCTACCTTTCGCGCCGGGCGCGCCGGATGCTGGACGAGGCCGGCTTCCCCAACGCGAAGATCTGCGCCTCTGGCGACCTGGACGAGGACGTCATCTGGGACCTCAAGCAGCAGGGCGCCTGCATCGACACCTGGGGCGTGGGCACGCGCATGATCACCTCCGACGGCTGCGCGGCCCTGGGCGGCGTCTACAAGATGAGCGCCGAGATCGTGGACGGCAAGGTCGTGCCCAAGATCAAGATCTCCGAAAACCCCAGCAAGGTCACCAACCCCGGCATCAAGAAGGTGCAGCGCATCTACAACCGCGAGGGCATGGCCATGGCCGACCTCATCCTCCTGGAGAGCGAGCAGATCGACCCCGCAAAGCCCCTGACCATCTTCCACCCCGTGGACACCTGGAAGCGCCAGACCTACACGGACTACACGCTGCGGGACCTGCTCGTGCCGGTGTTTGTGGACGGCAAGTGCGTCTACGAGCGCCCGACGCTCAAGCAGATTCAGGCCTACTGCCAAAAGGAGATCTCCACGCTCTGGGAGCAGTACCGCCGCCGCCTGAACCCCCACGTCTACAAGGTGGACCTGTCCTACGAGCTCTATGCGCTGCGGCATAAGCTGCTCAACCAGGCCCGCACCGAGATGGACGACCTCCCCCCGCTGCAGTGAGAATCGGCCCGCGCTGCTTTTTTCCCCGGAAAAAGAGCGGCGCGGGCCTTTTTTTCGGAAAAGCCTTGCCGCGTTGCTAAAAAACATGGTATAATAAATAGGTATGTGCGGAGGCGTCTGCACGGACCAATTTCATCAGGATTTGGAGTGAATCCAATGCGCGAATTTGACGTCGTTGTCGTGGGTGCAGGCCCGGCGGGCATCTTTACCGCCCTGGAGCTGCAGAAGGGCTCTCCGAACGCGCGCGTCCTCATCGTGGACGCGGGCAGCAGTATCGACCGGCGCAACTGCCCGGCGCGCCGGACGGGAAAGTGCGTGGGCTGCACGCCCTGCGCCATCATGCAGGGCTGGGCCGGCGCGGGCGCGTTCTCGGACGGCAAGCTCTCCCTTTCCGAGGAGGTGGGCGGCAACCTGCCCGATTATCTGCCGCGCCAGCAGGTCCGCGAGCTGATCCATTACTGCGACGAGCAGTACCTGGCCTTCGGCGCGCCGGACATCGTGCATGGACGCAACGATCCCAAGGTGGAGGAGTTCAAGTACGAGGCCAGCAAGTACAACATCCAGCTCGTTCCCTGCCCGGTCCGCCACATGGGCACGGAGTACTCCTTCGAGGTGCTGCGCGCCATGTACCGCAAGCTCTGCGAAAGCGAGAACTTCACCTTCCAGGAATACACGACCTGCGAGGACGTCGTGGTCGAGGACGACCAGGTCGTCGGCGCGGTCCTCAAGACGCGCGACGGCAAGGTGGAGCGCATCGGCGCGCGCTTTGTCGTGGCCGCGCCCGGGCGCGCGGGCGCCTCGTGGCTGACGCGCGTGGCCCACGCGGCGGGCATCCACACGCAGAACAACGAGGTGGACATCGGCGTGCGCGTCGAGGTCCCCAACGCCGTGATGGACCACCTGACCAAGCACCTGTACGAGGCCAAGCTCGTCTACTACTCCGACACGTTTGAAAACAAGGTGCGCACCTTCTGCATGAACCCCGGCGGCCTGGTTTCCGAGGAGCACTACGACGGGCACATCGCCGTGGTCAACGGCCACTCCTACGCGGACGACTCCCGCCACACGGAGAACACGAACTTCGCCATGCTCGTGTCGACCAAGTTCACCGAGCCCTTTGACCAGCCCACCGAGTACGGCAAGTACATCGCGCAGCTGGGCAACATGCTCACCGGCGGCGGCATCATGGTCCAGCGCCTGGGCGACCTGCTCAAGGGCCGCAGGACCGACGCCTCCCGCCTGAAGAAGTCCACCACCATCCCCACGCTGCCCACCGCCGTGCCGGGGGACCTCTCCTTCGTCCTGCCGCACCGGCATCTGACCAGCATCATCGAGGCCATGCGCGCCTTTGACAACCTGGCGCCCGGCCTCTACAGCAAGAACACCCTCCTCTACGGCGTGGAGGTCAAGTTCTACTCCTCCAAGGTCACCGTGGACGAGAAGTTCGAGACCAAGGTCCGCAACTTCTTCGCCATCGGCGACGGCGCGGGCATCACCCGCGGCCTCATGCAGGCATCCGTCACGGGCGTCGTCGTCGCACGGGAAATCGCAGCCAGAATCTAATTTCTCCCGGTCAAGCGGCTTCTCCCCCGAAGGGGAGAGGCCGCTTTGCGTTTTTCCGGACGATCCGCCGCGCTTCCTGGGATTTCCTGCGGATTTTTGGGCAGTTTCTGGACAGGGATGAATGTTAATATTCGAATTTTCGACCGTTAACAACCTGTGAAGTTGATTGACGGAAAATGAAGGTTTGACTATACTAGTCTCGTCCTATGCAAAGGGACGGCATCCGACAGGAAAAAACAGACAGGGAGAGGCTGCATATGATCAGAAAAGAAATTCCGCAGGCGGAATATGCGCACATCGGCGGCTCCGGCACCTGGGGCGACGATTTTCCGGAGAATGTCGGCATAGAGGGCGTCAAGATCCTCGATGCGGACATGGAGTTTGAGACGCCCTTTGGCACCACCGTGCCGATGAAGCTGTTTGAGATCTCGGCGGACATCACCGCCGATCACAAGAAGCACGTCGTGCTGGACATGCCCTTCCACGGGTGGTTCGGCCTGTCTCCCTACCTGGACACCCCCTCGGAGCGCGTGTTCTGGGTGCTGCAGCGCGCGGGCGTCAAGTGGATCCTCGCCGACGGCAGCGGCGGCGGCATCAACCCGCTGCTCGACCCCGGCGACGTCATCATCCCCGACGACCTGATCGACCAGACCAAGCGCGTGTCCTACCTTTCCAAGTTCACGGACAAGATCGTGCGCATGCGCGACATCGTCTGCCCGGACCTGGCGGCCATCCTGTACAACGAGGCGCTCAAGGAGTATCCGCGCGTCTTCGGCCGCGGCGTCTACGCGGTGGACGAGGCGCCCCGCTTTGAGACCAAGGCCGAGATCCGCCGCCTGTACGACCAGCACTGCGACATCTGCGGCCACACCATGATGCCGGAGGCGGCCCTGGCCCGCGCCATCGGCGCGCACTATGCGGCGATCTACATCGTCTCCAACTGCGCCGAGGGCATCGACCCCGACTGGAAGCGCCCCATCTTCGACATCTATGCCGAGTGCGCGCCCAAGTTCAGCCGGATCATGGTGCGCGCGCTTGCCGCCATCGACCCGGAGAAGATCGGCTGCCGCTGCGGCGAGAACCTGCTCGACGTGCCCAGCCGTGTGCAGAAGCGAATGAACGCCAACTAACCGGCGTCTTTCGATACGCGAAAAGCGAAATGCCGCATCCTGGCGGCAAAACAGCAACGGAGGAGAAGCAAGTCATGAAGAAGATCTTTGCGCTCATTCTGTCCCTCGTTCTGGCGCTGGCCCTGGTGGGCTGCGCGGGCGAGCCCGCCGCGGAGAACACCGCCGGCGCCGATGCGACGCAGGCGCCCGCGGAGTCCGCCGGCACGGAGTCCCCCGCGGGGGAGGAATCCGCCGCGCCCGCCGAGGGCGAGGCATACAAGGTCGCCATCGTCCTGGGCGTCGGCGGCCTGGGCGACGAATCCTTTAACGACAGCATGTACGACGGCTGCCAGCTGGCCATGGCCGAGGACCCCAGCATCACCGTGCAGGTGATCGAGCCCACGGAGGTCGCGGAGTTCGAGGGCCACTACATGGAGCTGGCCCGCACCGGCGAGTACGACCTGATCATCGGCTCCGGCTTTGACGGCGTGGAGGCGGTGACCAAGGTGTCCGGCCTGTTCCCGGAGCAGCAGTTCATGTTCGTGGACGGCGACTGCGGCGACCTGCCCAACGTCGCGTCCTTTACCTTCCGCGATCAGGAGAAGGCCTTCCTGCTCGGCTACCTGGCCGCGCAGACGAGCGAGACCGGCAAGATCGGCGTCGTGGGCGGCATGGACATCCCCTCCATCAACATGTTCGTCGCGGGCTATGAGGCGGGCGCAGCCTATGCCGGCAACGGCACCACGGTGGAGCGCAAGTACGTTGGCGCCTGGAACGACACCTCCACCGGCAAGGAGCTGGCCCTGGCCCTGTACGACAGCGGCTGCGACATCGTCTACCAGGCGGCGGGCGGCTCCGGCCTTGGCGTCTTCGCCGCGGCCGCGGAGAAGGACCTGCTGGCCATCGGCTCGGACACCAACCAGTGCCTGATCGATCCGGACCACGTCTTTGCCTCCGGCATCCGCACGCTGAACTACATCATCCGCGACGGCATCCTGTCCGGCAAGGCGGGCACGCTGGAGCCCGGCTCCCACTCCGTGGGCCTTGCGGAGAACGGCGTGACCTACACCTGCGAGGGCTCCAACGTGGCGGTTCCGCAGGAGGTCATCGACAGCGTTGAGGCGGTCAAGCAGGAGATCATCGACGGCAAGCTGACCGTGCCCTCCACGCTGGACGACGTCGCGTCCTTCATCGAAACCTACTGCAACAAGTAAACCCGGAACGGCGACACACGGCAATGGCGGCAGAGGACCTCTGCTGCTGTTGCCGTATTTGCCGTTGACGCGCTTCGGGCGGCGCCAAAGCGCGGGGGAAACACCGCCAAATGCGAGAGAAATGGGGAGAGGCAATGTACGCTGTTGAAATGCGCGGCATCACCAAGCAGTTTAAGAACGTGCTGGCGAACAGCAACGTCGACCTGCTGGTCCAGCGCGGCGAAATCCATTCGCTGCTCGGCGAAAACGGCGCGGGCAAGTCCACACTGATGAACATCCTCTATGGCATGTACGCGCCCACCAGCGGCGAGATCAGCGTGCAGGGCAAACCCGTCAAGATCGAAAACCCGCTCAAGGCCATCGAGCTGGGCATCGCCATGGTGCACCAGCACTTCATGCTCATTGAGCCCATGACGGTCGCCGAGAACGTGGTCCTCGGCTACGAGCCGAAGAAGAGAGGCTGCTTTGACTTCAAAAAGGCCGTGTCGGACGTGGAGGCCCTGGCCAAGGAATACGGCCTGTACGTCGACGCGCGGGAAAAGGTGGAGAACCTCTCCGTCGGCACCAAGCAGCGCGTGGAGATCCTCAAGGCCCTCTACCGCAAGGCGGAGATCCTCATCCTGGACGAGCCCACGGCCGTGCTCACGCCGCAGGAGGTCACGGACCTGTTCAAGGTGCTGCGCCGGCTCAAGGAGAGCGGCAAGACCATCCTCATCATCACCCACAAGCTCAAGGAGACCCTGGCCCTGGCCGACACGGTGACCATCCTGCGCAAGGGCCAGGTCATCACCTCCGTCTCCACCAAGGACGTGGACGAGAGCAAGCTTGCAGAGCTCATGGTGGGGCGCATCGTCTCCTTCCAGGCGGAGAAGAACGAGGTGCCCGGCGAGCACAAGGTCGTCATGGCCCTGCGCGGCGCCACGGTCGTCAAGGAGAAGCGGAACGCGCTCGACGGCGTGAGCCTGGAGATCCGCTCCGGGGAGATCCTGGGCATCGCGGGCGTGGAGGGCAACGGCCAGACCGAGCTCATCGACGCGCTTACGGGCCTGCAGCGGCTCCACAGCGGCAGCATCGAGCTGGAGGGAAAGGCGCTGCACACCGCGCGCATCACCCCGCGCGCCATGCTGGAGGCGGGCGTGGGCCACATCCCCGAGGACCGCGGCAAGCGCGGCTTTGTCGGCAGCTTCACCATCGCCGAAAACATCGTCCTCGGCTACCACCGGAAGCGGGAATTCAGCAACCACGGCCTCATCCGGCTCAAGGAGCGGGACGCCTTCGCCCAGAAGGTCGCCGAGCAGTACGACGTGCGCATGGACTCCATCCGCGACACCGTGGGCTCGCTCTCGGGCGGCAACCAGCAGAAGGTCATCATCGGCCGCGTCTTTGCGCAGGACCCCAAGGTCATCATCGCGGCGCAGCCCACGCGCGGCGTGGACATCGGCGCCATCGAGTACATCCACGCCCAGATCCTGAAGATGCGCGACGCGGGCAAGGCCATCCTGCTCATCTCCGCGGATCTGGAGGAGCTCACCAAGCTCTCGGACGAGATCGCGGTGCTCTACGCGGGCCGCATCGTGGACAAGCGGCCGGCCAAGGACTACGACGAAAAGACGCTGGGCGCCCTGATGACGGGCCACGCCGCGGCGGAAGAAAAGGAGGCGTAACCCGATGACAGTCAGCGGGACCAAGAAAAAGGCCAGCCTCGCCGAGCGGCTGAGCCAGAACAGCGTCTTCCTCTCGGGCGCAGCGCTGGTGCTGTCGCTGATCGTGGCGGGCATCGTGATGCTCATCGCGGGCTATTCGCCGATCGAAGGGTATTCGGCGATGTTCACGGGCGCGTTTGGAAACGTCAGCAACCTCGCCCAGACCCTGGGCACGGCCACGCCCCTGATCTTTGCGGGCCTGGCGATGGCGTTTGCCGCGCGGGGCGGCATGTTCAACATCGGCATCGAGGGACAGATCATCGCCGGCGCCTTTCCGGCGGCGCTGGTCGGCGCGTATGTGCAGGGCCTGCCCTGGTTCCTGCACATTCCGCTCTGCTTCCTGGCCGGCATGATCGGCGGCGGCGTCTGGGCGGCGATCGCCGGATTCCTGAAGAACAAGCTGCGCGTCAGCGAGGTCATTTTGACCATCATGCTCAACTATGTGGCGCAGTACCTGGCGGAATACCTGGCGAACTACCAGTTCAAGGCCGAGGGCATGCTCGTGCGCACGGAGACCATCCTCCCCTCCGCGGCGCTGACGCCCCTTGTGCCCTATACGCGCCTTACGGGCGGCATCTTTGTGGCGCTGGCCTTTGCGGTCCTGATGTGGTGGTTCCTCTCCCGCACGACGGCCGGATACCAGATCCGCGCGATCTCGGCCAACCCCTACGCGGCGGAGGCCGGGGGCATCAACATTGCGCGCATGAACCTTCTGACGATGTTCCTCTCCGGCGCGCTGGCCGGCATGGGCGGCGCGGTGGAGGTGCTGGGCGTGCACGGCTACTTCATCACGAACATGACGAGCGGCTACGGCTTTGACGGCGTGGCCATCGCGGTCATGGGGCAGTACACGCCCCTTGGCACGGTGGTCTCCGCGCTGATCTTCGGCGCGCTGCGCGCCGGCTCCACCAGCATGAACCGCATGACCAGCATCCCCGGCGAATTCATCCAGGTCCTGCAGGCGCTGGTCATCCTCTTCGTATCCACGCCCGGCATTGTGCGCATGTTCCTCAAGAAGCGCCGCCAGAAGAAGGAGGCTTGAGCAAAATGGAAGACATCCTCTCCGTCGTCACGTCCCTGATCGCGGGGTCGATCCGCGTATCCATCCCCATCGCCTTTGCGGCCCTTGGCGGCACGCTCTCGGAGCGCAGCGGCATCATCAACATGGGCCTGGAGGGAACCATGCTCATCGGCGCCTTCTTCGGCGTGGTGGGGTCGTACTTTACGAACAACGTCTGGCTGGGGCTGCTCACGGCCATGCTGGCCGGCGCGCTGTGCGGGCTGCTGCACGCGGTGCTGACGATCCGGTTTAAGTGCGAGCACGTGCTGGCGGGCGTCGGCATCAACGTGCTGGCCTCGGGCCTTACGGTCGTGCTCCTGCAGATGATCTGGGACACCAAGGGCAAGAGCGCCGAGGTCGCCTCCTTCTCCAACATCAGCCTGCCCGTCATCAACCAGATCCCGGTCCTCAAGGACATCCTGGGCGAGGTCTCGCCCCTGCTGATCCTGCTGGCCGTCAGCGTCGTGGGCGTCTGGTTCCTGCTCTACCGCACGGTCTTCGGCCTGCGCGCGCGCGTCATCGGCGAAAACCCCGAGGCCGCGGGCTCCATGGGCATCAACGTCTACCGCACGCAGTACATCTGCGTCATCCTCTGCGGCGTGCTGGCGGCCATCGGCGGCGCGTACATGTCCATCGGCGACATCCACATGTTCAGCCGGGACATGGTCTCCGGCCGCGGCTTCATCGCCCTGGCGGTGGTCATCTTCGGCGGGTGGCACCCGGTGGGCGCGTGGCTCGGCTCGCTGCTCTTCGGCCTTGCGCAGAGCCTGCAGTACCGCCTGCAGACCGGCAGCATTCCCCCGCAGCTCGTCCAGATGCTGCCCTATGTGGCCACCATCGTGGTGCTGATCTTTGCGCGCGGGTCCAGCCGCCGCGCCCCGGCCTCCGAGGGCAAACACTACTACGCGAAGGGAGAACAATGACCATGGAATCCAACAGCATCCTGCTTTCCCCCAAGATCGAGGAGGTCCGCAAGATTCTGCGCGAGAAGATCCACATCGACCGGGAGACCTCCGAGGAGATGAGCGCCTACGTCCGCCGCCAGGAGGCGCTGGTGGACTCCATGCTCAACATGTACAAGCTCTATGACGACGGCGTCCCCTTCCGCCCGACGCTGGGCAACGAGATGCAGGTCATGTACATGCGCGAGCGGCAGACGCTCTCCTTCCTGCTCTTCCCGGAGCTGCTCAAGCTGGAGTACGAGGTCGCGCGCGTCATCGGCGACGTGTTCATCGCGCCCATGCTCATGGGCAAGACCCTGCCCGAGATCCTGAACAGCAACCAGCCCATCGCCGCGCGCCACGGCTATGCGCGCGAGGAGATCGTCGTGGCGCGGGAGGACTTCGGCATCTACCGCCACTACGAGTGCGCGGACTGCTACGGCCTGCCCAACATCGGCATGAAGATCTGCGCCTACGAGGCGGGCACCGCGGCCGGCTGCTTTGCCCGGCCCCTGGGGCGGCCGGTCGAGGTCGTGGAGACCAAGTGCTGCGCCAACGGCGATCCCTACTGCGAGTTTGAGGTCCACGTCGGCTAAGGCCGCCGCGGGAGGAGGAGAAAGATGAAGACCGTCTTTCAAAACGTCTGGGTCGTGACGGAAAACGCGGCGCGGGACGTGCTGCAGAACGGGACCGTGGTCGTGGACGGCGACCGCATCGCCTATGTGGGTGCAGGGCTGGACGCGCTCCCCGCCGGGGCGCGCGTCGTGGACGGCAGGGGCAAAAAGCTCCTCATGCCGGGCCTGGTCAACGGGCACACCCACCTGCCGATGGTGCTCTTCCGCGGCGGCGCGGACGACATGGAGCTGCACACCTGGCTGAACACCCGCGTCTTTCCCATGGAGGCCAAGGAGACGCCGCAGTCCGTGACCGACGGCGCGGTCCTCGCGCTGTGCGAGATGGCGCGCGCGGGCATCACCACCGTCAACGACATGTACACCCAAAACCGCTGCCTCCTCCCCGCGCTGGAGAAGGTGCCCCTGCGCGCCACGCTCGCCATGGGCCTGTTTGGCCAGGCGGACAACGCGGACGAGCAGCTGGCCGACGCCGTCGCCTTCCACCGCGAGTACAACGGCGCGCTGGGGGGCCGGGTGCGCGTGGGCCTCGGCCCGCACGCCGAGTACACGGCCACGCTCCCCTTCCTGGAGAAGTGCGCGGATGCGGCGCGCCGCCTGGACTGCCCGCTGCACATCCACGTCTCGGAGACGCGCGCGGAGCACGAGGCGTGCATCGGCCGGCACGGGTGCACGCCCGTGGGCGCGCTCGACCGCGTGGGGTTCTTTGACGGCACGCGCGCGCTGCTCGCGCACGGCGTGTGGCTGAGCGACGAGGACATCGGGATCGTCGCGGAAAAGGGCGCGGCGGTCCTGCACAATCCCTGCTCCAACCTCAAGCTCGGCTCGGGCATCGCCCGCGTGCCGGAGATGCTCCGCAAGGGCGTGCGCGTGGCGCTCGCCACCGACGGCGCGGCCAGCAACAACAGCCTGGACCTCTGGGAGGAGATGCGCATCTGCGCCCTGCTGCACAAGGGCCGCCTGCTGGACGCCACGGTCCTGCCGGCGGAGGAGGCGCTCTACCTGGCCACGCGCGGGGGCGCGCTCGCGCTCGGGTACGAGGACGTGGGCAGCGTCGAGCCGGGGTTCAAGGCGGACCTCTGCCTCGTGGACCTGGACCAGCCCTATTATCACCCGATGACGGACCTCGTCCACCACATCGTCTACGGCGGCAACTCGCGCGACGTGGAGATGACCCTGGTCGACGGCCGCGTGGTCTACGAGCGGGGAAAGCCCATCGCAGAGGACCTGGACGCCGTCTGCGCGCGCATCCAGGACCTGTGGGAGAATTGGTTCAACGCCTGAGCGCAGGAAACGCCGTGGGAAGAGTTCCCGCGGCGTTTTTTCTCTCTTTCCTGTAATGAAACCGCCTTCTGCGCGTCCAATGTGTGAGAGGAGGGGAAACGGGGTGGACTTTGAAGCGGTGTACCGCGAAAATTTCGCACATGTCTACCGGTTTTTGCCTTCCCTGTGCCGGGACGCGCATCTTGCCGAGGAGCTCACGCAGGACACGTTCGACCGCGCCTTCCGCAAGGGCGAGCAGTTCAACGGCCGCTGCGAGCTGAAGACCTGGCTGTGCAGCATCGCCCGCAACGCCTACTTGAGCGAGTGCCGCAGGGCCCGGCGCCCGGCCCCGCCGGCCGAGGCGGCCCTGGACGTCGACCCCGACGACCGGGACGGGGTCCTGCGCATCCATCGGGCGCTGCACGACCTGGCGGAGCCGTACAAGGAGGTCTTCACCCTGCGGACCTTGGGCGAGCTGCGCTACAGCGAGATCGGCGCGCTCTTTGGCCGGAGCGAGAACTGGGCGCGCGTGACCTATTACCGGGCCAAGGTCAGGCTCCGGGAACGAGTCGGAAAGGAGAGGGAACATGACGGAGAGGACTGAACCGAGAGAGACCATCTGCGCCGTCGCGCAGGACATCATGCCGCTGATGCTGGACAACGTCTGCAGCCCGGAGAGCCGCAGCTTTGTCGAGGAACACGTCCAGAACTGCGAGGGCTGCCGCGAGGCCCTGGCGCTCATGCAGGCGGAGGACCGGCAGACCCCCTCGCCCGAGGAGGCGACGGAAAACCGCGCCCAGTGGAAGGGCGTGCGCCGGTACTGCAAGCGCCTCACCTCCCGGGGATTCCTCCTGGGGCTGGCCGTGACGATCCTGGCCGCTGCGCTGGCGGCCGCCGCCTATTGGCAGCTCTGGGTGGTCGATTCGACGCCCGTGCCGCTGGAGGAGTACGACGTCCGGCTGGTCCGCACGGCGGACGGCTGGGTGGCCCGGGTCTTTGAAAGCGGGACCTATGTCGGCCAAAGATCCACCCTCGGGGAGGGGGACGGCGGAATCCGCATCACGTTCTGCACCTCCCGCATCCCCAAGCGCGGCGAGCCGCACACGGTCATCACCCCCCAATACTATCTCCACGAGGGGAAGCTCTACCGCGCGGACGTCGAGGTCTCCCTCGACGAGGGCGCGTACATCGAGCTTGGGGACGAGGTGACGGAGATCCGCGTCGGCACGCCGGAGAACGACCGGGTGATCTACCGCGCGGGCGACGAGATCCCCCTGTGCAGCGCGGAGGAGGAGGAAGAGATCCGGGCGCACATGCAGCGCACGGCCCGCGCAGACGGCGAGATCCCCTGGGACGGCATGGCGGTCCGCCGCGCGGAAGAAGAAAAAAATTCCTAAAAAATTTTTGCAGCGTTTTCCCCCTGTGCGGGGTATGTGTAAGTGAAAGGAGGCAGGGGAAAAATGGAGAGCCTGTCGCTTCGAACCGATGAGAGCATCGACGAGGTCGTCGAGCGGTACGCCGACATGGTTTACCGCCTGGCCTGTGCGCAGACCGGCCGCAGGGACAGCGCCGACGATGTCTTTCAAGAGGTTTTTCTGCGGCTTGTGCGACGCAATCCGACCTTTGCCTCCGAAGAACACCGCAAGGCATGGCTGCTGCGCGTAACCCTGAACTGCTGCAAAAAGCTCGGCGCGTCCGCCTGGAGGCGGCACGTCGTGCCCGTGGAACGCCTGCCCGAGCACGGCCAGGCGGACGATTTCGAGGCGTTGGCCCTGCGCGACGCGCTGGCCCGGCTGCCGGAAAAGGATCGCGCCGCACTGCACCTGTTCTACGGCGAGGGGCTGACCGCTCGCGAGATCGGCGCGATCACGGGGGAAAAAGAGGCGAGCGTGCGCTCCAGACTGTCGCGCGCCCGCGCACAGCTCCGTAAGGAATGGGAAGGGGGAGCATGATGGAAGAGAAATACCGCAGACAGTATCACAGAAACCACCCGTCCGAAAAACTCGTGGAGCAGACCAAACGCCGCATGCGGAAGGCTAGAGGAGTGGAACATCAAATGAAGTGGCTGAGAGTGGCCGGCGCCGCCGCGGCGGTGGTCGTGGTCTTTGGCGTCAGCGTCAATGTTAGCCCTGCCTTTGCACAGGCAGTGGACGAGATCCCGGTCGTGGGCGACATCGCCCGCGTGCTCACGGTGCGCTCCTTTACGGAGGAGCAGCCGGGCAGCACCGTGAACGTCGAGCAGCCCATGGTTGCGGATGACACCCAGTTTGCCGCGGATGTGAACGAGCAGATCAACAAGATCGTGGATCAGTACATCGAAGAGGCAAACCAGCGCATCGCGGAGTACCGCGAGGCGTTCCTGGCCACCGGCGGCACGGAGGAAGAGTTCGAGCAGAAGAACATCCAGGTCGACGTGGACTACGAGATCCTCAGCGAGACCGAGGACCGCGTCTCCTTCGTGCTGCGCGCCGCGGAGAGCGACATCTCGGCCGGGAAGGAGATCGTCTACTACAACCTCGACCTTGCGACCGGCCAGGTCCTGACGCTGCAGGACGTGCTGGGCGAGGATTGGGTGAACATCTGCAATTCCTCCATCCAGGAGCAGATGGCGGAGAACACGGACGTCTCCTACTTCTCCGAGGACCAGGGCGGCTTTACCACCGTCGACGAGAACACGTCCTTCTACCTGGACGAGGACGGCAGCGTCGTGGTGGTCTTCCCGAAGTACTCGATCGCTCCCGGCGCCTACGGTGAGCAGACCTTCCGCATCGACGCGTAATCTGCGCATTTCGAGCGCCTTCCATCCGGAAGGCGCTCTTTTTTTCTTGCTTTTGCGCGCGGAATCCTGTACAGTAGGGGAGAAGTACGCGGAACAGAAAGGGAGGCGGAATACGCATGTGCGCAGATTCGGATCTGCAGGTTCTGCTCGACTTCCTCGCGCCCGAGGACGCGTTTGACTGCGCGGAGGTGCTGGTCCTTCTGGGCAGCGCCCTGCCCTGCGCGGCGGAATACGCCGTGCGCCTCAACCGGGAGCGGCAGTTCTGGCACACCGTGGTCAGCGGCGGGGTCGGGCACTCCACGGCGCTCCTGCGCGAGGCGATCCGGCGCGATCCCCGCTACGAGGGCATCGCGGTCGAAGGCCGACCGGAGGCCGCGATTTTTGCGCAGATCCTGCGCGTGGACGGCGGCTTTTCCCGCCTGCTCGTGGAGGGTGAATCCACGAACTGCGGGGACAACGCGGTCAGGACGCGCGCCCTGCTGGACCGGCTGGGGCTGCGCCCGCGCACCCTCGCGCTCATCCAGGACCCCACCATGCAGCGCCGGAGCGCGGCCTCCTTTGCGGCGGTCTTCCCGGGCGCGCGGATCTTCTGCGCGCCGCCCTTCCGGCCGACGCCGGAGAGCGCGCCCCTCTACGGCAGCCGGGAGCGCCTGCTCTCGCTGGCCCTGGGCGAGATCCCGCGCCTGCGCGACGACGAGAACGGCTACGGCCCGCGCGGCCGCGGCTTCATCGCGCACGTGGACATCCCGGAGGAGGTGGAGGCCGCCTGGCGGCGCCTCGCCGACCGCTGCCCCGAGGCCGTCCGACGCTAGAAAAGACAGGAGGAACGCCCATGGAAACCTATTCCTACAAGTGCCCCGTCTGCGGGTACGTCCACCTGGTCCCGGGATATTGGGTCTCCTACGACCCGCCCGCGGAGCTGGAACAGCCGCACTTTCACGAGGGAGAGCTCTGCGAGCACGCGCTCGTCCTGCAGGAGGAGCAGGGATGAGCGCGGACCGAACAAATCGGGAGGGGGATTGCCATGGCGCTGCCCAAGTACGATGAACTGTATGGGGACGTGCTCCGCTGGCTGGGGGAGCATGGCGAACAGAGCCGGGCGCAGCTGCGCGCAGGGCTCGCCGCCGTCCGCGGCCTGTCCGCCCAGGACCTGCAGGAGCTGCTCCCCAGCGGAAAGGTGGTGTGGGCGGGCCGCGTGGGCTGGGCCGTGACCTACCTGCACAAGGCGGGGCTCCTGGAGCATCGCCGCCGCGGCGTCTACGCCCTGTCCGCGGAGGGCGGGTGCGTGCTCCGGGCGGGCGAGTCGGTGGACAACGCCTTCCTCGAGCGCTACGAGAGCTTCCGCGCCTTCACCGGCGTGGAGCCGCAGGGCGCGGGAGCCACGCCAGGCGAGGGTCCCGCTTTGCAGGAGGGAAGCACGCCGCGCGACGCGCTGGAGGACGCCTACCGCCTCATCCGCAGCGCGGTCGCCGACGAGCTCCTGGACGAGGTCTGCGCGCAGTCGGCAGCCTTCTTTGAGAATCTGGTCGTGCAGCTTCTGCTCAAGATGGGCTATGGGGGGGCCGTGGAGGGCGCGGGCATCGTCACCGGCCGCACGGGCGACGAGGGCATCGACGGCATCATCCGCGAGGACAAGCTCGGCTTCAGCCTCATCTACATCCAGGCCAAGAAGTGGGATCGCGGCGCCTCCGTGGGCCGGCCCGAGGTGCAGAAGTTCGTCGGCGCGCTGGCCGGCCAGGGCGCGGCAAAGGGCCTGTTCATCACGACCGCGCAGTTCACCCAGGAGGCCAAGGATTACGCCGCGCGGCAGCACACGGTCAAGGCCGTGCTGGTGGACGGCGCGCAGCTGGCCGCCCTGCTCATGGAGTACGACCTGGGCGTCTCGACCGAGGCGGTCTACGCCGTCAAGCGCGTGGACACCGACTTTTTCGCCGAGGGATAGGCGCGCCCGCGCCGAAAGGGCAAAGAAGCGGCCCCGCCGCATGGGCGGGACCGCTTGCTCATCCTCTGAGGTGTTGTTGCAAAGGTGTCGTTGGGGGGAAATTTACGCGCGGCGCATCTTGCGGGCGACCAGGAAGGCGATCAGCGCCAGGGAGCCGACGCCCAGACCCATGCTCAGCGGCGCAGAGGTGTCGCCGGTCTTGGGCGAGGTGTCGTCGTCCCAGTGCGAGCCGCCGCCGGAGGAACCGCCGGAGGAGCCGCTGTCGCGGACGTAGCGGACGTAGATGGTGTGGTTCTCGTCCACGTCGCGGAAGGTGTAGGAGCCGTCATAGCGGTTGTCCAGGACGCCGTCGATGTAGACGCCGTCGATGGCATAGCCCTTGTAGGGGGCGAAGGTGACGGTCAGGTTGCGGCCCTCGCGCACATAGGTGCTGCCCGCCGGGCTGACCCAGCCGCCGTCCGAGCAGGTCGCGCGGATGCGGTACTCGTCGTAGGTGGGCTTGGAGGGCTTGGAGGGCTTATCGTCATCCTCGTCGTAGTCGGCGTAGTAGTGGTGATCGAAATCCGCGATGAAGGTCACGGTATCGCCTGCATCAACACCAATACTCGCCCAGTTAATGGTGGCGCCGGCCGAGTACGTGTAGGTCTTGCCGTTAACGGTCAGCTGCCAGCGGCCAAACTCATAGCTGCCATCCGTGCGGGAGGGCTCTTTGGTGGGAAGCTTGTAGCTCTGATTATAAGGAGCCTCTGTATCCGAAGGCATGCCAGAAACGTTGCCACTGTTGTTTTCTTTGGCGAATTTGACGATGACCTTATCGTCATACTGCGCGGTCAGAGTCAGATTGGTTTCAGTCAGGGTGATCTTGTCGCCGGGCTGGTAGGTTTTGCCGTCACTAGCCTTCCAGCCGGTAAAGATTTTTCCAGCCGGGATTTTGTTGGAATCGGGCTCCGCGACGGTAATGATATCGCCGACTTCCAGCTTTTGTGAGTTGCCTGCGGCGGCGGGTTCGCCCTCAGAGTAAGTCACAGTTACATCCTGCCCCCAGACAGCAGTAAGCGTGATACTCTTTGTGGGCTTATATTCGGAACCAACAGCGAGAATCTCCTCAGTATTCCCGACTTTCCAACCCTTAAGGGTATATCCAGGACGAGATACATCTTTGAGCTTCATAGCCTCTCCTACTACTACAACTTCGGGAGACCCGCTAACGCCTGCACCTTCACCAGCATAAGTGACGGTCACAGCCCAAACAGCTTGGAGAGTTACATCCCCAGTGGGCATATACGAACCACCTGGCGGCAGAATCGTTTCTTCACCACCGATTTCGCGCCAGCCCTTAAGGATATAGCCAGAACGTTTAACGCTTTTTAAGTTTATAGAGTCACCGGCATTTACGGATATTTCTTCACTAACGCCTGCGCCCTCACCAGTATAGCGAACGGTGTACGTTGCTTGGGGTTCCGGGTCGTTTTGAGGAACAGACTCAGAAGAGATAGAGATAGTAACAGTGCCATTCAGGCTCTCTTTTGGAATGGTGTAATAATATACGCCATCGACAGCAGGCTCACCGACAGTATCCCGCATGAGGGTATCGCCTACCTTAATGTTGACACCTGTGATTTGGTGGCCTTCTTTAGCCTTGTAGCTAAAAGAATAATCTTGTCCTGCGGGAACGCTTGCGACCTTGTTTTCGACTTCAACCTGATCTTCGTCAACAGTCCATTCAACTGTGTAGGTGGTTGGATCAGTATCTCCAGTAGGATCAGGAACTTTATTTTCCCCATCCGCCAGCGCGGTCGGGAACAGGGTCAGCGTGAGGATGAGCGCCAGCCAGATGGCCAGCAGGGTTCTTGCTTTCTTCATGGTCGATACCTCCTTCTACCCATTTAGACGAAATGTTTCGTGAAGAGGTTTCCACATTTTCAAAAGATTGCTGTAACAAATTCTGCCATTTGCTGAAATATTTCCGGCCGAAATGTATCCAAATTGTAACAGACGGGAAATGAAAGCGCAATGAACAGGCGAACAAGGCCGCGCGGGGCGCCGAATCCGCACAAAAAACGGCCCCGCCGCTCGGGCCGGGCCGTTCAAGAACATTTTATGCTGCGTTTTTGGTGCGCTTGCGTGGAAAGGCGGTTACGCGCGGCGCATCCTGCGGGCAACCAGCAAGGCGATCAGCGCCAGGGAGCCGAAGCCGAGGCCCATGCGCAGCGGCGCGCTGGCGTCGCCGGTCTTGGGCGAGGTGTCCGAATCGCCGGAGCTGCCGGAGGAGCCGGAACCGGTATCCGCGATGTAGCGGACGTAGAGGGTGTGGTCCTCATCCACGTCGCGGAAGGTGTAGGAGCCGTCGTGGCTGTTGTCCAGGACGCCGTCGATGTACACGCCGTCGATGACGTAGCCGCTGTAGGGGGAGAAGGTGATGGTCAGGTCGTCGCCCTCGTCCACGTAGGTGGTGCCGCTGGGGCTGACGTAGCCGCCGTCGGAGGCGGTGGCGCGGATCGTGTACTCGTCATCCGAAGAGGAGGACGAGGAGGAATCGTCGTCATCCTCGTCGTAATCCGGATAGGTGCGGTAGGCCCACTGCGCGGTGAAGGTGACGGCGGTCGTGCCGCCGTCCGGAAGGGTCACGGTCGCGCCGGGCTGGTACACCTGGCCGTCCACGGAGTACTCCCAGCCGGTGAATTCGTAGCTGCCGGAATTGCGGCGGGGTTCGCTCGTGGGCAGCGTGTAGCTCGATCCGGCGGCGCCGCTCGTGTCGCTGGGGATGCCGCTGGTGCTGGAGCTGGTGCCGGAGACGAAGGAGATCGCGACGCTCTGAGCCCACTGCGCGGTCAAGGTGATGTCGCTGGTCAGATCGTCAACGGTCAGCACCGTGCCGGCCTCATACGTAGTCGTTCCGTCGGACCAGCCCAGAAAGACATAGCCCGAACGGGTGGGGGCGGTGAGGGTGTAGGGCGTATCGGCGTCGACGGTCTGCGGTTCCGGAACTTCAATCTCCGCATCGTCTACGCCGTCGGCGAAGGTGATCGTGTAGGCGGTTGCCGCGCTGCCATCGTCGCCACTGTCGTCAGTGGACTGGGTCGCGGAGAGGGAAATCACCACATCGTCGGTGAGATCCGCCGAGGGAACGGTGTAGATGCGTTCGGAGGCGGTGGCTCCCTGCACATCTGTTCCGCCGTTGTAGGATGCGTCACCGATGGTGATGCCGACATCGTACGTATACCCTTCCTCGACCGTAAATTCAAATACGAGGTCCTGATTTGCGGTGGTTGTGGCGGGAGAAGATGTGTACGTAATATGGTCAGGGGTGGAAGGATCGTAGGTGACCGTGTGCGTCTGATCGTCCGCCAGCGCGGTGGGGAACAGGGTCAATGTGAGGACGAGGGCCAACCAGATGGCCAGCAGGGATTTTGCTTTTTTCATGTTGGTCAAACCTCCTTTTATCCCTCAGACGAGGTTTCCCAAAGCGCAGTTGCGGGTTTTGTGTTTCGAATCGGTGATGAGACACCGAAAGCTTTGAAATATATCCATCAAAAATTCAACACAATAGGAAATATTAGCAACACAGAAGAAATAAAAGGAGGAAATGATGAATATATTGTGCCTATCTGAAAACCATGTGATGGAACCATTTCAAGGGGAGCACGGCCTGAGTTTGCTGCTGACCTGGGAAGGGCACAGCCTGCTCTTTGACATGGGCGCAAGCTCGCTCTTTCTCAAGAACGCGGCGCGCCTGGGCGCAGACGTGGCCGGGGTGGAGGCGGCCGCGCTCTCGCACGGGCACTACGACCACGGCGGCGGCCTGCGGGCCTTCCTCGCGCACAATGCGCACGCGCCCGTCTACGTCCGGGCCGAGGCCTTCGGCGCGCGCGGGTCGCTGCGGCCCTCGGGAGAGGTGGCGCAGATCGGCCTGGACGCGTCGCTGCGCGCGAACCCGCGCCTGCGCCTGCTCACGGACAACGCGCAGATCCTGCCGGGCGCGCTGCTCTTTGCGGACGAGGGGAGGGAGGCGCCCCTGCCGCGCGCAAACGGCGTCCTCTTTCGGGAGGAGGGCGGCATCTGGGCCCCCGATCCCTTCGGCGACGAGCAGAACCTGCTCCTGCGCGCCGAGGGCAAGGCCGTGCTCGTCACCGGCTGCGCGCATCGGGGGATTGTCAACATCGTGCGCCGCGCGCAGGAGCTGGCGGGGGGCCGGATCGACGCGGTGGTCGGCGGGTTCCACCTCTCCAACCCGCGCACGGGCGTCTGCGAGCCGGAGGAGACGCTGCAAGAGGTTTTCCGCTGCTTCGGCGAACTGGAGGGCGCGCGCTTTTACACGGGGCACTGCACGGGCGACGCGGCCCTTGCGCGGCTGCAGGCGGCCCTCCCCGGGCGCGTCGCGCCCCTGCACGCCGGCCTGCGCCTGGAGCTGTAGAGCGCAAAAAAAGCGCGCCCCCGCAGCCGATGCGGGAGCGCGCTTGCGCATGCTCACTTTGCGAGCTTCTTCGTCCCCTTGAGCAGGGGGGAGAGCTTCTTGTAGATGAGGAAGGTGATGACCACGGAGAGCATGCCCTTGAGGAAGGTGAAGGGCATGTTGAACCAGATCAGCGCATCCCAGAGCGTTTCGACGTTCGGGTTGATGGCCTGGTACATGGAGAGGATGGTCTCCATGGGCATGAAGGCCGTGTAGACCGGGTAGACCACGAAGTAGTTGGAGAAGACCGAGAAGACCGCCATGGCGGCCGCGCCGCAGAGGGAGCCGATCAGCGCGCCCTTGCGCCCGCCCATGTAGCGGTAGAACATACCCGCGACAAAGACGAATATCGCGCCGAGGAGGAAGTTCGAAAGCTCGCCCACGCCCCCGGTTGTGGAGAAGAAGAGGTTGATCAGGTTCTTGATGAGGCAAACCGCCACGCCGCTGAGCGGCCCGAGCGCAAACGATGCGATCAGCGCCGGCAGCTCCGACAGGTCGAGCTTGATGAAGCTGGGCATGAGCGGCACGGAAACGCTGATGTACATCAGCACCGTGGCCACAGCCCCAAGCATGGCGGTCATCGTCAGCTTGCGGACGGAGAACTTGGAGTCGGCGCGGGTGGAGTTGCCGTGGAGAGGGGTGACCTTCTGGGACATGAAAGACCTCTTTTAAGATATGAGGGGATTTGAAGGCGCGCGTATTCGGTTTTTTGATGTTCCGCCTGCGTTGCACTTCATCATATCTTCTTTCATCCGGACTGTTACCGTCGGCTCAGGAATGGAACCTGATCAGTGCTTGCGCACGCGCGGGCTTTCACCGCCGATTGGGAATTGCACCCTACCCTGAAGATTGATTCAGTATCTCTATTATAGCGCGTTTTTGGCGGGATGCAAGGGGAAGTTTTGCGCGCTTGACGCAAAGCCCGGACCGGGAGTACACTAGAAGGCGGAAAAAAGAAGAGGAGGGGCTCAAATGCAAACCACCATCGACCTTGCAACGGGAAGTCTCGCCGGGGAAGTGACGACCTCCGAGCGGAGAATCGCCGACCTTGCGGGGTTTTTTGCGGATGAGGCGGCCCGCGCGGCCCTGCCGCAGGATACAATCGTCTACCGCGTGCAGATGCACGACAAGGAGGCGGAGGGAACGCCCGGCGGCCTGCTGTTCGGGACGAGCTTTGTCTACCCCGGCAAGGTGGGCGACGAATATTTTATGACCAAGGGACACTTCCACGCCAAACGCGACACGGCGGAGTATTACTTCTGCATCTCCGGCCGCGGCGCGCTCATCCTGATGGACGAAGAGGGAAACTGCTGGGCGGAGAAGATGGAGCGCGGCACGCTCCACTACATTCCGCGCTCCGTCGCGCACCGCCTGGCCAACACGGGCGAGGAAGTCCTCGCCGTGGGCTGCTGCTGGGGCGCGGACTGCGGCCACGACTACGCGAGCATTGCGCGCACGGGCTTTGCCAAGCGCCTGCGGGAAGTCGACGGCGAGCCGAAGCTGGGATAAGGAGGCCTTTTGCCGATGTGCACCTATGAAAAATTCCCCACGGTCCCGGTGCCGTATTCCATGCTCGCGGGCTATGGCGCGATCGCCGGGGAGCTGGCGCGCGCCCTTGCGGGAAAGCAGCGCGCCCTGCTCGTCGTGGACGGCTACCCGGGAACGCGCTTTGACGAGATCGTCGCGGGCCTGATGGAGGAGCTGTTCTTCGCCCGCGTGCTGGACGCGCACGAGGCGAACCGCTCCGACGAGGAGATCGAGGCCATGCTCGCCCGCAACATCACGGACGACCGCGTCTTCGGCGTGCTCTCCTGCCACAACCTGATCGAGTTCTTTGACGAAAAGAAGATCGCCGTGCTCCGCCGCCGCGCGCAGGAGGCCGAGGGGATCACGCTCCTGTACGGCGTGGGCGCCTCGCTCATCGCCAAGGGCGACGTGCTCGTCTACGCGGACCTGGCCCGCTGGGAGATCCAGCTGCGCTACCGCTCGGGCGAGATCGGCAACTACTGCGCGCACAACGAGGGCGAGGAGACGCTGCGCAAGGTCAAGCGCGGCTACTTCATCGACTGGCGCGTCAGCGACCGACACAAGCGCGCCGTGATGCCCGAGGTCGACTACCTCCTGGAGACGAACAAGCGCGACAAGCCCGTGATGATGCGGGGCGAGGACTTCCGCGCGGCGCTGGCGCTCGTGGCGCAGCGCCCCTTCCGCGTGGCGCCGTACTTCGACCCCGGCGTCTGGGGCGGGCAGTGGATGAAGAAGGTCTGCGGCCTGGACCCCGCCAAGAAGAACTACGCCTGGAGCTTTGACGGCGTGCCGGAGGAGAACAGCCTGCTGCTCCAGAGCGGGAGCACCGTCATGGAGGTGCCGGCGCAGGACCTGGTGCTCTTTGCGCCGCGCGCGCTCCTGGGCGACCGCGTGCACGCGCGCTTTGGCCTGGACTTCCCCATCCGGTTCGACTTCCTGGACACGGTGGACGGCCAGAACCTCTCCCTGCAGGTGCACCCCCTGACCGAGTACATCCAGCAGACCTTCGGCATGCACTACACCCAGGACGAGAGCTACTACATCCTGGATGTAAAGCCCGGGGCGGACACGGCCGTGTACCTGGGGGTGAAGAACGGCGTCGACCCGCAGGAGATGCTCGGCGCGCTCGAGCGCGCGCAGGAGACGGGCGAGTTCGACGCGGAGCGCTACGTCAACCGCATCCCCGCCCACAAGCACGACCACTTCCTCATCCCCGCGGGAACCGTGCACTGCTCCGGGCGCGACACCATGGTCCTGGAGATCAGCGCCACGCCCTACATCTTCACCTTTAAGCTCTGGGACTGGAACCGCGTGGGGCTGGACGGCAAGCCCCGGCCCATCCACCTGGAGCACGGCAGAAAGAACATCCAGTTCGACCGCGACACGGACTTCGTTCTGCGCGAGCTCGTCGGCCAGGTCCAGGAGGTCGCCCGCGGCGACGGCTGGGTCGAGGAGCGCACCGGCCTGCACGAGCGCGAGTTCCTCGAGACGCGGCGGCACTGGTTCACAAAGCCCGTTCTGCACAACACGAACGGCGGCGTGAACATGCTCAACCTCGTCGAGGGCAGCGAGGCCGTCGTAGAGAGCCCGAATGGCGCGTTCGAACCCTTCCGCGTGCACTACGCCGAGACGTTCATCGTGCCGGCGGCGGTGGGGGCGTACGTCATCCGCCCGGCCGTTCCCGGCGAGCGATGCGCCACCATGAAGGCCTATGTGAGGGGGTAGAGGAGAGATGCAGCCCGGATTTGACATTCGGCCCACGGAAAACCCGATGGGCTTTGCCTACGGCCCGGGCGTCTTCGGGCCCGAGGTCGAGAACCGGAGCCTGGACGCCATCCGCAAGAGCCTGCGCGACCCCGCCTGCTCCGGGCCGGACCCGGTCTACGCCATCGCCATGGACGTCGGACGCGAGAGCGACCGCGAGGCGATGCTCGCGCGGAACCTGCTCTTCGGCGTGGTGACGTATGCCCGCGGGCGCCTGGGCGAGGAGCCCGTGCGCTCCCAGGGGCACGTGCATGCGGTCAGCCCCTCTTGCAACGCCTCCACGCCCGAGGTCTACGAGATCTGGTCCGGCCGCGCCGTGATCCTCATGCAGGAGCGCGACGGCGACGATCCCGGCCGCTGCTTCGCCGTGGAGGCGGAGCCGGGCCAGGTGGTCGTCGTGCCGCCGGGCTGGGCGCATGCGACCATCTCCGCAGACCCGGAGCGGCCGCTGACCTTCGGCGCGTGGTGCGTGCGCGACTTTGGGTTCGACTACCGCGGCGTGCGCGCCCACGGCGGCCTGGCCTGGTTCCCCCTGCTGGACGAGGCGGGCGGCCTGCGCTGGCTGCACAACGACGCCTACGCCCCGGCCCCCTTCGTCTGCAAGGCGCCGCAGGGCTATCCCCAGCTCGGCATCGAGCCGGGCGTGCCCATCTACACGCAGTTTGCTGAGGATCCCGACCGCTTCCTCTTCGTCTCGCATCCGCAGCAGAAGGAAGAGGCCTGGAAGAACTTCCTCCCCTAAAAGGGGCTTGCGGGAGGGCGGGGCCATGGCGGCCCGCCCTTCCGGCTTTTTTTACGCAAACTTCCCCCTTTGCGCGTATTGACAAATTGCGGTAGGATGATATACTTAGCTTGACTAACTAATTACCGCTCTGGACGGAGGAAACAGGCATGTTAAGACGCGCGGACGCAGAGCTGAACGACCTGCTGGTAAACACCTATCAGAACGTGGCAAAGGTCGAAAGCTGCATGCTGACCTCCCAACAAAACGACCTGTCCATCGCAGAGCTGCACATATTGGAGTGCGTGGGTCGCGGGCAGGGCGGGTCGTGCAGCATCAGCCGCATTGCCCAGGCAATGGAGATCACCCTGCCCACGGTGACGGTCGCGGTCAAGCGCCTGGAAAAGAAGGGCTACGTCGTCAAGAACAAGGACGAAAACGACGGCCGCGTGACCCGCGTGGCGCTGACGGCGCGGGGCCGCAAGATGGACGCCGCGCACCGCTATTTCCACGAGAACATGGTGCGGTCCATCACGCGGGAGATGAGCGAGGCAGAGGTGGAGGAGCTGGTGCGCATCCTCTCCAAGCTCAACCGGTATCTGGAGCGAAAGCAGAGCGAAATGAGCGAAAAACAATAGGGAGATCGGAAACTATGAAGATCATCGGAACGGGAAGCGCGCTGCCGGAGCAGATCGTCACAAACGAGGACCTGACAAAGTTCCTGGACACGAGCGACGAATGGATCGTCTCGCACACGGGCATCCGCGAGCGGCGCGTGCTCGACAGGGAATCGGTGAATGACATTGGAACGCTCGCGGCCCGGCGCGCCCTGGAGGACGCAGGGCTTGCCCTGGAGGAGCTGGACCTGCTCATCTGCAGCAACGTCGCTTCCGACTACTTTACGCCCGGGCCCGCGTGCTTCATCGCGGGGGCGCTGGGCTTCTCCGGGCAGACGCTGGACATAAACGGCGCCTGCACGGGATTCCTTCAGGCCCTCGACATTGCGGACGCGTACCTGCGCGCGGGCAAGGCGCGCAACGTCCTGATCGTGGCCGCGGAAAAGCCGTCCTACCTTGCGGACTGGACGGACCGCGCCACCTGCGTGCTCTTCGGGGACGGCGCAGGGGCGGTTGTGCTGCAAAACAGCGAGCCGAGCGGCTGCATCGCGACCTGCATCGCGACCCAGCCCAACGAGGACTTCCTCAACATGCCGACCCCGGCGGGCAACTGCCCCTTCACGCACCGGGAGGGCGCGGGGGGATACCTCAGGATGAACGGCCAGGAGGTCTATCGCTTCGCCGTCTCCTCCTGCGTGCGGGACCTGCGCGCGGTCTGCGAAAAGGCGGACGTTTCCCTGGAGGCGGTGGACTGGTTCCTGCTGCACCAGGCGAACCAGCGCATCCTCAACGCGGCCCAGACGCGGCTGAAGCAGCCGAAGGAGAAGTTCCCCGGCAACATCGAGCGGCTGGGCAACACCTCCTCGGCCTGCATCCCGCTGCTGCTGGACGAAATGCGCCGCGACGGCAGGCTCCGGGAGGGGCAGCTCGTCGCGCTGTCCGCCTTTGGCGCGGGGCTCACCCATGGCGCGGCGCTGCTGCGCATCTGATGTCGGCGCCGCACGGCGGCGTTCACATAAAAAAATCCATCCACACATCTTTTGCAAGGAGGAATTTCCCATGACGTTCGAAAAGGTAGCCAAGATCATCGCCGAGTACAAGGACATCGACGTGTCCACCATCAAGCCCGAGTCCACCTTCCAGGAGCTGGGCATCGACTCCCTGGACACGGTCGAGCTGATCATGTCCTTTGAGGACACCTTCGGCGGCACCATCGAGATGAGCCCGGACCTCAAGACCGTCCAGGACATCGTCAACCTCATCGACGCGCAGGCCTAAGCGCGGAAAAATCCAGAAAAAAGGCAAGGAACAACCATGATTCATACCGAAATCTGCGATCTTCTGGGCATTGAATACCCGATCTTTCAGGGCGGCATGGCCTGGGTGTCGGACGCGTCCCTGGCGGGCGCGGTGTCCAACGCCGGCGGCCTTGGCATCATCGCGGGCATGAACTCCAACGGGGAGCAGCTCCGCGAGCAGATCCGCAAGATCCGCGAAATCACGAACAAGCCTTACGGCGTCAACGTCATGCTGATGTCGCCCTACGCCGACGAGGTGGCGCAGGTTGTGGTGGAGGAGAAGGTGCCCGTCGTCGTCACCGGCGCGGGCCTTCCTTCCAAGTACATCAAGACCTGGGTGGAAAACGGCCTCAAGGTCGTGCCGGTCGTGCCCTCGGTGGCCATCGCCCGCATGTGCGAGCGCATGGGCGCCTGCGCGGTCGTGGCCGAGGGCGGCGAGTCCGGCGGCCACGTCGGGGACCTGACCACCATGGCGCTCACGCCCCAGGTGGTGGACGCGGTGAAGATCCCGGTGCTGGCCGCCGGCGGCATCGGCGACGGGCGCGGCGTCGCGGCGGCGCTCATGCTGGGCGCAAAGGGCGTGCAGGTGGGCACCCGCTTCCTCGTGGCGACCGAGTGCACCATCCACGAAAACTACAAGCAGCGCGTGCTCAAGGCCAAGGACATCGACACCATCGTCACCGGCCGGCGCCTGGGCCACCCCGTGCGCGGGCTCAAGTCCCCCGTCACGCGCAGGATGCAGGACCTGGAGTACTCCGCGGACTTTACGGCCGAGGAGTTTGAGAAGATGGGCGTCGGCGCGATGCGCAAGGCCGCCCGCGAGGGCGACGAGCAGAACGGCTCCTTCATGTGCGGCCAGATCGCCGGCCTCGTCAACAAGGAGCAGCCCGCGGCCGAGATCATCCGCGAGATGTTCGCCCAGGCCGAGGAACTCTTGAAGGGAGCTGCGCAATGGGTAAGATAGCGTTTGTATTCGCGGGCCAGGGCGCGCAGTACCCCGGCATGGGCAAGGAGCTCTACGAGACGAGCGCCGCCGCCCGCTACATCTTCGACGCGGTGGAGGCGGAGCGCCCCGGAACCCTGGAGCAGTGCTTTGCGGGCGACAAGGAGACGCTCTCGCGCACCCGGAACACGCAGCCCTGCCTCTTTGCCATGGACCTGGCCTGCGCCAAGGCCCTGGTCGAAAAGGGCGTGCGGCCGGACGCCGTCGCGGGCTTCTCCCTGGGGGAGCTTGCCGCGGTGGCCTTTGCCGAGATGCTGCCCCTGAAGGAGGCGGCGCGCCTGGTCTGCTGCCGCGCCGAGCGCATGGACGCCTGCAGCGCCGGGGAGAAGACCGCCATGGCCGCGGTGCTCCGCCTGAGCGCCGAGCAGGTGGAGAAGCTCTGCGGGGACTTTGACAAGGTCTACCCCGTCAATTACAACTGCCCCGGCCAGACCGTGGTCTCGGGCGAGGAGGGCCAGATCGCCGCCCTGAGCGAGCGCGTCGCCGCCCTCAAGGGCCGCGCCATGCGCC
Organism: uncultured Clostridia bacterium; assembly: GCA_904393115.1. Taxonomy (GTDB): domain Bacteria; phylum Bacillota; class Clostridia; order Christensenellales; family UBA1750; genus Spyradocola; species Spyradocola merdavium. The sequence continues at coordinate 138,778 of CAJFMX010000003.1, forward strand.
TGAACGTCAGCGGCGCGTTCCACAGCCCCTACATGCACGAGGCAGCCCTGGGCCTTGCGGACTACATGCGGGATCTGCGCTTTGCCGCGCCCATCGTCCCCGTGTACGCCAACTGCACGGCCGAGCCCTACAGCGCGCAGGACGCCGCTTCGCTCCTGGCGCGCCAGGTGGAAAACCCCGTCCGCTGGGAGCAGACCGTGCGCGCGATGATCGCGCAGGGCGTGGACACCTTCGTCGAGTGCGGCGCGGGCAAGACGCTCTCGGGGCTCATTTCCAAGATCGACAAGGACGTCGCCGTCTGCCGCGTCGAGGACGCTGCAACGCTTTCGCAGACGCTATCCGCGCTCGGGAGGTAAACACATGATGAACGGAAAGACCGCCCTGGTGACCGGCGCTTCGCGCGGCATCGGCCGGGCCATCGCCCTTCGGCTGGCCCGGGAGGGCATGAACGTCGCCATCGTCTACGCGGGCAACACCGCGGCGGCCGAGGAGACGGCGCAGGGCGTGCGGGAGGCCGGCGCGCAGGCGAACTGCTACGCCTGCGACGTGGCAGACGAGGCGGCCGTGGGCGCGCTGTGCAAGCGCGTCGCGGCCGAGATGGGGCCCATCTACGCGCTTGTCAACAACGCGGGCATCACGCGCGACAAGCTCGCCGCCCAGATGAAGGAAGAGGACTTTGACGCGGTGCTGGACGTCAACCTGAAAGGCGCATTTCATTTCATTCGCCATACATATTCCGGTTTTCTGCGCCAACGGGCCGGACGCATCGTCAACATCTCTTCCGTCGTGGGCCTGATGGGCAACGCGGGGCAGGCGAACTACGCCGCCTCCAAGGCCGGGCTGATCGGCCTGACCAAGTCCATTGCCCGGGAGCTCGCGCCGCGCGGCATCACGGTCAACGCCGTCGCCCCCGGCTTCATCGATACGGACATGACCCGCGTTCTGCCGGAGGCGGCCAAGGATGCGCTCACCGCGCAGATTCCGCTCAAGCGCCTGGGCTCCGCGCAGGACGTGGCCGAGGTCGTCGCCTTCCTCTGCTCGGACGGGGCGGGGTATCTTACGGGCACGGTCATTCCCGTGGACGGCGGCATGGCCATGTAGCGCCGCCCCCACATGCGATTTTTCGAGCGGGCGCGGGCTTTTTCTCCCCGCAAAACGGGCGGCGCGCTCTGCCGCCGGGGAGGGGGGCTCCGGGCGTTCCCCCGGCGCGCCCGCACAGGAGGAGTTTTCAGAATGAAACGAGTCGTCATCACCGGCATGGGCGTGATCTCGCCCGTCGGCAATTCCCTCAAGGCCTTTTGGGACGGCCTCCTTGCCGGCGTGTGCGGCGTGGGGCCCATCACGCGCTTTGACACGGAGGGCTTTAAGGCCAAGCTCGCGGCGGAGGTCAAGGACTTCAACCCCGCGGACTTCGGCATGGACGTGCCCACCCAGCGCCGCATGGACAAGTTCACCCAGTACGCCGTCGCCGCCGCCAAGCAGGCGGTGGAGGAGAGCGGGATCGTGGGCACGGTCGAGCCGGAGCGCCTGGGCGTCTACGTCGGCAGCGGCATCGGCGGCATGTCCACCTTTGTCGAGCAGAGCAACCGCCTCAACGAGCGCGGCCCCAGCCGCGTCTCCGCGCTCTTCATCCCCATGATGATCTCCAACATGGCCGCGGGCACCATCGCCATCCAGTACAACGCGCAGGGCCCGTGCCTGCCCACCGTCACCGCCTGCGCCACCTCCACCCACGCCGTGGGCGAGGCCTACCGCGCCATCGCGCACGGCTATGCCGACGCCATCGTCGCCGGCGGCACGGAGGCGACGATCACGCCCCTTGCCGTCGCGGGCTTTACCACCTGCATGGCGCTGTCGCTGGAGCAGGACCCCTTAAAGGCCTCCCTGCCCTTTGACGCGCGCCGCGCGGGCTTTGTCATGGGCGAGGGCGCGGGCATCCTGGTCCTGGAGGAGTATGAACGCGCGGTGAAGCGCGGGGCGCACATCTACGCGGAGATCTGCGGCTATGGCAACACCTGCGACGCCTACCACGTCACGGCCCCCCGGCCGGACGGCAGCGGCGGCGCGCGCGCCATGGAGCTCGCGCTGCGCGAGGCCGCTCTCTCCGGCGAGGACTGCCTCTACATCAACGCCCACGGCACGGGCACGCCCCTCAACGACAAGTCCGAAACCCTGGCCATCAAGCGCGCCCTGGGCGAGGAGGCGGCGCGCCGCGCCATCATCTCCTCCACCAAGTCCATGACGGGCCACATGCTGGGCGCCGCGGGCGCGGTGGAGCTGATCGCTTCGGCCAAGGCCGTGGAGGAGGGCGTCGTCCCCCCGACGATCGGCCTTACGGAGCCGGACCCCGAGTGCGATCTGGACTACACGCCGCTCACCGCGCGCAGGGCGAACCTGACCATCGCGGTGTCGACCTCCCTGGGCTTTGGCGGGCACAACGGCGCCGTCGCCCTGCGCCCGGCCAAACTGTAACGCAAGCGAGGGTTCAAGCATGAAGATCAACGACATCAAGGCTTTGGCCGAGCTGGTCAGCAAGAACAACCTCTCGGCCCTGGAATACAGCGAGGGCGAGACGCATCTGCGCATCGAGAACGCGCCCCGCATGGTGACCGCCGCGCCCGCGCAGGCCGCGGCCGCCGCAGCGCCCGCCGCCCCGGCGGCC